>NZ_JBVHWK010000021.1:41946-43180 GCF_055569445.1 Streptomyces sp. NPDC029122 | reverse complement strand
ACCCCCCCCCCCCCCCCCCCCCCCCCCCCCCCCCCCCCCCCCCCCCACCCCCCCCCCCCCCCCCCCCCCCCCCCCCCCGACGCGTTCCCTCCGCGCTTCAGTGCTTGAAGGCGTCCTTGGCCTTCTCCTTGGCCTCGCGGGCATCGCCCTTGGCCTGTTCCGCGCGGCCTTCGGCGGTCATCCGCTCATTGCCCGTCAAGCGGCCGGCGGTCTCCTTGAGCTTGCCCTTGGCCTGCTCGGTCTTGGCTTCGCTCTTCTGCTCACCCGACACAGCTGATCACTCCCTGTGTACTAGTCGAAAGCCTTACCCAGCCTCTTGTGGTCGCTCCGGCGGATTTCAAACAGGCGGCCCCCACGTCAGGTCCACTGATCCGCGAAGTCGCACGCCAGGTGTGTGAGTTCGACAATGCCGGGCATGCGGTGCTGCGGAGGTTGATAACAATGGTTCCCCTGCTTCTTGTGCTTCTTCTGGCCCTGGTCCTTTTCGGCGCGGGCTTCGCCCTGAAGGCGCTGTGGTGGATCGCCGTCATCGTATTGGTGATATGGCTGATCGGATTCGTCGCCCGCCCGAAGGGCAGCAGTGGTCGCTGGTACCGCTGGTAGCGGCACCGAAAAGAGCCTTGCGGGCGAATGCGCGTACGGCGCACGAAAGAGTCGCGGCTGAGGCCGCTTCGTCTCTGAGATCTGAGGAGTTGTTTTCGCGTGACTGAGCATGTGTGGGCCTACCAGTCGACCGCTGGGCACCTGGCGGGTACCGATCTGACCGGATACAAGGTCGAGGCGACGGACGGTGCCATCGGCAAGGTCGACAAGCACTCCGACGAGGTCGGTGACGCCTACCTGGTCGTGGACACGGGGGTGTGGATCTTCGGCAGGGAAGTCCTGCTGCCGGCGGGCACCGTGACCCGGATCGACCCGGACGAGCGGAAGATCTTCGTCGAACGGACGAAGGAACAGATCAAGAACGCGCCGGAGTTCCACCGCGACAAGCACCTCGGTGACGCGGGCTACCGCGAGGAACTGGGCACGTACTACGGCACCGGCGCTCCCTTCGGTGGCCGCCCCGCCTGACGCCCCCGTGGCGGAAGGGCCGGAACGGAGTACCGGGGGGGGGGGGGGGGGGGGGGGGGGGGGGGGGGGGTGGGGGGGGGGGGCGGGGGGGGGGGTGGGGGGGGGGGGGCGGGGGGGGGGGGGGGGGGGGGAAAGGGGGGGGGGGGGGGTGCGTGGAGGATGG
>NZ_JBVHWK010000021.1:0-41936 GCF_055569445.1 Streptomyces sp. NPDC029122 | reverse complement strand
CGCCTCAACCCCCACCCCCCCCAGACCAACAAAAACCACAACCGACCCGCCTCTGGGGGCCTCCCCCCCCGTCCCCCTCCGGGGGGAAGGGGCGGGAAGGGGGGACAGAGACGGGCCGGGCAGCTCCCCGGCCGCCCTCGCCGTGCGTGCCCTGCCCACCGCCGGACGCGCCCGCACGCACCAGGCGTCAGATCTCCTCCGGCACCGCGCCCTCCCGGGCACTGCACAGCACCACGGTGCTGTACGACTCCAGCCGCAGCGCGCTGCCCGCCTTCAGCTCCCGCTCGTCGGGGGCGTCCGTGCTCGCGGTGTCCACCAGCAGTGCCCAGCGGACCGCGAACCGGTCGCCGGGAAGACGGAAGTCGACAGCCCTGTCCGTGCTGTTGAACATCAGCAGGAAGGAGTCGTCGGTGACCCGGTTCCCGTAGGCGTCCGGCTCGGTGATCGCCTCACCGTTCAGGAACACGGTCAGCGCGCCGGCCCGCGGCGCCGTCCAGTCCTCGTCCTGCATCGGCGTGGCATCGGGACGCAACCACTCGACGTCCGCGGGCGGGCGGCCCGAGTGTCCGACCGCCCGACCCGAGAAGAAGCGCCTGCGCCGCAGCACGGGATGCCGGCGGCGGAGCCGGATGAGACCGGAGGTGAACTCGAGGAGCCGACGCCGGCGTTCGTCGAGGTTCCAGTCGATCCAGGTGGTCGGATTGTCCTGGCAGTACGCGTTGTTGTTGCCGCCCTGGGTACGGCCCAGCTCGTCCCCGTGGCTGATCATCGGAATGCCCTGGGAGAGGATCAGCGTGGTCATCAGGTTGCGCTGCTGCCTCTCCCGCAGCGCCAGAACACCGGGGTCGTCGGTCTCCCCTTCCACCCCGCAGTTCCAGGACCGGTTGTGGTCCTCGCCGTCCCGGCCGTCCTCGCCGTTCTCCCCGTTGTGCTTGTGGTCGTATGACACCAGGTCGCGCAGGGTGAACCCGTCGTGGGCCGTGACGAAGTTGACGCTGGCGAGGGGACGGCGCCGGTCGTGTTCGTACAGGTCGGCGGAACCGGTGATGCGCGAGGCGAACTCGCCGAGGACGCCCTCGGCGCCGCGCCAGTAGTCCCGGACGGTGTCACGGTAGCGTCCGTTCCACTCCGACCACAGGGGTGGGAAGTTGCCGACCTGGTAGCCGCCTTCGCCCAGGTCCCACGGCTCGGCGATGAGCTTGACGCGGCGGCTGATCACCGGGTCCTGCTGGATGACGTCGAAGAAGGCGGAGAGCCGGTCGACCTCGTGGAACTGGCGGGCGAGGGTGGCGGCCAGGTCGAAACGGAAGCCGTCGACGTGCATCTCCTGGACCCAGTAGCGCAGGGAGTCCATGATGAGCTGCAGCACGTTGGGGTGGCGCATCAGCAGGCTGTTGCCGGTGCCCGTGGTGTCGTAGTACCGGGAGCGGTCCTCGTCCGCCAGGCGGTAGTAGGCGGCGTTGTCGATCCCCTTGAACGCCAGGACGGGCCCGTTGTGGTTTCCCTCGGCGGTGTGGTTGTAGACGACGTCGAGGATCACCTCGATGCCCGCCGCGTGCAGCGCCTTCACCATCTGCTTGAACTCGGTGACCTGCGCTCCGCGGCCCCCGGTGGCCGCGTAGGCGTTGTGCGGGGCGAAGAAGCCGATGGTGTTGTAACCCCAGTAGTTCGACAGTCCCCTTTCCGCCAGGTGGCCGTCCTGGACGAACTGGTGCACCGGCATCAGTTCCAGCGCGGTCACCCCGAGGCTGGTGAGGTGCTCGAGGAAGGCGGGGTGGGCGATGCCCGCGTAGGTGCCGCGCAGTTCCTCGGGCAGGGCGGGGTGGGTGCGCGTGAGACCGCGCACGTGGCCCTCGTAGATGACGCTGTCCGCATACGTGTGACCGGGAGGCTTGTCGTCGCCCCAGTCGAAGCTGGGGTCGGTGACCACCGACAGCATGGTGTGGCCCGCGCTGTCGAGCTCGTTGGGCTCGGAGCCGTCCGCGAAGCGGTGGCCGTAGAGCGACTCGTGGTGGTCGAGCCGGCCGTCGATCGCGGTCGCGTACGGGTCCAGCAGCAGCTTGGCCGGATTGCAGCGGTGCCCGGCGGCCGGGTCGAAGGGCCCGCTGACGCGGTAGCCGTACCGCTGGCCGGGACCCACGTCGGGGAGGTAGATGTGCCAGGCGGACCGGTCGATCTCGGTCATCGGTACGCGGGTCTCGCGCCCGGCGTCGTCGAGCAGGACCAGGTCCACGCCTGCGGCGACCTCGGAGAACAGTGCGAAGTTGGTTCCGGAGCCGTCGTACGTCGCTCCCAGGGGGTACGGTTTGCCCGTCCATGTACGCATGCGGTCACGCTACTGGCGGCGCGGCCCCGGCGCCCGCTGGTCCCTCGCCCCGGGCGGCGCCACGCCGGGCCGCCGGGCGATGCGCCCCACGCGCGACCGGCGCCGTACCGGCCCCGGGACCGTCGCGAGCGGGACACGATCGCCGGGGCCGGGCCGAGGCCGGCGGGTCAGCGGCTGCCCCGAAGGCGCCTGAGCATTCCGCGGGCCTGCTCCCGCTTGCGCGGGTCGGAAGCCGCGCGCCGCACGGAGGCGATCGTCCGCTGCCCCTGCGGGCTGCGGCTGAACCGCTTGATCTTCGCGAACAGTCCGGACATGAACCCTCCCGATGTAGCCCTCCTGACGCCACGTCGTGTGCCCCGCACCCCGCCCTCCAAACCGCGGGCCGCACCCACGCCGCCTCCCGAGGCGCACCGTGCCGCCCGCACCCGCCGGTGCCGGCATCGTCCCGCTGACGTGCGGGAGAGCCCGCTGCCTGGTCACAGCCATCGGTAGCTGCTGTCGTCCACGGCCGGAAGCATGGCCGATCCGGCGTCGACGCACGCGTCGGACGACCCGAGACCCGCGAGGGGCACGGGCGGGAAGAGGGCGAGGTCACCTGTCTGGTCGAACGGCACCCAGACGACCACCCCACGGCCGACCGCGTCATCGTCCTCGAACGCCTTCAGCTTCGGACGGACTCCCGGCCGGAGACGGACCCGGTAGACGAGGTGGAGCTTCCTGGGGGGAGTGGACCCCGGCCGGCTCACCATGGCGTCCAGGAGCCACATGAAGCGCGGTGCGTCCGCCAGGTCCTCCGGAAGCAGACCGAGCTCCTCCCGAAGCTCACGCCGCAAAGCGGCGGGCAGCGGCTCGGCGGGTTCCACGTTGCCGCCCGGCAGGGCGTAGTGGACCATCCCTCGGCCGTTGGTCCGCTGGATCAGCGCCACATCCTGGCCGTCCAGGACCAGGCCCGCGACACGGATCTTGATCTGGTGAAACGCGGCGGCATCGCCGTGGGTCATCTGCCATCCCTTCTTCCCTTGTGGATCACTCAGAGCGCCCGGATGCGCCGCTCGTCGATGCTCCACCGGCTCGCCCGCCGGCACGACGCGGGGAAGGGGAGCCGTGCGGACCGAACGGCACCGCCACCCACTCTGATGGCCGAGGTGCTGTGGGTGGCCTGAGGCCCGGGGCGGTTGGCCGCCCCGGGCCTCATCGGGCTCGAACACCGGTGACACTAACCGGGGTTGACCTCGAAGCGCACGGACCGGACCAGGAGGTCGTCGCGCGCCGGGCTGCCGTGCGCGCGCAGCTTCCACTCCGGGCCCTCGCAGTTGGCGCCGGCGTAGACGACCACCGCGGAGTCCGTGTCGTTGTGCGGGCCGTAGCCGGGCTGCTCGTCGTCGTCGCTGACGGCGTGGAGGTTGACGCACTTGCCGCTGTGCGGGTCGTGCAGGGTGACGTGCTGCTCCTGCCCGTATCCGTCGACGTACTTGTAGTGGAAGTAGCCTTCGGCGGCGAGGGCCGAACCGGGCAGCGACAGGACCAGGGCGAAGGCCGCCAGGGCAGCGGCGGTGGTGGTGCGGAGCTTCATGGGGGAGGGGCACCTTTCCGGGAAGGCGGGTCGGGCATTGCGGGCACGACCCTAGGGGGGCACCGACAGGCGAATCGATCCTCCTTGATCCCGTGGCGTGGCGGGGCCTGTGGGATCAGGCTCTACGGGCGTCAGGGTCAGGCAAAGTCCGGGGCGGCCTATCGCGCGTCATTCAGGGCGGCAGTCCAGGTGGTGATGTCCGCCTCGCGGGCCGGGCGGGGGTCCGCGTCGTAGAGCCGGGCCTCCCCTTCCTCGGGCGGGTGGCGGGGTTGGTGGCCCAGATGTAGGTCTGGCCCACGCCGTACTTGTGCTCGGTCTCGTCGCTCTGGCTGACCAGCATCTCCGGCCAGTTCCCAACGGGTCGGATTGCTCCAACTGGGTGCCCCGCTGCGGCGCGGACAGTCGGCTGCTGGCCCGGACCGGGAGGACGGCGCCGTCGACCGCATCAACCCTGGGATTTAAACCCGTGGGCCGATGCCGTACGGACGGGCATGTGACAGCGTTCAGTTGTGACCACGGACCCGCCGTGGCGCCACGATTGACGATCCGTGACACGGAGGTCCCATGACCGTCTCGCCGCTCACCGCCCACACGAACCTGACACGCCGCCGCATGCTGGGGGCCGGGTTGGCCGCCGGGGCCGCCGTGCCCCTCGCCGCCATCGCAAGCCCCGCGTGGGCGGACCCGGGCAGTCCCGGTCCCGCCCCGGAGCGGCTCGCTCTGCCCGCGCCCACCGGTCCGTACCCGGTCGGTACGGTCCCACTGCACCTCGTCGACCGGTCACGCCCGGACGACATAGCGGGCCCCGGGCACTTCCGGGAGCTGATGGCCGCCGTCTGGTATCCCGCCCGCGACGTCGAGCACCACCCGGTGGCGCCCTGGATGCCGGCCGGCGCCCTTCAGGCGTTCCTCACCGACGCCGGGCTCAGCGGCCTGGTCCCCCTGGCACCGCTCACTGCCGGCCGCATGGGCGCTCCGGTGCGGCGATCGGGCAGACGGCTGCCCGTCGTCGTGTTCTCGCACGGCGCGCACAGCCACCAGGGCGACCACACCGTCATGGTCCAGGAGCTCGCCAGCCATGGGTACGCGGTCGTGACGATGGCTCACCAGTACGACACCTACACCGAATTCCCGGACGGCCGGGTCGCCGTCCCGCTCTACGACCGGAAAGCACCGACGCTGCCCGGGGACTTCGCCGCCGACCTGCGCTTCGCCCTCGGCTGCGTCGAGCAGCTCGCCGCCGGGCGCAATCCGGACGTCGGCCGGCGGGCGCTGCCGGCCGGGTTGCTCGGCTCCCTCGACCCGCGGCGCATGGGCGCGTTCGGCTGGTCGAAGGGCGGGACGGCCACCGCCTGCGCCGCGCTCGCGGACGACCGCATCCGGGCCGGTCTGAGCCTCGACGGTCCGATGCAGATGAACCCGCCGCTCGCCGGCGACCTGGACCGGCCGTTCATGATGATGTCCGCCGAGTTCACCCGGGCCACGGCTCCCGCGGCCGCCGCGTTCTGGTCGCACCTGCGGGGCTGGCGGCTGGACATCCAGGCCCAGGGCGCCGCCCACATCTCGTACGGCGACAACGAGGCGCTGTTCCCCCAGGTGGCGAAGCTGTTCGGATGGAGCGGGCAGCAGCTCCAGGACGTGATCGGCACCCTCGATCCCGACCAGGCGGTGAAGATCCAGCAGGCGTACCCCCTCGCGTTCTTCGACGAACACCTGCGTCACCGCCGGGGACACCTGCTCGACGGACCGTCCCCGGCCTTCCCCGCCGTGACGTTCCTCCCCTGAGCCCCTGAGCCCCTGAGCCCCCGGGGCCATGGCGCCGCGGCCCGTCACAGTCGCCTGGGCGGAACAGACGACTGCGCCGGGTCCTACCCGAGCCGCCTCCGGTTCAGCGCGCCGTGGGACGACTTGTCCTTCGAGCGGGGAGACCGCGGCCACGCCAGGCCGGTGCCGTTGTCAGTGCTGGGCAGCATGATGACCTTCATGACCGAAAACAGTGCCCTGCTCTCCCCTGTCGCCTACGCGGAAGCCGTGACCACCGCCATGGCGGCGTCGGCCGCGTACTACGGCGCCGGGGCCACCCCGCTCGGTGACGACGAGTACGACGGGCTCCTGCGCGCCATCGCTGCCTACGAGGGGGCCCACCCGGACGAGGTGCTCGCCGAGTCGCCGACCGGGAAGGTGGCGGGCGGGGCCGTGCAGGGGGACGTGCCGCACTCGGTGCCGATGCTCTCCCTCGACAACGTCTTCGACGCCGACGAGCTCACTGAATGGGCCGCCGGACTGAAACGGCGTCTCGGGCGCCCGGTGGCCGGGTGGTGCGTGGAGCCCAAGCTCGACGGCCTCGCCGTGGCCGCCCGTTATCGGGGCGGCCGCCTGGTTCAGGTCCTGACCCGCGGTGACGGACTGGCCGGCGAGGACATCACCCATGCCGCCGGCGCCGTCCTCGGTCTGCCGCCGGTGCTCACCGAGCCGGTCGACGTCGAACTGCGCGGTGAGGTGCTGCTGACGACCGCCCAGTTCGAGGAGGCCAACCGGATCCGGCTCTCCCACGAGGCCACGCCCTTCGCGCACCCGCGCAGCGGAGCGGCCGGCACCCTGCGGGCCAAGGACCGCCCCTACCGGATCGAGCTGACCTTCTTCGCCTACAGCGCGATCGGCCTGGGCGACCTCGGCCACCTCGCCCTGCTGGAGGCACTGGCCGCGCTCGGTGCGAACACGGCCACCAGCACGGCCGCCGCCCCGATGCGCTGCGAGACCGTGGAGCAGGTGCAGGAACGTATCGACGTGATCACCGGCCTGCGCGCAGAGCTGCCGTTCGGGATCGACGGTGTCGTCGTCAAGGCCGACGCGGCCGAGGACCAGCGACAGGCGGGCAACGGCTCGCGCGCCCCCAGGTGGGCGGTGGCCAGGAAACTGGCGGCCGAGCACAAGGTGACGCGTCTCCTGGCGGTGGAGTGGAACGTCGGCCGGACCGGGATCATCGCCCCGCGTGCCGTTCTGGAGCCCGTGGTCATCGACGGGGTGACGGTCACCTACGCCACGCTCCACAACCCGTCCGACATCACCCGCCGCGGACTCATGATCGGCGACCAGGTGTTCGTGTACCGGGCCGGGGACGTGATCCCCCGGGTCGAGGCACCGCTGGCCGACCAGCGCACCGGCGCCGAGAGCCCGATCGTCTTCCCTGAGGCGTGCCCCCGCTGCGGCGACGCGATCGACACCTCCGAGCAGAGGTGGCGGTGCGTGCGCGGCAGGAGCTGCCAGGCCGTGGCCTCGGTGATCTACGCGGCCGGCCGCGACCAGCTCGACATCGAAGGCCTCGGCGGCACGCGGGCGGTACAGCTGGTGGAGGCCGGCCTGGTCAAGGACATCGCCGACCTCTTCACGCTGAACCGTGAGCGGCTCCTCGGCCTGGAGCGGATGGGCGAGACCAGCGCGACCAACCTCCTGGCCGCGATCGAGACCGCCCGCGGGGCCGCACTGAGCCGCGTGTTCTGCGCCCTCGGCGTCCGCGGAACCGGGCGCACGATGTCCCGCCGGATCGCCGCGCACTTCGGCTCGATGGCAGCGATCCGGGCCGCCGACGCGGACACGCTGGCCGGGGTGGACGGCATCGGCACGGAGAAGGCCCGCGTCATCGCGGCCGAGCTCGCCGAACTCGCCCCGCTCCTCGACAAGCTCCAGGCCCAGCGGGTCGGCACCCAGGTCACCGAACCGCAGCACAAGCCCGCGACCGGGGCGAACGACGGCCAGACCCCGGTGGGCGGCCCGCTGGCCGGGCAGGCGGTCGTGGTGACCGGCTCCATGACCGGCCCCCTCGCGGCGTTGTCCCGGAACGAGACGAACGAGCTGATCGAGCGGGCCGGCGGAAAGGCATCGTCGTCGGTGTCCAAGCGCACCACCCTCCTGGTGGCGGGTGAGAAGGCCGGCTCCAAGCGCACCAAGGCCGAGGAGCTGGGAATCCGCATCCTCGACCCCGAGGAGTTCGCCGCCCTCGTCGCCGACCTCCTCCCCGCCTGACCGTCGCTGTCCGCCACCCCGGGTCAGGGCCTTCCTCGCGCGCCGCGGAGGGGCACGGGGAGCATCAACCGGGGGAGGGGCCGTACAGCGGCGCCCCGAAGGGCCGGGCTCCCATGGGTGCGATCAAGGTGATGGTCGAGGCACCGGCGCCATTCCTCGGCGCGTGCTGTTCAGACCCGCACACTTCCGGGTGACTGGCGTACAGATCCGCTGACGGCCGGTCAGCCACGGCGGTACACAGGGTGCTCGAGAGATGATCACGTCGATCCGGAGGTCTACGTGCACGTTCAGCGATCCGCTGTACGGCGAGTCATCGCCGCGGTGGCCGTAGCGGCAGGGCTGGCGCTGCTGGCACCCGCGCCCGTCACAGCCGCCCCGCACCCGCCGAAGCCGCACCGGCAGGTCTACGCCTACGTCACCAGCCTCGACGGCCACGTGTACGTGATCGACACGAGGAGCAACCACGTCCTGGGGATCGGTACCACCGCCGTCGGTGGTGGCCCCGAGAAGGTGGCGGTCACCCCCGACGGCGCCAGTCTCTACGTGACCAACGCCTTCAAGTACGTGTCGGCGGTCAACATCGCAAAGAAGACCGTCACGAACATCCCCTACGACACGAGCGAACTCTCTCCCGACATCCTCTACGGAGAAGCCGTCGCCCCCGACGGCAAGCACGCCTACGTGGCCGTCCAGAATCCCTTCCACGGGGACAAGGTGTCGGTGATCGACACCGCCACCAACCAGGCCTCCGCCACCATCAAGGTCAACAGGCCCGACCAGGTGGTGATCAATCCCGGCGGCAAACGCCTCTACGTGTCCGACAGCAAGGGCGGCCTGTCCGTGATCAGCACCGTCGACAACAAGGCCATCGCCACCATGCGGCTCAACGAACCGGCCAACGGCATGGCGGTCACCCCTGACGGCAAGCGCCTCTACGTGACCGGGGACAGCGGCACCGTCTCGGTGGTCAACCTCACGAAGCGGAAGATCGTCCGCACCATCCCTGGCGCCGGCACGGGCGGGCTGGCGATCAGCCCCAACGGCAACCGGGCTTACGTGGTCGGCGTCGACACCAAGATCAGGCAGGGCAAGGTGTCCGTGATCAACCTGAACACCGACAAGGTCACCAAGACCGTCCCCATCGGCGACATCCCGCCGAGCACCGGGTCAGGCAGGTACTTCCTCCCCGCGGAGGTGGCCGTCACCCCCGACGGGAAGGGCGCCTACGTGGTCGGCTCCTACGGCCACGGGACGCCCCAGGGGACGGTGTTCGCGATCAACACCGAGACCCACGCGGTGACCCCCATCACCGTCGGCGCCGGCGACACCATGGGGGTAGCGGTCGGCCGGCTGTGACGGCGACACGCGCGGCCCGGCAGATCCAGCGGCAGGTGCTTCCTGCCGGACGGCCGGTACGGGCCTGGCCCCGCCGGCCGGGATGGGCGCGGGCGGTGGTGGAAACCGCCGACCCGGAGGCGGTGCGCGCGGCCCGATGAGTACGGGGTGGAGCGGGGCCGCCGCTGTCCGGACGGGGTCCAGGCAGCGGCGGCGGTGTTCTAGCGGCCCGTGGGGTCGGTCATGCAGCGGCAGCACCTCGAGAGCGGAACTTCAGGGCCTGCGCTGACCGATCCGGTCAAGGCCGCTGCGGGGTGTGGCGGGACCGTACGAGGGTCGGCCCGGCGGCTTGCCCTCGCAGGACGTCTCACATGTTCCGGGTCTCGGTGTACGAGTCCGCGACCGTGACCTTCGCCCAGGTGTTGGTGACGCGGCAGTTCCGGGTCTGGTGCGTGACGAACACCTGGTATTCCCGCTTCTTGATACCGATCTTGTAGCTCACGCGCTTGCGGGCGGGCACCTCGATCATCACGGTCTTGCCCTTCGCGATGGAGGCGCTGGCTTCGACGGACACTCCGAGCTTGGAGCTGATCTCCGCCGCGGCCAGGTTGAGCGTGCCTCCGATCTCGCCGCTGACGGTGCCCGTCAGGCTGGCGTTTATCTGCCCGGTGACGCTCTCGCGCGTGGTGGCGGCGCTGTCGCGGTTGTCGATGACCCCCGACGCGACCACCTTGTGCCACGTGGACGAGATCTCCGTGTACTTGCGCTTGTAGACGTCGTCACAGATCTCGGCTGCGGACGCGGGCGTCGCCGACAGTCCGATCAGTCCGCCGGCGAGTACGGCCGACGCGGTGGTGGCCGTCATGAATGTGCGGACAGAAGTGCGCATGTTGGTTCCCCCATTGTGAGGCTCCGGCTTGGTCAGTAGCGGAGCGGTTCCCCAAACTAGCCACGGTCCGATCGGCGCTACAACGCTCTTGATCAGAATCTGAGCTTGTGGTCCTTCCTTGCCGCGGGTGAACCGCCTTGGCGGGACGTCGAGTTACCCGACGTCCACCCGGACCAGGCGGCCTGGGCGTCCGACCGCGTCCGCTTCGACCAGGTGATCAGGCTCGGTTGGATCGCCGGGCGCCCCAAGGACGCCCGGCCCTTGCCGTGGGGTCCAGGGACATGATCGCCATGTATACGCCCTTCAGGGCTGCGGTGTCGTTCGGGAAGTCCGCGCGTGGCCTTCTTCCTCCCGGCGAACGGCCCCTGGGCGACGTCCGTGGCGACCGTGCGGAAGTAGGTGGAGTGCGGACGCGACATGGTCCCCGCCGTCCAGTCGGGGTCCAGCGTCAGCACGGGGTCGGTGTTGCCCGGTGACAGGGTTGACCACGTCCGCCCGCGCGAGCGGTGCCACCAGGTTCCGGGCGACACCGGAGTTGAGGGGTCCGACGACCCCCAGCACCTTCTCGCCGGACACGAAGCGCGCGGCGTTCGGGCGTGGCCATCGCCGCGCCCAGAACCGCGGAGCGGCGGGTGAGGCCCCGCCGCCGGGCGGCCCCCTCACACCGGGCAACGGAACCGCAGTACCGCCGCGGTCCTCAGCTCTCGGAACGATCCGGCAACCGGCGGAGCTCGAGCAGCGCCACCGCGATCTTCACCCCGGTGGAAATCGTGAGGGCCTGGACGAACGGCATACCCATGAGCCACAGGGCCACCGTCATGACCGTCAGAACCAAGAACGCCGGAAGCAGATTGGTCCGCCGGATCACGGTCTTCAGGCGCCCGGCTCCGCTCCGACGCTGAGCCACCCCACCGACCGGGCGCGCGGTGAGGCCTTCCTCCTCGGCCTGCGGCATCGGCTCCTGCCTTTCCCTCGCGCTCGTCTCCGACCACGAGCCTCGGACCCGCCCCGGTCGGCCGCCACCGCTGCCACCCGTTCCCGCCGCCGTCCGACGTACACCGTTCACCCCACAGGGCCAGCCGGAGCCGTCCCGCCGTGCCACGGTGACCGGCACTCGATCCCCGTACGAGGAGTCCTCCTTTCCACGTGACAGCGTCGGGAATCCGGGCTCCACCGGGAACGCGGTGAGTCAAGGCGCAGGTTCGGCATCGGCGCTACCGTGGCCGCGGGCGTGGCCGACAGAAGCACAGATCAGACACGCACGGCGGTGCAGGGGACCTGCTCACCTCCAATGACGACGGCCGTCTCCCGGACCCCGAAACCATGGCGAATGCGTGAAGGTGACAATGCCGGGCACGTGCGCCCTAGGCGGAACGAACAGCGCACCCCCGCCGTGCGAGTGCGCGCAGGGAATGACGGAGATGACTTCCTCGTCGCTCCCGATGAATCGGAGGAGTTGTTTTCGCGTGACTGAGCATGTGTGGAGTTACAAGTCGACCGCTGGCCCCCTGGCCGGCACGGACCTCACCGGATACAAGGTCGAGGCGACCGACGGGAGCGTCGGCAAGGTCGACAAGCACTCCGACGAGGTCGGTGACGCCTACCTGGTGGTCGACACCGGCGTTTGGATCTTCGGCAAGGAGGTCCTGCTCCCGGCGAGCACGGTCGTCTCGATCGACCCGGAGGAGCGCAAGGTCTTCGTCGACCGCACGAGGGGGCAGATCAAGGACGCCCCCGAGTTCCACCGCGACAAGCACCTTGGCGACGCCGGCTACCGCGAGGAACTGGGCACCTACTACAGCACCGGCGCCCCCTTCGGCGGCCGTCCAGCCTGACCCCCGTTTCCACCGGCTGGGGCTCGGCGCCCGCGACCGCCTCGCCGATCAGGCGACGGGCCGGGGTCTGCTTCAGTGGGGCGGTGTCGCTCCGAGCGCCTCTCCGGCGAAGCCCAGCCATTGCTGGATGGTACACACGGCGAAACTCGAGCGGTCGGAGGACATGCGCAACCACACCTCGTCCCCGCCGGGCATGAGCGCCACCTCCAGGTGCGGCTCGTCCCACGTTCCCAGTGGGTACATCCACTCGATGCCGTCGGGCCAGGTGCGCATCGCCACCGTGCGCACGCTCAGCGCCGCGGCCATGGCGTCCAGGGCCGCACGCGGTATCCGTACCTCAGCAGGCTCGCGGCCGAACGTTCCCATCGGGCACCCCCCCGCTCGTGGCGAAGCGCTACAGTTCACCGCGCGTCATACCCTGCCCTACCGGAGCCGGTCTGGGGCCTGAACGTCTGGCGGATCAGGAAGATCCCCTCGCCTGCAGGGAGGTAGTTGCGACGCCCTCACCCGGCTCGCCCGCCGCCCCGAGGCGAAGGTTCGCACGACGGTCGCCGCCCCGCCGGACCTGGGACCGGACCTGGCGGCGGAGCTGAGGGAGGACCCGGACGAGGAGGTGCGGATGCGCGCAACCCAGCGGGCCGTGCGGGCCGCGCTGCCGTAGGCCGCCGGTTCAGCCACACGCTCCGGCGGCTGCCCGGGTCCGTGGCTCAGCCCAGGAGTTCGCGGGTGGCCAGAGCGGTGCCCTCGATGCGGGCGCTGATCTTGGCGAAGGCGGTCTCGCGGGAGGTGGAGGTGTCGTCGGCGAAGGGGGAGAAGCCGCAGTCGTCGCAGGTGCCCAAACGGTCGAGGGGCAGGTGCCGGGCGGCGGCCAGGACGCGGTCGCGCACCTCCTGGGCGGTTTCGACACGCGGGTCGATGGGGTCGGTGACGCCGATGAACACCCGGGCCCGGTCGGGTAGGTGTTCCGCGAGGACGGCGAGGACCCGGTCCGGTTCCGGTTCGCTGGAGAGCTGGACGTAGAAGGCGCCGGCCTTGAGCTGCAGGAGTCTGGGCAGCAGGGCCGTGTAGTCGACGTCCAGGCTGTGGGTGGAGTCCTGGTCGCCGCCGGGGCAGGTGTGGATTCCGATCCGGTCCTGTTCAGCCGGGGAGAAGCGTTCCAGGACGCGGTTGTTGAGGGCGATGAACTGATCCAGCAGGCCTGCGCTCGGGTCGAGCTTCAGCGCGAGACGGGCCTCGGTGAAGTCGAGCTGGACGCGGTGGGCACCGGCGTCCAGGCACCGGCGGATGTCGGCCTCGGCCTCGGTGGTGAGGTCGTCGAGGAAGGCCTCGCGGGGGTACCCGTCGATGCCGTCAGCGGGGTAGAGCAGGCTGAGCGCCGACGGCGCGATGACGGCCTGCTTCACCGGCGAAGCCGCGTGCCGGAGCGCCGTGCGCAGGTAGCGGTCCGCGTACACGCCGTAGCGCAGCGGTCCGGCCGTCAGGCGGGGGAGCTGCCGCTGGTGCCCGTCGGCAAAGGGGATGACGACGCCGTCTGGTGCCAGTCGGTCCAGGCCGGTCAGGGGGTAGGTGGCGAAGCTGGGCTTGGACTGTTCGCCGTCAGTGACTACCGGTGAGCCGATCTCCTCCAGTCGGCGGACGGTATCGCGGACCGCGGCGTCCTGGGCGGCGCCGAGTTCCTCGTCCCCGATCCGGCCGGCGGCATGGTCCGCCATGGCGGCGAGCAAGTGGGCGGGCCGCGGGATGCTGCCGATCGGTTCGGTGGGAATGCCCACCGTGGCCTGGCTCATGCCCCGATCTCCAGCTGCGCCTCACCGTTGCTGCCCCTGAGCCCCGACAAGAGGCACGCGGTGGGCAGCTCACCGGGCAGCGCTGCAACGGTCCTGTGCGCCGCCAGCCCCTCCCCCCGGCCCTCGACGACCCGGCCCGACAGCCTGACCACGAGGACGCCGGCGACACGAACACTGGTGCTGCTGTCGTACGTGATCGACGACCGTTTCCCGTCGGCGTACTGGACGACTTCCCCGAGCCGCGGGCTGTTCACCGTGATGCAGGACGCCGCGGGCGACGTCCCTTCCAGGTAGCCGGTGGCCGGTACCGTCCGGCCGGAAGCCACGCCGCAGGTGTAGCTCGCATGGGTCCGGACGCGGGTCTGCCGCGGCAGCAGAGTCAGGGGCGGGTCGTACGTGCTGGTGCTGGAGCCCGTGCACACAGCGCTCTCCCGGTGCGCGGGCTCATGGGCCTGACCCGCCGGAGCCCACACCACCGACGAACCCACCAGGGCCAGGGAACTCAGCGCCGCTGCCGCGCCGTGCCTGCTGAACATCCATCCTCCACGGAATTCGATCTTCCACCAGGGCTGGTTCTACCCCCGGGCCGCTCCTGCCGTCGCCGGCTCCTTGAGTCACACCACCCGCGCACGACGCACAGCGCACGTGGGCAATCACGCCCACGCCCCCCGAACGGGTGCCTTGATCCTCAGCCCGAGGGGTAGGACAGCCACTTCGGAACGCAGCACTCACCTTCGAACGCCACAACGCAAGGAACCACGAACCACGATGAACCAGACAGTCGCCCAGAAGCTCATCTTCGCCATGCTGGACGCGGACGGAGACGGAACCGTCTCCAGGGAGGAGTACCTTGCGCGCACCAAGAACGTGGCGCTGGCCGCGGGGCTCAGGGAAGACGACCCGCTCGTCGTCACCGCACGCACCCTCGGCGAGCGCGCATGGGCGTCGATGGACGCGGACGGCGACGGAAAGATGACTTTCGACCAGTACGCGGCATGGGCCGGCGCCGAGGCATTCGACACCGTCTGCGCACCCGTCCTCGGAGCGCTCTTCGACCTCGCCGACACCGACCATGACGGCGCCCTCGACCTCGCCGAGTTCACAGCCCTGCGGACAGCACTGAACAACCCGGCGACCAACGCCGAAGCAGCGTTCACGGCCCTGGACACCAACGGTGCCGGCCGCATCAGCCGCGACGACTACATCGCGTCCATCCGCGCTCATGTCACCGGCGAAGGCTCTCCCATGGGCAGGGCGCTGTACAGCAGGCCGCTCTCCGACATCCCGGCGTGACGACCACGCCTTGGCGGAGATCGGCCCAGCGCTACGCACTCGCCGCGTCGTCAGCCCCCACCCGGCCGCACAACGCGAGGGCAAGGCCCGCACCACGCATGAGATCCATGCCGGGTGATCGGCCTCGATGAAGGTGTGACACCGCATCGCGCAGACCGCTCGCAGCGTGCCGGCCTCGGGTGATGCTCGCGGAACGGCACGTGCCTGCCCCCACCGCCGGCCGGGCCGCCGGTCACCCGCCCCCCACCGCCAGGGCGACCGCACCCGGAAGCCCCGTGTGGCGCCCGGCCGAGACCGCTCGGCGCGGCTCAGTGAACGGAAAACCCGCCGTCGACGAAGATCGCCTGCCCGGTGACGTAACCGGACGCGCGGCTGGCCAGGAACACCGCCACGCCGGCGAAGTCCTCGGCCACGCCGTTGCGCCCGACCATCGTGCGCGAGGCCAGCGCCATCACCTTCTCCGGGTCGGACGCCAACCGCGCGTTGAGCGGCGTCAGGACGAAGCCGGGGACCAGCGCGTTGCAGGTGACGCCGTGTGGCGACCATGCCTCGGCCTGAGAGCGGGCCAGCGACTCCAGGGCCCCCTTGGAGACCCCGTAGGCGCCGCTCTGAACGAACGCCCGGTGCGCCTGCTGGGAGGTGATGTGGATGATCCGCCCGAAGCCCCGCTCGGCCATGCCGGGCCCGAACCGCTGGCCCAGCAGGTAGGGCGCCTCGAGGTTCACCGCCATCGTGGCGTCCCACACCTCCTCGCCCAGCTCGCCCATCGGCGGCCGCAGGTTGATTCCGGCGCTGTTGACGAGGATGTCGGGCTCGCCAAACACTTCCGCTGCCCGCTCCGCCGCCGCGCGCACTCCCTCGCGGGTGCCCAGGTCGGCGCTCACCCAGGCCGCCCGGCAGCCCTCCGCCGCCAGCTCGTCGACCGTGGCGGCCAGTTCGGGCTCCTTGCGTGCCACGACGACCACGCTCGCGCCCGCTCGCGCGAGAGCCCTGGCGATGGCCCGGCCGATGCCCGAACTGCCACCCGTCACCACGGCGACCCGGCCGTTGAGCGAGAACAGTTCCGCGACGTAGCTGTGCGAGGTCATCCCCGCACTCTAGACGAGTGGATCCGAAGCTCCGGTCTGCCGAAGGAAAGGAGGGTGTCCAAGACCCGGCTCTTCCGGGGCTGTGCCCGCACCGCCGCTGCGTGCGGCCACGACGAGACCGCGGCTTGCCCACGCTCGGCGTGCCCTCAGTGCCCGGCCTGCTCGCCGCCTCCCTCGGGGAACTCGCCGACGGATGCGGCGAGCAGGCCGTACACGTAGTCGGCCTCCGGGGTCAGGGCGGCCTCGATCTCGGTGTCCGTCCGGCCGGCCAGAGTCAGTTCCTGGATGCGGCGGAACATCAGCCGGTTCGCCGCCGCGATCACGGCCGCGGCGGCACGGGGTGCGATGCCCGGTGCCCCGCCGGCTTCCCGGGCCGCCTCGGTCAGGGCCTGGGCCAGCGCTTCCTCCTGCTGCTCGTGCAGTTCCCGCAGGCGCGCGGTCAGTGTCGGGCTCTCGGCCACCATGCGCGCGAACGCCGCCCCGGTGAACCCCGCCACCGGACTGTGCTCGGTCAGCGTCGTGTGGAACGCCCGGCGCAGCGCGGCCAGGGGCGCCTCGCCGGGATGCCGCTCGGCCACGGTCCGGGCCAGCGCGGCCGTGAAGTGCTCGTGGTGGTCGAGCGCCAAGTCCTCCTTGCGTGTGAAGTAGTTCGTGACCGTCTTCTTGGCCACCCGCGCCGCCGCGGCGATCTGGGCGATCGTCGTCTGCTCGAAGCCCTGCTCAAGGAAGAGCTGTGTGGCGCGGTCGGAGATCAGCTGCCTGGTCTCCAGCTTCTTGGACTCGCGAAGCCCCATCTCGCTACTCATGAGGGAATCTTACATCGGTTGTAAAAATACTCTTGACGGCCGGACCCGCCCTCTCTAATGTTGCGTTCGTTGCAAAAATAGTCTCGACGTAAGGACACCGCTTGCGCGTCACCGCAGATCTGACGGCCATCACCGCGCCCACCACGCTTCAGGGCCTCGCCCCCATCTCCCCGCGGGGATCTGCATCCCTGCCCCACCGCCGGCCGGTGGACCGTGCCCGGTCGGAAACTCCGCCCCGCATCAAGGGAGACAAGACCCCTCGCCCCCACCCCTACCGCGCACCCCGCCGCACCTGCTGACCGCCTCTTCAACCCAACAGCCCAGGAGTCACCTTGCAGGTCACGACCACCACCGTCTCCCTCACCGTCGCCGACGTGGACGCCTCGCGTGAGTTCTTCTCCACCCACCTCGGTTACCGGACCGCCATGGCCGGCGACGGATTCGCCTCCCTGACCCGCGGGGACGCCGCAGCAGACGTGGTGCTGCTCCGCCGCGGCAGCGAGGTGCTCCCGCCCGAGCAGCGCCACCAGCAAGCCACGGGCCTGATCTTCGCCCTCACCGTTACCGACATCGAGGCCGAGGAGCGGCGCCTGCGCGCGGAGGGCGCTCCGATCACCATGCCGCTGCGCGAAGAGCCGTGGGGTGAGCGACTGTTCCAGCTGACCGACCCGAACGGGATCGTCGTCCAGTTCGTCGAGTGGGCCCTCCCGGACCAGACCGCACAGACGACACACACCCAGGAGCCGGAGGAGACCGGATGCGCGTAATCACCACCATCGCGAAGGCGTCCCCGAGCCCCCGGACGCCCGCGTGACCGTTCCGGCCCTCCCCGTCCGAGGCAGCACCGAACTCAGCACCTGGACCGCCGCGATGACAGTCGGCCGGAGCGCCCCCGATCCCGTCGTCCCCCGCGATCAGGCCTGGACGTGGCCACCGGCGTCCTCGACGTCACCTGCGCCGGCCGCACCGAGAAGATCTCGGGAGGGCGGACGTTCGGCCTCCCGCCCCACGTGCCGCGCCACGCCCAAGCCGCCGAGGCTCACGGTTCTGCCCGGGGCCCGGTAACAGCAAGCCGACACCACCCCCGACCTTCCCCCACCCTCATCCTGACGGAGACAGCTTGTCCCTGCGCATCACCGCCCTGACCGACCCCGAGACGACCCCGGCCGGGCGCCGTCTGGCCTGGCTGGCTTCCACTTGCGACGGCCACCCCGCCGGCTACGCCTTCCTGCGCCTGTTCACCAAGGAGGGCCAGAGCCACCTCGCCGAACTGGACGTACAGGTCCACCCCGGCGAACGACGTACACGGGCGGGCAGCCTGCTGCTCGACGCCGCCGTGACCGCCGCCCGCCACGACGGCCGTACCACGGTCATCGCCCAGGCCGCTGCCGGATCCCCCGGCGCCGCCTTCCTGAGGGCCCGAGGCTTCCGAGCCGCCCTGGCCCTCACCTACGCCAGGCTTCCGCTGGCCGAAGCGGACCTGACCGCTCTCTCCTCCCTGGTCGGTAGCCCGCACGACGGCTACCAGCTGACGGCGTGGGAAGGGCGGGTGCCGGAGCAACTCGCCGACACGTTCGTCGCGTCGCGCCGGGCCATGGACGACATGCCGATGGGCGCAGTCGACTACGGCACCGTGGTCTGGGACCTCGCTCGCGTACGGGCCGCGGCCGACGCCGTCGCCGCACGCGGCGATGTCCTCCACACCGTGGCGGCCGTCGAGCGGTCGTCCGGTGCCATCGCCGGCTTCACCGAACTGGTCGTGCCCGGCAGCGGGACGGGCGACGCCCAGCACTACGGCACGGCGGTGCTGCCCGAGCACCGCGGCCGCGGGCTCGCCCGGTGGATGAAGGCCGCCTCGATCCTCCGGGCTCGCGAACTCCATCCACGCCTGGGCGGCCTGCTGACCGACACCGCCGACAACAACCCGTACATGCGCCGCGTGAACGATGCCCTCGGCTACCTGCCGACGCACACGGCCCACGAATACCAGCTCGACCTGTAGACCAGCCCACCCAGGGCCAGCGCGGCCGGCGTTCGACCGTGGCGCCCGCAAGCAGCTGATGACGAGCAGGGTCCGCCCGCGTTCACTGCGGGCGTACGCCTTCGCGCGGGAAGCTCAGGGCGCGTTCACGTCCAGGTTCTGGCGGGACCTGTTGGAGGCGCCGGGGCTGAGAACGTTGTTCTGGGTGTTGATGTTGTTGTAGATCGGGAGGAGACCACTGAGCTTGATGCCCAGGAGGGATCCCCCGTCGCCATTACCGCCGTTACCGCCATTGCCCCCGTTGCACGTGCCCCCCGTGACGACGGTGGGGTCGCTGTCGGAATCGGCGGGGCTGCCACCACCGGAGATGGAAGCCGAATTGACCAGGCTGCAAGGAGCGTTCTCGGCGATATTGACCGAGAGGTCGAGCGTCTGGGGTGTCTCCATCGACAACGGCATGGAAGTGGTGCACACCGCCTGTTCCAGGCTGGACTGGGTGCAGTCCCACCCCACATCGGCGCTGACCCCGGCGAGCGTGAGACCTTCCGGCATGACATCGGTGACCGTCACCAGGCCCGTGGTCGTGTCCTGAGAACCGTTGGTCACCGTGAGGGTGTACATGGCCGTACCACCCCGGACGAAGGTGCCCGTGTGGGACTTCTCGATCTGCAGGAACGCCTGTGCGAACGCGGGCGTGGCCCCTGCGGTCAGAGGCAGTACGCCCCCCACCGCCAGTACCGTACCGGCTGCCAGCAGACGCCGCTTCCACACGGATGCGCTCATCGGCCCGTCTCCCATCCTGAGCTGTTCGGTGACGTTCGGAACGCTCGCACAGGCAGATCCTCGTGTGCGGTGCCGGCAGCGGGCGCTCCCCGCTTTCACTCGATCGCAGGGGGAAAGGTGCGGCATACGGAGGTCATGGGGCGGCCAACCGAGTATCCAGCATCCTGTTCCGCTCAGAGGACGACAGCCTCACCCCCGGCCACCACCGCCCAGGGGCCCGAAGCGGGGCCTGCGAACCCACCTTGGTCATGGAAGGGGCACGGCGCACTGGTCGCTCCGGGTGACACGGCCGAGCGGCGGCGTGGGGCGGGCGGCCGGAGCGCGGCTCGGGGCGAACACTGTCCGGTATGACCTCTGATACCAACGCAAGGCCGTCCTCGGGCGGTTGGAGTGAAGTGGACCCCGCCGTGGCGGTGCCGGCCCATGCCCGGCTGACCCGCGTGATGGGCGTCGGCTGGGGCGTGCTCGCGCTCGCCGCGCTCACCAGTACCGGGGTGATGAACACCCTGGCCGGCGGGGGACCCCGGGCCGTGGGCGATCTGGCGTCGCTGTGCGACTGTGACCCCGGCACGCTCGCGCGCTTCTTCCGCGCGGCAGCGGTGACGGGGGTGGTGGAGGAGCCGGAGCCCGGCGTCTTCGCGGTCACCGACCTCGGTGAGGCGTTGATGCCGGAGGGGGCCGGATCGGCCGACGGGTATCTACGGCTGTCGCTCACACCGGAGTTCCTGCTGCCGTGGACGGCGGCCGAGCAGGTGCTGCGTACCGGCAGGGCCGGCTTCGACGGGGTGTTCGGCAGGTCGTTCTACGAGCATCTCGGGACGCGTCCGGAACTGGCCCGGCTCTTCCAGGACGCGATGAGCACCACGTCGTCGGCCCAGGCGCTGTGGGAGGCCTTCGACTTCCGGGACGCGGGTGTGGTCGTGGACGTGGGCGGGGGGCACGGCTCGCTCCTGGGCGAAGTGCTGCTACGCCACCGGCACTTGCGCGGTGTCCTCGTCGACTTGCCGCACGCCGTGCAGGGCGCGGGCCCGCACCTGGCGGCTGCCGGGGTCGCGGATCGCGTCAGGGTGACGTGCGGGAGCTTCTTCGACCCGCTCCCTCCTGGGGCGGACGTCTACGTCCTCAGCCGCATCCTGCACAACTGGGCTGACGACGATGCCGTGGGCATCCTGCGGCGTGTCCGTGACGCCGTTCCGTCCAGCGGCCGCGTCCTCGTCGTCGAGCCCATGGCGGGCGGCGACGACGAGTCCACCGCGGTCCCTCCGGCCCATGACCTGTTCATGCTGATGCTGCTGGGTGGCCGGACCCGCACGCGCGAGGAGATGGCCGCCCTGCTCGCCCGGGCCGGGTTGCACCCCGAACGGGCGTGCCGGGCCGGTGGCGGGATCGCGGTGGTGGTCGCGGTTCCCTGCTGAACGCCCTACGCGCCGGGCCGCCTGGCGCGGAGGAGAAGGTTGACGGGTTCCGCGTCGGCTTCGCCGTCCCGGGAGCCGATGGGGGTGAAGTCCACGTCGGTGAAGCCGCCCGCGTCGAGGGCCCGTTCGTACGCCGTCCGGCTCCAGTGCCGTACCGGCAACCGGACCGGCGGTGCGGTGTGGATGTTCAGGGTGCAGAGGTCGCCGTCCCGGACGGGTGTGGGTCGTTCGATGGAGAAGGCGTCACGGACCGTGTCGGACGGCAGGTCGGCGTTCCCCACGACGGCGACCAGACGGCCCCCGGGCTTGAGGTTGGCGTACAGCCGCTCGCAGATCCGGTGCAGGGAGTCCCTGGTTTCGGCATAGTGCAGGACGCTGATCGCCGTGGCCACGTCGAAGTTCCCCACCACGTCCAGACGGGTGAGGTCGGCCGCCCGGTAGGTGATGTCCAGCGGCTCGCGGGCCTCCACTCCCCGTGCCGCGGCCACCATCGCTCGGCTGGCGTCCACGCCGATGACCTCGGCCGCTCCGCGCTGGCGCAGGAGGCGAGTGTAGGCGCCCGCTCCGCACCCGGCGTCGAGGACCGCGGCGCCTTCGAGGGGCCCGACCGCTTCCAGGACCGTCGGGATCTCCACCCGGTGGCGGTAGGGGGCGATCACCCGTTCGATCTCGGCGACGCGTCCCGCGATGTCGTCGTACCGTGCGGCCACATCGTCCTCGCCCTTCTGTGCCGTTCCGGCATCCTGCGCACCCTGCCGAACCACCACGTGGCCCTGGGCCGGGTGCCAGTACTCCGGCATGTCGCGCAGGTCGCGCAGGACGGGCAGCACCGTGTGGTAACAGGTCACGGAGGACGGAACGCCCATCACCTCGGGTGTGCTGAGGAGGAAGGGGAGCTCGGCCCGGAGATAGTCCAGCGCGGCCTGCTGCCGGGCCTCGTCCCGGCCGTCCGCCGGATCCGGGCGTCCGGCCCGCACGACCATCCGGCAGTGCTTGCGCAGAGCCTCGGCCAGCCGGTCATCCGCCTCGAAGGCGCGGTCCAGGCGCCGGCGCACCGTCCGGTAGCCGGGCCTGTCCGCGCACTCGGACAACGCGTGGACACCGAGCGGAACCACGTCGGGCAGCTGCTCGACCGCTCGGCGGATGCGGCGCCGAACGTCCCTCACCGATCGCGCGGCGCGAGCGGCGGCCTTCGCCGGCGGGACGCCTTCGGCGACGTGCATGGTGTCCAGGTGGAGGTCGGTATACACGACGTCCACGCGCGCGAACGTGCGCTGGGCCCATCCCAGCAGGGCCACCAGGCGTTCCTGGGTGAAGTAGCTGTTGCCCGCACTGACACCGATGAGGGCGTGCTCCCCGCGTTCCAGGAGCACGTGGGACGCGGGGGTGAAGGGGTCGACCGTGAGCGGATCGTGCGGGGCGTTGTCGGGGGGCGCTGAAGGGCGGTTGCACGGATCAGTCACGGCCGATCACCTCTCCCTCCTGCAAGAGGACGGCGAGCCGGCGGCACGTATCGTCGAGGAACGCCCCGAGATCGCGTTCCCCCATGGGCGCGCTCATGAAGTCCTCGAGCCCGCCGCGCAGATCCTCCAGCGCCCGGCCGTCACCGGCGGCTAAGCCGAGGCCTGCTGCCAGCGCCAGCAGCCGCCGAGCGGCGTCCAGACAGCGCATCGGCCCGTAGGAAGCCGGCTCTGTCAGCAGCCCGTGGCCGCTGCTCAGCAGGAAGGCGGCCAGGAGGACCAGTTCTTCACCCGTCTGCCGCAGCGTCATCTCGCCAGGAGTCATAGCGGATCACCTCAGTCCAAACGCGTCGTCGAGTGGGCTCCGGGGGCCGGGCGGGATGCCCGACGGGGACCAGCAGCACCGGTTCCAAATGCGGCGGCAGTCCGAGGAGCGTGTGCACGGCCGGCTTGTGGAAACTGGCGACCGGACAGCCGCCCATGCCGAGGGTGTGCGCGGACAGCAGCAGGTTCTGTACGGCCATCGCGACGCACAGCAGTCCCTCGTCCCAGCCGTCCGCACCGGGCTGGTCCGGGCGTGCGGCTCTCGACCGGTCGAAGCACGCGGCAACGATCAGCGGCGGGGAACCGATGATGCCGGGAGCGAATGCACGGACCGAGCGCAACGTCCGCCGCTCCCGTACGGCGACGAAGCCCCACGCCTGCCTGTTCGAGGCCGTGGGCGCCGCCAGCATCGCCTCCAGCATCAGCGCGAGCGCGGCGTCCTCCACGGGCTCTTGCGTGTACTGCCGCACCACGTGGCGGGTCAGGAGTACCCGCATTGCCTCCTGCGCCCGGCCTTCGCGCAGGTCAGGACGCGACCCTTTCAGCGCGGAATCTCCGGACACGAGTCGATTGGTCACCTTGTCGACGCTAGTGTTGCCGCGATGATGTCGCACTTTCCCCGCCGCCGTGGAGTAGTGCCCTCATCCTTGTCCGGACGATGCCGTAGCCGGGGCCAGAGCAGGGGCTGTGCTTGCGGTCGATGCCGGTCCGCGCGGGCATGGTGCTCCTCCTGAAGCAGTTCGTTTCCGCCCGCACCGCAGCCGGCAGGCTCTCACCCGGGAGGCGGCTGCCGACGGGGCGGGGTCGTGGGCAGGGATGCTATCGACCGGGTCCGCGCGGCCCGGTGGGGCGCGGCGGGACGCCGGAGCAGGAACGATCCACCGTCACCCGAGGGGTGCAACGCCCGCCGGGCAAGGACGGCGCAGGAGGCAGGCGGTCGTACGGCCGGCCGTCGCCCGGCACTCGGTCAGGACAAGGGCGTCGCCCCGGTGACGGCCGCGCCCGCGCGGCGCGCGGGGCCGCCGCCTCCCGGGCAAACGTTTCTTCGGTGATCCCTGCCCCCCACCCGGGTGAGCGCGGCGGCGGGGCCCCGCGCCCGCCCCGCCGCGTGCCGGTATCCAGGGAACGACCGCAGCAGCCCGCCTCGGGATCACGAACCTGAACCGCCCGCACCTTCGCGGCAGCGGCCGCTCGTAACAAGCCCGCCCTTGCCGAGGAGGACTTCTGGCCCCACGTGACCTTCGGCCTGGTCCGCGAGGACGTTCCCCTCGCCGAGATCAAGGACCTGCCCCTGCCGACGGTGCGGGCGCCGGCGCCCGCCGTGAACCTCCGACAGGAGATGACCGCGACCGACTTCCGCGTCCTGGTACGACGGGAGCCCACCTGAGCCCAGAGGCCCGTCGGCCGCAGGCAGGTCTCATGGGGCGCCGTGCCGAGGCAGTACGGACCACCATTTCCGAAAGGACCGTCCCGATGATCCCCACTCCCGCGCCCGCTGCCCGCATGTACGAAATGATCACCAGCAGCTGGCTTTCCGCGGCTGTCGGCGCCATCGCCGAGCTGGGTGTGGCCGACGCCATGACCGACGCCCCGTGCGGCGCCGACGCCCTCGCCGGGCACCTGGGAGCCGATACCGACAGCCTCAACAGACTGCTCGCCACCGGTTCCGCTCTCGGCCTCTTCCGGAGCCATACCGGAGGACACTTCTCCCTCACCGACCTGGGCCGCACCCTACGGAGCGACGCCCCCGACTCCATGCGCGGCTTCGCGCGATGGGTGGGGAGTCCGACGGAGCGCGCCTCGACCGCCCACCTGGCCGAGGCCGTCCGCTCCGGGAACGCCGTCTTCGAACGCGCCCACGGCAAGCCGGCCTGGGAGTACATGCGCGACAACCCCGACGTCCAGGCCGTCTTCGACGCAGGCATGAGTGACATCTCGGCCCAGATCACCGCCGACGTGGTGAAGGCGTACGACTTCTCGGTCCACCGCACCCTCGTGGACGTCGGTGGCGGCCGGGGCCGCCTCCTGGCCACCGTCCTCGCGGCCCACCCCGAGCTCCACGGCATCCTTTACGACCAGCCCGACGTCGTCGGACAGGCACCCGCCGTGCTCAAGCAAGCGGGCGTCACCGACCGCTGCCGCGTCATCGGCGGGAACTTCCTCGCTGAAGTACCCCAGGGAGGCGACGCCTATCTCCTCGCCAGCGTCATCCACAACTGGGACGACACCCAGGCCGCGCACGTCCTTGCCCTCTGCCGCGACGCCATCCCCCCGCACGGCCGCGTACTGATGGCGGAAGCCATCCTCCCCCCGTCCGGTGACCAAGCGCTCCACCACCGGCTGCTCGACCTCTCCATGCTCGCCAACTGCAAGGGCCGCCAGCGCACCGAGGAGGAACTCGCCCGCCTCTGCGATCAGGCGGGCCTCGTCCTCGTACGCACCCATCACGCGACCGACATGTGCAGCGTCGTCGAAGCCCGCAGATCCCGTCGGAGGTGACGACCCGGACGAGCAGGACGTCGCGGCTGGACACGGCGCGCGCCGGCGCCGCTCTCGACGCCGAAGGAGGTGCGGAACGGGGCGACGAGCGGCTTCGCGACGCGGGGCAGTTCGACGCCGGAGACCGTGGTCTTCGTGTGCCGGCCCCTCCGCCCCTCTGCGGCCCGCAGGGAGGCGAGGACTTCCACCTCAAGCCGGAGTGTCGAAAGCCACCAGGCCGTGCCGGTCCTGCCCGTTGACCTGGACGAGGAGTCCGCCCCTCGCGAGCAGCCGCTCGGGGTGGCCGTCCCGGTAGCCCGCCGGCAGGCCGCCGGTCTCCGTCACACGGCCGTCCACCAGGGACCGTCGGCGTACCGTGTACGTCAGCCCGCTCACGCCCTGCACCCGCTCGCTCTCCACGGTGTACAGCGAATCGCCCTGGATCCGCAGCAGTTCGGGGATGACGTTGTCCTCGCGGACCGGCGTGTGCCAGCGGACCGTCCCGGTGGCGAGGTCGACCGCGGCCAGACCGGTGGCGCCGATGCCGCGCTGTTCCACGCGCAGGACCAGCACCCCGCTGCCCGCGAGCGTTCTGCGGGCATGGACGTCGAACGTTCCGTAGGACTGGGTCGTCAGCAGGTCCAGCGGCT
This sequence comes from Streptomyces sp. NPDC029122, assembly GCF_055569445.1. Classification (NCBI taxonomy): domain Bacteria; kingdom Bacillati; phylum Actinomycetota; class Actinomycetes; order Kitasatosporales; family Streptomycetaceae; genus Streptomyces; species Streptomyces sp. NPDC029122. The sequence goes on along the minus strand of NZ_JBVHWK010000021.1, from coordinate 15,890 downwards.
TCTGGCCGCCCGCTCTGAGGATGAGCATGTGGTTCGCGCCGGAGGCGTCGGAGTATCCGGCGATCACCGGCTCGGCCGCCACGAGGGACATTCCGCCGAGGGTGTAGCCGAAGTCGAGCAGGTCGTGTGCCGTGCCGTTGGCGCTGTCGACCTCCACGAGGTGCGCCGAACTGCCTTCGTCCGCCGTCCGGCACGTCTGGGCGACGACGACCGTCCGCGAGCCGGGAAGCACCTGGTCCACGGTGCAGCCCCCCTGGCTCCAGCGGTACGTCCACACCGGCTCGCCCGTCGTCCGGTTCAGCCCCATGATGCCTTCCTCGCCGCCCGCCACGAGGATGTCGCGGGACGCCGCCGCGAGCGGACGCCTGGCCTCGCCCACCTGGCGGTGCCACAGGAGCCTGCCGGTGGCGGTGTCCAGGGCCGCGGCGGTGTCGCAGACGGCCGGTGTGGTGTGGGGTTTGCCGAACATGACCAGCCCCACCCCGCCGCTGGTCGCCGTCGAACCGTCCGAGGCCCGACAGGGCACGAGACCTTCGGCCGGCGGATCGACCGTCCACCGGGCGGCTCCGGTGCGCGGGTCGAAGCTCCGGACCGACGAGGCATCGACGCGGACCAGGGCCGTGGGCGTCAGCCAGGCGCCGAACACGTCCATGTACGCGTCCGAGGCGCCGGGCAGAGCGGTCCACACCGCGCCGCGGTCGCCCTTCGCGACGACATCGGGCAGCGGGTCGGCACCGCCCGGAGCGGCAGGGGCCGGCACCGGGGCGGGAGTGCCGGACGCTCCGTCGGCGTTTCCCCGACGGTCGTCGAACAGCCCCGGTAGGTACGCCAGTCCCGCGACGGCCAGGGCGGCGACCGCGGTCGCCGCCGCGGCGACGGCGCGCACCCTGCCGTACCGCGCCGGGCGGGGAGGCGTAGGCCGCGCCGCCGCCCCGCGGCCGGGCGCGTGCGACGGGGCGGGCCTCCGTAAGGGAGCTTCCGCAGAGGCCGGTGACGGCGGTGCGAGACGATACGAGGTGGGCTCGCCGGCCGCACCTCCAGGAGCCCTCCGCCCGCGGCCGGGCAGCCGGGACTGGGCGGCACGCGCGGCGGCGATGACCTCGCGCGGGGCGGGCCGGTCCGCAGGGTCCTTGGACAGGCAGCGCCGCACGAGCTCCGACAACTGCGCGGGTACGCCGGCGAGGTCCGGTTCCTCGTGCACCGTGCGGTACGCCAGCACCGCCGGAATCCCCTCACCGAACGGCTCGCGGCCCGTCGCCGCGAACACCAGCACGCACCCCAGCGAAAAGACGTCGCCTGCCGCGCCGACCGTCTCCTCGGCCACGACCTGCTCGGGAGGCGCGTAGCCGAAGGTGCCCAGCACACGGCCCGCGCGCGTCAGCTCGTCCGACTCGGCGGCCCTGGCGATACCGAAGTCGATCACCCGAGGACCGTCCTCGGCCAGCAGGACGTTGGACGGCTTGAGGTCGCGGTGCACGATCCCCGCGGCATGGATGACGATCAGAGCCTCGCCCAGCGCCGCCGCGAGCGAGCACAGCCGCTCGGCCGGCAGCGGCCCGTCCCGGTGGACGGCGGCGCTGAGGGAGGGTCCCGGTACGTACTGCGTCGCGAGCCACGGGGTCCGCGCGTCGGCGTCGGCGTCCACCAGAGGCACGGTGAAGAAACTCAGCACCTTCCCGGCCGCGTCCACCTCGCGGCGGAAACGCATGCGGAACTCGGGGTCGGCCGTGAACTCCTCGTGCACGAGCTTGACCGCCACCCGGTGTCCCTCGGCGTCCTCACCCAGGAACACCCGGCCCATTCCCCCGTGCCCCAGCTGTCCGACCAGCCGGTAACCGCCGACGCGTTCCGGGTCACTGGGGCCCAACGGGGTCGTACCCGCGTTCACCGCGGACCGTCCGGGGCACGGAACATCATCAGACCCTTCGTCAGCAGGTTGTTCCGGTCCGTCAGCAGGGCGATACGGCTTCCGTGGGCGCGGACGGCGCTGAACGCCGCACCGTCCGGCAGTACGGGAAGCGAGCCGGCGGCCGAGGGCACGCCGTCGTCCACGGCGTACCGCACCAGGGTGGTCGCACCCTGGGTGTTCTCGTGGACGACGAGAACGCCCCGCTCGTCGACTCCTGCGATCACCGGGTCCGTGCCGAGGGGCGCCGGACGGTGCCAGCGGATCTTCCCCGTGCGGGAGTCGATGGCGACGACCTCGTCCCCTCCCGTCCCGCTGATGGAGTCGCGCGCGGTGAGCGTGATCACGGTGTCGCGCCACCCGTGGACCGTCGGCGACAGCTGGATGCGGTTGCGCGACGAGGAACCGAGGGTGCCGAGGGGCTGCGCCTCGCGCAGTTGAGGGGCGGGCCTGCCGGAGTTGTCGAAGACGAGGAGCGGTCCGCCGCTGCCCGGTGGCCCCGCCAGGCTCAGGGCGGGAGGCTCGGCCGTCTCGATGTGGGTAGCGGGCACGTCGCCCGGTATCGCGGAGGTCCAGCGGACGCTGCCGTCGACGGCGTTCACCGAACGGATGGTGGTGGGGCGGGCTTTGTACTGGGAACCCTCTGCCGCGGGGCAGGTCAGCGCCTCGACGAGGCTGGACTGGCCGACCGCCATGGCGTCCAGGTGACAGGTGTCCTGCCGACCCGCGTGCGACCAGGCCGGCGCCCCGTCGCGCAGCCGCCAGGCCTGCATCCCGTCACCGGTCTTGACGATGACACGGTCCGCGGCGACGCCCACGACGTCCGAGTCGACACCGAACGACACACCGGGCTCACCCGGCCGGGAGCGTTCCCACAGCACCGCACCCCTGGCCGTGTCCACGGCGACGACGCGGTTGCACGCGGCGCTGCTGGGGCGCGGGACGTCGCCCTCCTCGACCGCTCCGAAGAGCACCGCCCCGATGCCACCGGGAGCCGTACGGGATGCCGCGCACGGGACCGTTCCGGGTGTCGGCGGCTTGAGCGTCCAAAGGACCCGGCCGGTGTCCGGAGACAGCCCCTCCACTCCGGTGGGCCGGACCCGGACCAGCACCGCGTCGGTGAGCCACACCTCGGAGGCGTACTGGTTGCCGTCCGCCGTCGCCTTCTCGTATTCGGCCCCGTTCTCCTCCTGCCAGATGATCGTGTCCTGCCAGGCGGACGTCCAGACGCCGACGGGTGCGGCCGGACCGAGAGCGCCGACGGGCGCGGCGAGCGGCGGAACCGAAGGCGAGGCACCGGATGGCGACGGGTCACGCGCGTCGGTGCCGGGGGAGTCGTCGCGCAGTGCGAGGGCAACGGCGGTGAGACCGCCGGCCACGGCGACGGCGATCAGCGCGCCGATGCGGAGCAAACGGCGCCGGGCGGGCCGACGGGCGGGGCGCACCACCTGCGCCGGACGCGTGGCCTGGCCCGCGGAAGGGCCCGCGAGGGCGTCCCTCACCTGCTGTGGAGCCGGCCGCTCGGAGGGCTCCTTGGCGAGACAGGAGACCAGCAGGGGACGCAGGCCGGCCGGCACCCCTTCCAGATCCGGTTCCTCCGTCATCGTCCGGTAGCCGACCCGGTGCGCGGGTCCCACTCCGAACGGAGGCCTGCCGGTGGCGGCGTACGCGAGTAGTGCGCCGAGCGAGAACACGTCGCCGGACGGATGCGCCGCCCCGGTCCCCTTCAACTGCTCCGGGGCCATGAAACCGGCCGTGCCGACCACGAGGCCGGTCCGCGTCAGCCGCGTCCCCTCCATCGCCCGTGCGATGCCCAGGTCGATCACCTGGGGGCCGGTGCGCGGGTCAAGCAGCACGTTGGAGGGTTTGAGGTCCCGGTGGACGAGGCCTGCGGCGTGGATGTCGACCAGGGCTCCCGTCACGGCCCGGGCGAGCTGGTACAGCTGTTCCTGGGGCAGTGGCCCCGACCGTGTGACCGCTTCCTCGAGCGTTGGACCGGGCACGAAGGCGGTCGCGAGCCACGGTGGGGCGGCCTCGGTGTCGGCGTCGACGAGCGGCACGACGTGGTCGCTGACGACCGCCCGCGCGGCGGCGACCTCACGCCGGAACCGGGCAGCGAACTCAGGATCGCGCGCCAGCTCGTCCCGGACGACCTTCAGCGCGGCCGGGGGACCGTCGGGCGCGCTCGCGAGCCGAGCCAGGTAGACCCGCCCCATGCCCCCTTCCCCGAGTAATCGCTGGAGTACGTACGGCCCGACGCGGCGTGCCGCGGACCCGGCCGCCCCGCCTTCCGCCTGTTCCTCACCCAAAGCCGAAGCCCCCCATCGCTCCCCGGCAGACGAGCGTAGCCGCTGCCGGGCCTCAGCCGTAGGGCCTTGCGGAGGGTGACGGACCGGGAGGGGGATTCCTTCAGGTGGTGCGGCTGGGGTGGCTGCCCCCACCGTCGGTGGCCCGTCAGCCGCCACTGCCGCCTGCGCGCGGTCGCGCAACCCATCGGTCACCGCGACGGGTCAACGTATCCCGCGTTCGGCGCCTTCCGCGTGGCGCAGGGTGGTGAGCAGGGCGTCGAGGGGCGCGGGAACGAGGTCGAGGTCGAGGGCCTGGGTGAGGAGGTGACCGTAGCGGATCTTGCGGCCCTTCTTCGTGCCGAGGAAGCGCCGCATCCGGTGGTGCGGGTCGCGGCCGCGTTGTGCGGGCTGGTGGATGAACGTCTGCCACGGGACGAGGTCGCCCTCGGCCTCGATGATCTCTTCCACCCCGGGCACGCCCAGCGCGCGGATGAGTTCTTCTTCGAGGTCCTTCACACAGACGAAGACGTCGTGGGCCGGGGCGCCGGCCTGGCGGAGGGCGCGGTCGTAGAACGGCTGCTCCTGCTCGTCGCACAGCCCGGTGATGCGCAGTCCGAGTCCGGGCGGGCCCAGGAGCCGGGCGTAGCGGCCGATGTTCATCGCTCCGCCCATGGAGATGACGCAGACGCCCTCAGCGGCCAGGTCCCGGTCCAGGCGTGCCGCCAGGGTCTCGACGGCGGCGAGGTCGCTGGGCCCTTCGACCAGCACCACCGCCGCGACCCCCAGTTCCGCGGCCAGCTCCCCGGCTTGCCCGCCGGGGCCGCCCGCGGCCCAGTCTGCTACCGCGTTCCGGAACACTCCTCTGTCTGTCATGCGGTGATTCTGCTGCACCCCGGGGCGGGCCGGCACGCATTTTCCCCGCCCCCGGGGACGCTCACGCGGGTGCGGAAGATGCGGCTATCGGTGCCTGGCCGGACGTCGGCCGTCCGGTTCGGCCGGGCGTCGGTGAAGAACAGGAGTGTGTCGCCCGGGGCCGGTTTCTCCGGCGGAATCACCGCTAGTGAGGGAGGTGACTTCCGCACTGATGACGGCACTCCACCCGTCCCCTTGTCCTAGGGTGAGCCACGTGGCTGAAGCGGACGAGGTGCTGATCGGGGGCCGTTACCGGCTCCAGGAGTTGATCGGCCGGGGAGTATGGGCCAGGTCTGGCGGGGCCTGGACGAGACCCTCGGGCGAGAGGTCGCTGTCAAGGAGGTGCTGCTGCCCCAGGGCATCACCGCCGAACAGCGCGAGGTACTCCTCCAGCGCGTGATGCGCGAGGCGCGCGCCGCCGCGCGGCTCAACCACCCTGGGATCATCACTGTGCACGACGTGGTCGAGCACGCGGGTGCACCGGTCATCGTCATGGAGTTCGTCACCGGGGTCTCGCTCGCCACAGCCATCGCGCGCGACGGGGGCCTGCCGGTGAGGCGGGTCGCGGAGATCGGCGTCGCCATACTGGAGGCACTCGAACGCGCCCACGCGGCGGGCATCGTCCACCGCGACCTCAAGCCCGACAACGTCCTCCTCATGGACGACCGGGTGATCCTCACGGACTTCGGCATCGCGCACATGGCGGACGCCACCATGTCGCTCACCCACACGGGCACCATCATCGGTACACCGGCGTACATGGCCCCCGAGCAACTGGTAGGCAGGCCTCCCGAGCCGGCGACGGATCTCTGGGCGCTCGGCGCGACGCTCTACAGCGCGGTGGAGGGGCAGCCTCCGTTCAGCGCGGAGACTTTCACGGCGCTGTGCATCGCCGTGGCTACCGAGGAGCCGCGCCCGCCCCAACGGGCCGGCGTCCTGGGCCCCTTGCTCGCCAGGCTCCTGACGAAGGACCCACAAACCCGCGCGGACGCGGCAAAGGCGCGAATGGGGCTGCTTGGGGTACTGGGCGGCGCGACGCTTCCGTCCCACCCTGCACAGCCCACGTTCCCGACGCAGGTCGACCCCGGTGCCGCCCCCGCCTTCACACCAGGGCCCTCCCCGGCGGCGGCCGCTCAACGACCCGGCCGGACACGCGCCGGCGCCGGGCCCGTACCCGTTGCCACCCCGCCCGGCCACGGGCCTGCGCCCGATGCCCTCACCGTGAGCGCGGCGGCCTTGCCCGGCCCGCCGGAACACACCCCCGGCGCACCCGCGGCCTCGGCGTCAAGCGGTCCGCGGCCGTCGCGGACGGGGATGCGCCCGAACCAGGCGAGGTGGCTCCGGCTGGTGGGGTGCTTCGCCTGGTTGGCGGCCATCGGATTCCTGCTGCCGTGGAACATGAAGGGCATCACTGCCATCGGCCTCCTCGCCATGCTCGTGATCGCGTGCCTGAACGCCTTCCCCCGGCCCCGTCTGCGTCCGGCGGTCGTCTGGGGGTATGCCGTGCTGCTCGACCTGATGCTGTTCGCCGGGTCGCGGGCGTTGGGCGGACCCGGCTATGCCGGGGTGGTGCCCATCCTGCTCAACGCCCTGATCATGGGCACCGGAGCGTGGCTGATGTGGTGGAAGATCCCGGTCCGCGATCAGTAGACGGTGAGCTCATGGCAGAAGCCCCGCCCGGACCGGCTTGGTTCAGGCCGAACGTGGGCGAGTACATCGCGGTGATCGCGTAGCGGCCATGTGGGTGCGGGCCGCATGACCGCATGCTGTCACGCTCGCCAAGGCGGGGCGTCGCGAGCTACCGCCACAGCTCGGCGCGCAGGCGCTGGAGGCGGCGCGGTCGAAGCGGGCGCCGGCGCACCGGCTGGGGTGGGCGGTGCAGTGGGGCTGCGTACGGATGCTCGGGGTGTTCCCCACCGAGGACCTGTCCGTGGTCCCGGAGACGGTGGTCCGTGTTGCGGCGACACGCCGACCGGACGGCCGCGCACCCGAGGGAGGAGGCCGGACGCGCCCTCGCCCCGGCAGAACTCGGCGAGTCTGCCGGAGCGAGCCGGACCACGGCGGCTCCGCGCGGCCGCCGGGCCGTCGGTCCTGCCCCCGACGACCGCACGCCGGCACAGTCGCGGTCGGGAGGAGCTCGGGTCAGCGGACCTCGGTGACCCGGTGCTCCTTGCGCGCGCCACAGTTGGAGTTGTACACCTGCACGTGCACGTTGCTGATGCCCCCGCCCCAGTCGACGCAGTGGCCCTTGCCGTACACGTAGGCCGGGCCCGCGTACGACGTGTACCGGCCGTAGTCCTCGCCCCGCTCCCAAGTTTCGGGGACTTCGATCCAGAGGGCCATGTCCACGGCCGCACCGGGGTTGTTGCGGATGGTCGCGACGCAGTTCTTGCCGTTCGAGGCGTTGTACGTCAGGTAGACGGTGCCCAGCGAGCCGATGGCGGCCGAGTTCACGGTCTTGTAGGCGCTTCCGCAGACCTTCTGCGGCGTGGTGTTGGGCGCGGCGGTGGCGGGCGCCGCCAGCGCGGTCGTGGCCCCCAGCGCCAGGGCTGCGAATGCGGTGGTGGTGACGACGGAACGGGTGAACCTCATGTTTCCCCCTGCTGGTCATTGGAGTTGGTCGCTCCTGCATGGTGTGACATGCAGGACGGCGGAACGGTTGCGCATCGCCCGCAAAAGATGTGACCGTGCCGCCTGACCACCCCGCCCGCCGGCCGACGGACGGCCTCCGACAGCCGCACCCGGGGAGCCGCACCCGCTCGGCCCTGCCGCGATGGACTGCCCGACAGGCACCATCTCGTCGTCCTCGCCCCATACTGCCTCCTGCCGGGGTGTGAGGTGGCCGGTGGTCCGCCGGTACGACCGGAGCGCGGCGCTCGGCCTCCCACGCCTCCTCACCCGGCTCCCAGACCATCCCGGCCTCCGGCGCGTCCAGCAGGGTTTGGCGCCGGTCCTCGAGCTCCCCGGCCCGCAGGGCTTTGCGCTGCTGGTGCACCCACCGCCCGAGGGGAAACGCCTTTCCGAGCCTAGACGGGATGGATGCCCAGCCGTGGGTGCATCGCGCGAGTTCGACGTCCTGCCCGCGCAGCCAGGCCCGCAAGGCGATGGCGGCGCGGATGCCGGCTCGGCGGTCGTGGCCTGGGTCAGGCTGGACGGATGCTTCTCGAGTTCACCGGTTCGGCCCATCGTCCGTGACGGGCGGGCGCCTGCGGCCGTTGTGGGGGTCGTCGTCCGTGCCGTACCTCCCTGCGGCAGAGTGAGTTCAAGGAGATCTTGATGTCCCGTATTGCCAAGGCCGTAGCCGTTACCGCCGCCACTGGTGCCGTCCTGGCAGGCGGGGCCGGCATGGCCGCCGCCGACGCCACGGCAGAGGGCGCTGCCATCGGCTCTCCGGGTGTCCTGTCCGGCAACGTCGTCCAGGTGCCCATCCACATCCCGGTCAACGTCTGCGGCAACACCGTCAACATCGTCGGCATCCTCAACCCCGCCTTCGGCAACACCTGCATCAACAACGGCGGCTCCGACGGGCACCACAAGGCCGACCACCACGGCAAGCACTGACAGCACCAGGGCCTGGACCCGGCGCGCTCGTCGCCCCGGAACATCCAGCACCGTCATCTGAACCAGCCGCAGCGCACAGCCGGTAGAACGGCCTCCCCTCGTCCTCCAAGGGGAGGCCGTTCTGATGGCGGGGCCAGCTCGTGCAGCCAGCCGACCAGCCGAGCCAGGCCACGCGGAGCGGGTTCCGCTCCTCCCGGTCCGCGTGCCGGACCTCTGTCGCGTGCGGCGGCCCGGTGTTACTGCCGCCAGAGCGCTCTGGTCACCGGGCCTCGCCCGCGCACGCCTTATCGGCGCGGACTGCGCCCGACCACATCCGCGGCCGGCCAGCGCCCCGCAGCACAACCACAGAGTTCGGCATCCTGTGTGAAACGCGGAGGCTAGCGTTGACGCCCGACGCTGACACTGCCCCTTCCATGAGAACCCGGCCCCGCGGATCCCTCTCCCGCGTCAGCATCTGGCACCGTGCTCTCCGCGCTGGCGGGGCTACCGGTGCACGCGAGCGTGCCGGTTTCGCCGGCCTGTCGTGTGGGCAGCGACTTGAGGCGGGCGATCGGTTAGGGGATGACGTGAGGGCAGTGCCAGGTTCCCCGGCGGGCGCCGGGCCGGGCGAGGCTGCCGGACCGTTCGGCCTCGGCTCCGGCCGGTCCGGCCGGCATGGATCCGTCCATATGCGAGACGGTTGAGCAGGTCCTCCAGGCGGTCCGCGACGGCGACGACGCGGCCATCCGTACCCTGCTGCCGACCTGGCCGCCGCTGCGGACACCGCCGCCCTGCTGTACCTGCGCGCGCGCCTGTACGCGACGCAGTGACCTCCGGCTGTGGTGGTCACCGCCGGCCGGGCAGCGATGCGGCGGCCGTCAGCTCCTGGGCGGCGCGGGTGGTGATGAAGTGGCGGGTGTGCTCCGGGTTCAGGGCCTGGGCCTGGAGGTGTTCGTACATGACGCTGTAGTGCTGCACGTCGGATCGTTTCTCCAGGTAGAGGTCGCTGGTGAACCGTTCCAGATACACCGTCCCCGCGGCGGCGTCTGGGAAGTCGAGGATGGAGAACTGTCCCGAGATGCCCGGATGGGCTCCCGCGTCGTGTGGGAGGACCTGCACCGTGATGTGCGGCTGCGCGCCGAGACGGTTCAGGTGCTGGAGCTGTTCACCTATGACCTGCCGGCTGCCGACGACGCGGCGCAGGGCGGATTCGTCCAGCACGACCCATAGGCGGAAGGGGCGGGCCGGGTGGTGGGCCCGGGACTGGCGGCGCAGCCGGACCTCATGGCGCAAGGCGATCTGCTCAGGCGTCGCTTGAGGGATGGTTTCCTCGATGACAGCCCGGGCGTAGGCGGGCGTTTGCAGCAGGCCGGGGATCAGCAGGGGCTCGTAGGAGCGGATAGAGGAAGCTTCCGTCTCCAGGCCGATGTAGGCGGCGTACGGGACCTCGCCGCAGGCGACCCACCAGCCCTGCCGGTCCGCTTCCGTGGCCATCTGGCTCAACGCGTCGACGACCTGCGGGTCGGTGACTCCGTAGAGGGCGCACAGGTCCCGCACATCGCGGGGCTTGATGGCACGGCGGCCGTTCTCCAAGTGGCTGATCTTGGGCTGGGAGATCAAGAGGCGTTCAGCCACTTGCGTACTGGTCAGGCCACGGGCAAGGCGGAGCCGGCGCAGCTCCGCGCCCAGCCGGCGTCGTCTGACGGTCGGGTTTCCGCTCACCGCCACGGGCGGTCTACCTCCGGCTCGGGACTGACTGTCAGCCACGGGAATTGCCGCGGCCGGGCCCCGGGCGAACGCATCCGCCGCGCAGTGATGATCAACGGGCCCTGTAGACGAGTGTCAACTCGCGCGAGTGCAGCCGCGTGCACTGCCCGGGCAGATTTCACCCGGATGCCACGACCTTCCACCTGTCTGGAAGCGAAGGACTGAGCTGGTCGGGTGCACTGCTTGGTGCCCTGGTGGGGGCGGCGCCCGTGACTGGGTGCCATTGCGTCCCCGCACGGGGTGGTGACGGGTATGGCGACCGAGGAGGTTGCTGCCCGGGCCAAGACGCCGGGGCAGCGTGTGGCCGACAGCCGCGCCATGGAGGCTGCATCCCGAGTCGGGCTCTGCGAGCGGGGAGTGATCTACGTTCTGGTCGGTTGGCCAGGGCCGCACCCCTTACCTCCGAACGTACCCGCCGCCTGGACGCCGCCGTCAGCCGGTCATGCCGAGTGTTCTCGGGACTGCAATAGGGGCAGGGCTCGATGCCCTTGACGAGCCCGGGGTGCCCCCAACGCCGGAGCCATGCACATCCATTCGCCGCGACTACAGTGGCTTCGTGGCCGGCCCGGTCCGATGGGGGGGCACACGCCCCGGCACCTCACGGACGGACTCTGTCGCCGGGGATGAGAGGCGGTGCACCGCAGCCGCTGTTTCCCGGGGTGGAATGCTTGTCCCATGTGGCATGCATGCACACCGTTGCTCGAGGCGGAGTCCGGACTGGCCGGGTGGGAGGTCACCGGTTGGCGGATTCCGGGCCTCGGGGAGATGGACATCGAGTCGGAGGGATTCCGGCTCACGGTACTGCCTTCGGGCGAGACCCTCCGGGCGGAGCTCGTGTTCGCCGGCGGGTATGTCGAGTCGCCGACCGAGTCGTATCGTCCGCTGGGCCCGGTGACTCTGGTGCTGGAGGACGTGCGCTCGCTGGAGTTCCGTACGCCGGAGCCTCCGGCAGGCTCATTGTGGAAGCGGGTCCTGCATGGTGAGCCGTACGGCGAGGTCCGGATGACGTGGGATGACACACAGGACCTTCTCCATGTGCGGGACGGCGGCTCGACGCTCGTCTGCACAGGTGGGACCTGGCGCTGGCAGACCAGCGGCTGAGCGATCCACGGCTACGTGGCCACGCAGCTCGAGCTGCACACGTCCCGCGTCGATGGCCGTTCAGTACGGGGCGCGGTTCCGGCGACGCGGGAGGCGATGGCGTAGCCGCGGTGACCGACGTGGCCGAAGTGACGGCCCAGCACGTAGCAGGCGGCGATCAGCGAGGTGAAGGTGACCGATCCCGCGGCGAAGTGGGCGCAGCTGTGCCACGTGAGCGCGGCGGACTCCGCGTCGGGGGCGCCTGTGGGGAAGCCGTCGACCGGGTCCATGACGAACCGTCCCGCGGCGATCGCGTGCAACCCGTGTACGGCTTCCCCCTCGGACGGTGGGTCCACCAGCAGCGCGAGGCCCTGCGCGCCAGGGAACTCGAGGACCGGCGCAAAACCCTGCTGGACGCCCCCCGAGACCGGAATGGTGTGGGAACCCGGTCAAGAGGCATGGGAGAACAAGCTCGCCGTCCTGAGGTCGTACCGGCGGGCCACCAGGCACCTCGCGCAGCGACAGGACGCCGTGTGGGGCGAGGACGACGAGATGGTGCCCATCGGACAACACATGGCCAACCTCCGCCGCAAGGGCGCCGAGAACGGGCTCGGGAAGAACGAGGACGTCGCGGCCACGCGGGCTGCGCAGCTCGCCGCGATCGACAAGGACTGCAACTGCCCCTGGCCACTCGACTGGCAGCGCCGCCAACGCGTCCTGGCCGACCTGGTCGACGCCGACGGCGTCCTGCCCGACATCGCCCCCGGCGTGCTCATGGACAGCAACGGCATCGGACAGTGGCTCCAGCAGCAGAAGCAGCCGGCCACCTGGACGCGACTCCTGCCCGAACAGCAGAAGCGGCTGACCAAGCTCGGCATACGACCCGGCCAGCCGCCCCCTCCCGCCCCCGCGCGGCCAGCCGCGGGGGCGGGAGGGGGCCGAGCAAGGCGCAGCAGGCATTCCAGCGGGGCCTGAAGGCCCTCACGCAGTGGGTCGCGCGGGATGCGGGAGCTGCCCGGCGGCGGCCACCAGGTCCCGGAACCGGTCCTGCGCCAGCGACCCGCCCGGCGCAGAAAACAGGTTCCGGACAAGCACCCCTGCGGCCGCCCGGGCCCACGGTGTCCCGCACGGCGCAGGTGAGCGGTCGTGCACGTGCGCCTGGAGGATCAGGTGAGGTTCTTCTCCATGGCGGCCACGTAGTGCTTGATCGGGTGGTCGCGCAAAGCGTCGCTGGCCGGGGCGAGGAGGTCGGCGGTTGCGCCCTTGACCCGGTCGGTGAGCGCGCCCATCAGCGGCATGCTGGAGCGGACACGGCCGCTGGAGTCGATGTAGTGCAGTGTGTCCATATGGGTGTACGCCGGCTCTGGAGGGAGCTGAGGGATGATGTCGTTGTTGTTGACGTAGCGGTGCAGGCGGTCCTTGAAGCCCTTGTTGCAAGCCGTGGCCAGGAGGCGGTCGCAGGTTCGGGGCTGGCCGTAGGTGTAGATGCCGTCAGCCTGCAGGTGCGGGGCTTCCAGATACATGCGGCAGCCGGCCAGCATGGCCAGGGCCCCGCCAAGGCTGTGTCCGGTGAACCAGATGCTCTGGTCATTGTCCAGGAGGTCGGCGAGGGCGTCCTTGACCGTGGGGTAGATGGAGTCCAGGGCCTGCCCGAAGCCGTAGTGGACGTAGCCGGTCTTGCCGGGGCCCGGGTGGGGCGGGGTGGTGGCGTCGGAGAGCCAGTCCTTGATCTGCGCCGGTTCGGTCCCCCGGAACCCGGTAATGATCATTTTGTCGCTGGCGATCGTGTACGCCTGGGTGTCCTGCAGCGGGAACGGCGGCGTGAACCGGGTCTGGTGGTGACGGACGCGATCGAAACCCCACTCCCTGGCGGTCTTCTCGATCGTTGGCTCGTCCTTGTAGGCGAGAGCTGCGGCCTGCACCATCGTGTAAGCGAGTAGCGGGCTGTGCTTGCGGGCAGTGTGGTCGATCGTCGCCGGGGCCATGGCACTCCTTCGCGGTTCACGTTTGCGCCCCGTCCCGCAGCGCCGTCCTGACGTCCGGTGTCCGGGGCGAACGTCGGACGGACATCGCGATCGGATCTGCCCGGCCAGCGGGGCTCCGAGTGGGAAGGACCTTACGACCACCGGGAGATGCTGCCTGCGGGGAGAGGGGCGGGTGTCGGGGTGACGGTAGCGACAGACAGGGTGCGGTCAGCGCAGACATCGTCCGGCCCGAACGAAGGAACGATTCCCCCTCACCTAGATAGCCGCAAGCACCGCTGGTTCAGGCCTCGAGCGACGCCGGGCCGCTGGCAGCAACCCGCCACCTCGCATGGCCGCTGGCGCAGGAGAAGTGCGGTACTGACGCTCTCGTCCTGGACCGGTCCGCCGCCCCCGGTCAGCGTTCGGCGTTCTCGCGGAGCTGTTGTCCGTGCCTGTACTGCGGACAGCGCAGTTTCGCCGTTGGCCCGCACGCAGGGCCCGGTCTCCGCGGGGCGGCCGGGCGTGGTCGGTGAACCGGATCTCCAGCAGGGCGCGCCTCTCCGCCCCACGTCCAGCGGAGCCGCTCGAACCGGACCGGGTGCTGGTAGGCGCCGCCCCGGTCGGTCGCCCGGTCCGCTCTGATCTCCGCCACCACCTCCGGGCGGACCAGGACCGCGTCCAGGACGTCGCGGGACCCCCATGTGGCCGCGAAGCGCACGCCCGTCAGCCGGCCGTGCGCGTCACGGAGGCCGAGAACGAGAAGCTGCGGGCGGGCAAGGGTGCCCGTGATCGCGCCAACGACCGCCTCAGTGGTGTCGCGTCTTCTGGACCGCACCGTCGGCGTGCTCTCCGCCACCGCCCCCGGCACCCCCATCGACATGGCCATGAACAACGGCTACCCGGCAGCCAGGGCCATGGCCATGGCCCTGAGCCTGTTGTCGCCAAGATCCACGGCCTGGCCGTCGCCGAACACGCCCGCGCCAGGGCATCGCCGCCAACCTGCTCAAGCGGGGAACCCGGCGACGTCGACACCGCGCTGGTCGAGGAGGGCCATGGGTTGGCCGGCACCCGGTCGTCGCGCGGCGGGCGCAGCGCGGCGGCGGCCCAGCCCGGGGCGAGCTTCTCCTCGCCCTCGGCGAGCCCGGCCTCCTCGCCCTGGCGCGGTTTCTGGGCGGCACGACGTACAGCGTCGGAGATCGTCAGCTGGGACGGCTACAGGTCAAAGAGGAAGCTCCAGGCCGGCTCGCTGGTGGCGGCCTGAATCGCGATATCTTCCAAAGCGATTTCACGGGGTGTCAACTCCACAGGGCGGACCCGGACCGGCACATCGACCTTGTCCATCCAGGTCAGCGAACCCACGATGTCGGCAGGTCGCGCAATCCAGCCACCGACGCGCAGGTCGCCGCAGAACCAGAGCAGTCCGCGTCCGTCCGCTATGGCAAGCCAGTGCGACCGCGGCATGAAGCCCCGCAGCGCAGCGGCCGCGCTCCGGTCCGGCGCCAGCAGTAGGACATCGGCAGCAACCATCAGCGAGGACGCGTCACCGCCCACTGCCGCCAGCCGGCACGGCCACACCTGCCACGGGCGACTGCGGACCATCTCCACAGCCTCGCGGCGGCGGGCTGGCAGTCCGGAGGGCCACACGGCGACGCCCACGCAGATCCCCACCGCCACGGCCGCGAACACGGCGATCCCCGGCACTGCGCTGAAGAGCGCGCCGCAGACGCCTGCCGACACGAGGCTGGCGAACACGGCGTTGGTGCGGCGGAGTTTACGCCAATGCCTGTCGCCCCCAACGACCTTCTCCATCACACCGGGCATCTGGCCTGCCGGGCCCGGCGACACCGCATATCCGAACTCCTCGGCCAACACCCGTGCCCCCACCCGCCGGCCGCCAGAAACCGTCACCTTCATCGTCCCCGCTGCCTTCACGCTCGACAAGGCCGCGGGCAATGCCGGCCATGCGGACGGCGAGCAGGGGCCAGGCCCGGAGGCTGACCAGCAGGGCCGTCTCCCGCTCGGAGCCGATGCGCGTGCGCGGGCCCGCCGGTATCCGGCGGGCGCGCCACCGTTTCAGGCTGCTGTTGGCGGGTTGGCCGCTTCAGCGTCGCAGCGGTACTCGGCGTTGATGCGCTGGGCTTCTTCGAGCTGGTCCTCGAGGACGACGATGCGGCAGGCCGCCTCGATAGGGGTGCCCTGACCGACGAGTTCCCGGGCCCGAGCGGCGATGCGCAGCTGGTAGCGGGAGTAGCGGCGGTGTCCGCCCTCGGAGCGCAGGGGGGTGATGAGGCGGGCTTCGCCCAGGGCGCGGAGGAAGTTCGGTGTGGTGCCGAGCATGTCGGCGGCCCGGCCCATGGTGTAGGCGGGGTAGTCGTCGTCGTCGAGACGGCCGTAGGAGTCGTCTGCTGTCATTGCACCTCTCTGTGGAACGCA
>NZ_JBVHWK010000020.1:105837-147067 GCF_055569445.1 Streptomyces sp. NPDC029122 | reverse complement strand
CAGATGTGGAAGCCCGGTAACGGGTGGAGCTGACTGGTACTAATAGGCCGAGGGCTTGTCCTCAGTTGCTCGCGTCCACTGTGTTAGTTCTGAAGTAACGAACTCGCCTTGTCGGCTTGAGTTCCAACTTCATAGTGTTTCGGTGGTCATAGCGTTAGGGAAACGCCCGGTTACATTCCGAACCCGGAAGCTAAGCCTTTCAGCGCCGATGGTACTGCAGGGGGGACCCTGTGGGAGAGTAGGACGCCGCCGAACAACCCGCCCTTTTAGCTCAGTCGGTAGAGCGTCTCCATGGTAAGGAGAAGGTCAACGGTTCGATTCCGTTAAAGGGCTCTGACTTGAAAAGGCCCCCGCCTCGTGGCGGGGGCCTTTTTGCGTTCCAGGTGTGCCTCGGCCGCGAGGCGAAGGCCGTGGCCCTTGTCGGAAGGGCCGGGTTCCCGGAGACGCCGGAAGGCCGGCTGTCGGCCGGGACAGGGCAGTTGCTCTTCCGCTCGCACGGAAGGGGCAGGGCTCAGGAACCCTCGCGCTGCTGGGGGACGCGGAAGGCCAGGATGGCCATGTCGTCCGAGGCCGGTTCGGCGGCGAAGCGCTCGACCGCGCGCAGGACCCGGGAGGCGACGGCGCCCGCCGTGAGGCCGGTACAGGTGCTGAGGACCTCGGCGAGGCCGTCGTCACCGAGCATCCTGGTGCCTTCGCGCCGTTCGGTCACGCCGTCCGTGACGCAGAGCAGCACGTCACCCGGCTCGAGGGTCAGGGTCTGCTCGTAGAGGTCGAGGTCGTCGATCACGCCGAGCAGCGGCTGCGGTTCCGCCGCCGCGGTGACCTGGCCGTCCGGGCGCAGGCGCAGCGGCAGGGGGTGGCCCGCGCAGACGACCTTCATCAGGGCGCCGCCGTCGGGCTGGGGGTGGAGTTCCCCGTAGAGGAGAGTGAGGAAGCGGCTCCGGGCGCCCTCGTCGAGGATGGCCGCGTTGAGCCGCTCCAGCACCGCGGGCCCGCCGAGGCCCTCCCGGGCCAGGAGGCGCAGGGCGTGGCGGGCGAGGCCGGTCACCGCCGCCGCCTCGGGGCCCGTACCGCAGACGTCTCCGATGGCGAAGCCGTACGCGCCGTCGCGGATCGGGAAGACGTCGTAGAAGTCGCCGCCCACCTCGTTGCCCTCGCCGGCGGCGCGGTAGATGACCTCGACCTCCATGCCGGGGATGGCGGGGGAGCCGGGCGGCAGGAGGCTGCGCTGGAGGGAGCGGCTGATGGCGGTGCGCTCGGAGTAGAGGCGGGCGTTGTCGAGGGCGAGGGCGGCCCTGCGAGAGAGGTCGTCGGCGAGTTCGAGGATCTCCTGGCGGAAGTGCTCCCCGGTGGGCTTGCCGAGGGTCAGCATGCCGATCACCCGGTTCCGGGCGAGGAGGGGCAGGACGACCGTCTCCCCGCCGACGGCGGCGGTTGCCGCCAGCCAGTGGCGGGCACCGGCCTCACGGACCGGCTCGGGCGGGCTGACGCGGGAGAGCAGGGCCTTCAGGCCGTCGATGCGTTCCTCGTCCTCGTGTAGGACGTAGGCGAGGTAGGGGTCCGAGGCCGGATCGGCGATGGTGTAGACGGCGCACCAGGTGGCGAGCGTCGGGACGGTCATCTGGGCCATGAGGGCCAGGGTCTGGTCCCGGTCGAGGGTGCCGGCGAGCAGGTCGGAGGCTTCGACGAGGAAGGAGAGCGAGCCGCGGCGCAGCCGTTCCAGCTCGCCGAGGCGGGCGGACTCGACGGCGAGGGCGATGCGGTCGGCGGCGAACTGGAGGCGCAGGGCCTCTTCGTTGGTGTACCGGCCGGGGCCCTCCGCCGCGACGCCGAGGGAGCCGGTGAGACGGCCCTCGACCTTGAGGGGGACGGTGACGACGGAGCGCATGCCGGTGGACTCCAGGAGCGGTACGGCTCCGGGGACGACGGAGAGGTCGTCGTGGACGGCGGGCAGGCGGGCCGATCCGTAGCGGCTGGTACCCGCCTCGACGGGGACGCGGGCGAAGCGCTGGCGGGTGGAGGGCAGGCCGGTGGTGGCGCGCACCTCGAGCTCGGTCTCGTCGTCCGTGGCCAGCAGCAGGAAGGCGGCGTCGGCGTCGAGCATGTCACGGGCCCGCTCGACGGTGCGCTGGAGCAGTCCGTCGAGGTCGTCGGGGGCCGGGGAGCCGATGAAGACCTCGAAGGGGTCGGCGGGGCGGGGCTCGCCGTGCTGGCCGTCGGAGGAGGGTACGCGTACGGGGGTCTGGAGCAGGGCGCGCTCGTCGTCGTGCACGAGGAGGCAGACGATGGAGGGTTCGCCGTGGGCGTCGCGGACCCGCAGGTGGGAGGCGTAGACGGGGATGACGCGGCCGTCGGCGCCCCGGATGCCGTAGCTGCCCTCCCAGCGGGACAGGCGCAGGGCCTCGGCGATGCCGGTGCCCGTGCCGGGGGTCTGGGGCCAGGCGGCGATCTCGGCGAGGGGACGGCCGAGGACCTTCTCGGCGGGGTAGCCGAAGATGTGCTCGGCGTCCTCGTTCCAGGCGGAGATGGCGCCGGTGGCGTCGATCTGGAGCACGGCGACGCGGACCCGGCTGTCGGTCAGGGGCAGGAACTGGTCCGGTACGACGGGGCCCGCGGAGCGGGTACCGACCGGCCGGTCCGGGAGGTCGAGGCGGAACCACACGTGTTTGTGGGTGGCGGTGTACTCGACGCCCCAGCGGGTGGCCAGGGCGGCGCAGAGCATCAGCCCGCGGCCGCTCTCGCGGTCGGGATCGGCGTACGGGCGCTCGCCGGGGTGCCGCAGCGGCAGCTCCCGCTCGGGGTAGCGGTCGCCGACCTCGACGCGTACGCCGCCCTCCGCGCGCAGGCACAGGACCTCGGCCCTGGTTCCGGCGTGGACCACGGCGTTGGTCACGAGCTCGCTGGTCAGCACGACCGCGTCGTCGACGATGTCCGCGAAGCCCCAGCCCTGCAGGGTGTCGCGGACGAACGCGCGGGCGGCGGCGACCGACCGCCCTTGAGGGTCGAAACTGGCAGCCGCCCGTGCCGTGATCACAAGTCTCCTTCGACGCGGTTGGACATCGGATGCCAGGTTACTTACCTTCGCGGTCGCCAGGAGCCGTCGTACGGGATTCCACCCGGAGGGTGCGGCGGGTGTGCGATGGTGCCGAAGTGTTATCGCCGGGTTCGGCCAGGGTGAAACACTGGGCAGGCTTGGAGAGCCGGCTCTTGGACGGTCGGCGTCCGGTGGAACAGCGGTCGACCCTTTCGGGAGGGACACGGTGGAGTCTGGCGCAGCGGTGCGGCGTACGGGAACGCGCCCCAAGGGGGGACGGTCCCGGCGGAACGGGACGACGGAAGTCGATACCGCCGCTCTGAACCGCCTGCTCACGGCCCTGGTGTCGATGCGGGACGGGAATTTCCGCAAGCGGCTGACGGTGTCCGGCGAGGGCGTGATGGCGGAGATCGCCGCCGTCTACAACGAGGTCGCCGACCGCAATCTGCACTTGACCGGGGAGCTGTCCCGGGTCCGGCGCACGGTGGGCCGCGAGGGCAAGCTGAGCGAGCGGCTGGAAACGGGGGCCTGCGAGGGCTCCTGGGCGGCCGCGATCGACGCGTCGAACCAGCTGGTGGACGATCTGGCCCGGCCGGTGTCCGAAGTGGGCCGGGTGCTGTCGGCGGTGGCCGAGGGCGACCTCGACCAGCGGATGGACCTGCGGACGCAAACGTCGGACGGGGCGGGGCATCCGCTGCGCGGAGAGTTCCTCAAGGTCGGGCGTACGGTCAACAACCTGGTCGACCAGCTGTCGGCGTTCACCGACGAGGTGACGCGGGTGGCGCTGGAGGTCGGTACGGAGGGCAAGCTGGGCGGTCAGGCCCAGGTGCGGGGGATGTCCGGTTCGTGGAAGGACCTGACCGACTCCGTCAACACGATGGCGTACCGGCTCACCGCGCAGGTGCGTGACATCGCCCTCGTGACGACGGCGGTCGCCAAGGGCGACCTGTCGCGCAAGGTCACGGTGCACGTGGCCGGCGAGATGCTCCAGCTGAAGAACACCGTGAACACCATGGTGGACCAGCTGTCCTCGTTCTCCTCCGAGGTGACGCGGGTCGCCCGGGAGGTGGGTACGGAGGGCGAGCTGGGCGGCCAGGCGAAGGTGCCCGGGGTCGCGGGCGTGTGGAAGGACCTGACCGACTCCGTCAACACGATGGCGGGGAACCTGACCGCGCAGGTGCGGGGGATCGCGCAGGTGACGACGGCCGTCGCGAACGGCGACCTGTCGCAGAAGGTGCGGGTCAGCGCGCGCGGCGAGGTCGCGCAGCTGGCCGAAACGATCAATCAGATGACGGAGACCCTGCGGACCTTCGCGGACGAGGTCACGCGCGTGGCCAGCGAGGTCGGCGCGAAGGGCCTCCTCGGCGGGCAGGCACAGGTGCCGGGGGCCGCCGGTACCTGGAAGGACCTCACCGACTCGGTGAACACGGTCTTCCGCAACCTCACCACGCAGGTGCGGGACATCGCCCAGGTGACGACCGCCGTGGCCAACGGCGACCTGTCGCAGAAGGTCACGGTCAACGTGGCCGGGGAGATGCTGGAGCTGAAGAACACCGTCAACACGATGGTGGACCAGCTCCAGTCGTTCGGTGCCGAAGTGACGCGTGTGGCCCGTGAGGTCGGCGTCGAGGGTGAGCTGGGCGGGCAGGCGCAGGTGCCGGGGGCGGCCGGTACCTGGAAGGACCTCACCGACTCGGTGAACACCGCCTTCCGCAACCTCACCGGGCAGGTGCGCAACATCGCCCAGGTGACCACGGCGGTCGCCAACGGCGATCTGTCCCAGAAGGTCACGGTGGACGTCTCCGGCGAGATGCTCCAGCTGAAGAACACCGTGAACACGATGGTGGACCAGCTGTCCTCCTTCGCCGACCAGGTCACGCGGATGGCGCGGGACGTGGGCACGGAGGGCAGGCTCGGCGGTCAGGCCCGGGTCGAGGGGGTCTCCGGCACCTGGAAGGAGCTCACCGACTCCGTCAACTTCATGGCCGGGAACCTGACCTCGCAGGTGCGCCAGATCGCCCAGGTGACGACGGCGGTGGCGCGCGGCGACCTGTCGCAGAAGATCGACGTGGACGCCCGGGGCGAGATCCTGGAGCTGAAGAACACCATCAACACGATGGTCGACCAGCTCTCCGCCTTCGCGGAGCAGGTGACCCGGGTGGCCCGGGACGTGGGTACGGAGGGGCGCCTGGGCGGCCAGGCACAGGTGCCCGGTGTGGCCGGGGTCTGGCGTGACCTGACGGACTCCGTCAACGGCATGGCCGGGAACCTGACCTCGCAGGTCCGCAACATCGCTCAGGTCGCGACGGCGGTGGCGCGCGGTGATCTGTCGCAGAAGATCGACGTGGACGCCCGGGGCGAGATCCTGGAGCTGAAGAACACCCTGAACACGATGGTCGACCAGCTGTCGAACTTCGCCGAGCAGGTGACGCGGGTGGCCCGCGAGGTGGGTACCGAGGGCATCCTGGGCGGTCAGGCCGAGGTCAAGGGCGTCTCGGGCACCTGGAAGGACCTCACGCAGTCCGTCAACTTCATGGCGAACAACCTGACCTCGCAGGTCCGCAACATCGCCGAGGTGACCACCGCCGTCGCCATGGGCGACCTCTCCAAGAAGATCACGGTGGACGCCAAGGGCGAGATCCTGGAGCTGGTCACGACGGTCAACACGATGGTGGACCAGCTGTCGTCGTTCGCGGAGCAGGTGACGCGGGTGGCGCGCGAGGTGGGTACCGAGGGCATCCTCGGCGGCCAGGCGCGGGTGCGCGGGGTCACCGGCATCTGGAAGGACCTCAGCGACAACGTCAACACCATGGCCGGGAACCTGACGGCGCAGGTGCGCGGGATCGCGCAGGTGTCGGCGGCCGTCGCCAACGGCGATCTGACGAAGAAGGTCACCGTCGAGGCGCGCGGCGAGGTCGCGCAGCTCGCGGACACCGTCAACACGATGGTGAAGACCCTGTCCTCCTTCGCGGACGAGGTCACGCGGGTGGCCCGCGAAGTGGGTACGGAGGGCCGCCTGGGCGGCCAGGCGCACGTCCCCGGGGTCTCCGGGACGTGGAAGGACCTCACCGACTCGGTGAACTTCATGGCGTCCAACCTCACCGGGCAGGTGCGGCAGATCGCCATGGTCACGACCGCCATCGCCAAGGGCGACATGACCAAGAAGATCGACATCGACGCGCGGGGGGAGATCCTGGAGCTGAAGACGACCATCAACACGATGGTCGACCAGCTGTCCTCCTTCGCCGACCAGGTGACGCGGGTGGCGCGCGAGGTGGGTACCGAGGGCATCCTCGGCGGCCAGGCGCGGGTGCGGGACGTCGACGGCACCTGGCGGGACCTCACCGAGTCCGTGAACGAGATGGCCGGCAACCTCACCCGGCAGGTGCGCGCGATCGCGGCCGTGGCCACCGCGGTCACCCGGGGCGACCTGAGCCTGAAGGTCGACGTGGACGCGGCGGGCGAGATCCAGGTGCTCCAGGACAACATCAACACGATGATCGTGAACCTGCGCGACACCACCCTGGCCAACAAGGAGCAGGACTGGCTCAAGGGCAACCTCGCCCGGATCTCGGCCCTGATGCAGGGTCGTCGGGACCTGGACGACGTGGCCTCGCTGATCATGAGCGAGCTGACCCCGGTGGTCTCCGCGCAGCACGGGGCGTTCTTCCTCGCCGTACCGGCGGGCGGGACCAGCGAGATCGGGACGGACGGCGGCGCGGAGGGCTCGTACGAGCTGCGGATGCGCGGGAGTTACGCGTACGCGGGCGCCCAGATGCCCATCTCCTTCCGGCCGGGCGAGGGGCTGATCGGCACGGTCGCCGAGGAGAAGCGGACGATCCTCGTCGAGAACACCCCGCCCGGCTACCTGAAGATCTCCTCGGGGCTGGGCGAGGCGCCGCCGGCGCACGTGATCGTGCTGCCGGTGCTGTTCGAGGGGAAGGTGCTCGGCGTCATCGAGCTGGCGTCGTTCACGGGGTTCACGCAGATCCAGAAGGACTTCCTGAGCCAGATCGCCGAGATGATCGGTACGAGCGTCAACACCATCTCCGTGAACTCCAAGACGGAGATGCTGCTCAAGCAGTCGCAGGAGATGACCGAGCAGCTGCGCGAGCGCTCCGACGAACTGGAGAACCGGCAGAAGGCACTCCAGGCCGCCAACGCGGAACTGGAGGAGAAGGCCGAGCTGCTGGCCCAGCAGAACCGGGACATCGAGGTGAAGAACACCGAGATCGAGGAGGCCCGGCAGGTCCTGGAGGAGCGGGCCGAGCAACTCGCGGTCTCGATGCGCTACAAGAGCGAGTTCCTCGCGAACATGTCGCACGAGCTGCGCACCCCGCTGAACTCGCTGCTGATCCTGGCGAAGCTGCTCGCCGACAACGCGGACGAGAACCTCTCGCCGAAGCAGGTGGAGTTCGCGGAGACCATCCACGGCGCGGGCTCGGACCTGCTCCAGCTGATCAACGACATCCTCGACCTGTCGAAGGTCGAGGCGGGGAAGATGGACGTCTCTCCGACGCGGATCGCGCTGGTCCAGCTCGTGGACTACGTGGAGGCCACCTTCCGGCCGCTGACCGCGGAGAAGGGACTGGACTTCTCGGTGCGGGTCTCCCCGGAACTGCCCGCCACGCTGCACACCGACGAGCAGCGGCTGCTCCAGGTGCTGCGCAACCTGCTGTCGAACGCGGTGAAGTTCACCGACAACGGGGCGGTGGAGCTGGTGATCCGGCCCGCCGGGTCGGACGTTCCGACGGCCATCCGGGAGCAGCTGCTGGAGGCGGGGTCGCTGCGCGACGCGGACGCCGACCTGATCGCCTTCTCCGTGACCGACACGGGGATCGGGATCGCGGCGAGCAAGATGCTGGTGATCTTCGAGGCGTTCAAGCAGGCCGACGGCACCACCAGCCGCAAGTACGGCGGTACGGGCCTGGGGTTGTCGATCAGCCGGGAGATCGCCCGGCTGCTGGGCGGGGAGATCCACGCGGCCAGCGAGCCCGGGCGGGGGTCGACCTTCACGCTGTACCTGCCGCTGCACCCGAGCGAGCTGCCGCCGCAGGGGTACGCCGCGCCGACGCCCGGCGGGGCGCGCGGGGAGTACCGCAGGGCGGCGGAGGAGGAGCCGTTCGCCGCGCAGCCGCTGCCGGCGGCGCTGGCGGCGCCGCTGGGCGCGGCTCAGCCGCAGCGTGCGCTGCCGGTGGCGGAGGCGGCCGCTCCGGGCTCGTCGGCGCTGTTCCGGCGCCGGCGCAAGCCGCTGGCGGGCCCGGCGCCGCGCACCGAGGTGCCGGGGCAGCCGGAGGGTGACGCGTGGAACGTGGAGGAGCCGCTGCCGGTGGCGCCCCGTACGTACGACTTCCACGGCGAGCGGGTGCTGATCGTGGACGACGACGTGCGGAACGTCTTCGCGCTGACGAGCGTGCTGGAGCAGCACGGGCTGGCGGTGCTGTACGCGGAGAACGGCCGGGAGGGCATCGAGGTCCTGGAGCAGCACGACGACGTGGCGGTGGTGCTGATGGACATCATGATGCCGGAGATGGACGGGTACGCGACGACCTCGGCGATCCGGCGGATGCCGCAGTTCGCGGGGCTGCCGATCATCGCGCTGACGGCCAAGGCGATGAAGGGGGACCGGGAGAAGGCCATCGACTCCGGGGCTTCCGACTACGTCACGAAGCCGGTCGAGCCCGACTACCTGCTGACGGTCATGGAACAGCACATGCGCGGAAACTGATCGGAGTGCGGGGCGTGGGGGGAGGCCGGGAGGGGAACCTTTGGGCCTCTCCTCACGTTTCCGCTACGTGCACAGTGACATCTTGGTGACAGGGTGTGGCGATCTCGGGACTGGGGCTACGATGACCGGCACAAGGACGGACGGCGCAAGGATGCCGTCCTCTGGGGCGGGGCCCGGCGCGCACGCCGGCGCCAGGAGCCGGGGAGGCCCCATGCCGGGGCGAGGAGGACAGGGCATGGTGCAGAAGGCCAAGATCCTCCTGGTCGACGACCGGCCGGAGAATCTGCTGGCGCTGGAGGCCATCCTCTCCGCGCTCGATCAGACACTGGTCCGGGCGTCGTCGGGGGAGGAAGCGCTCAAAGCGCTGCTGACGGACGATTTCGCGGTCATCCTGCTGGATGTCCAGATGCCGGGCATGGACGGATTCGAAACGGCCGCGCACATCAAGCGGCGCGAGCGGACCCGGGACATCCCGATCATCTTCCTCACCGCGATCAACCACGGTCCGCACCACACCTTCCGCGGTTACGCGGCGGGGGCGGTGGACTACATCTCCAAGCCGTTCGACCCCTGGGTGCTGCGCGCCAAGGTCTCCGTGTTCGTCGAGCTCTACACCAAGAACTGCCAGCTGCGGGAGCAGGCGGCCCTGCTGCGCCTCCAGCTGGAGGGCGGCGGTACGAACGGCGACGGCGGCAGGGAGACGGCCGGGCTGCTGGCCGAGCTCTCCGCGCGGCTGGCGGCGGTCGAGGAACAGGCCGAGGCGCTGACCAAGCAGCTCGGCGAGGACGCGGCGGACGCCGGGGTGGTGGCGACGGCCGCCCACCTGGAGCGGAAGCTGACCGGGCTGCGGCGGGCGCTGGACGCGCTGGAGCCCGGAGCCAGCGGCGGAGCGCCGGTCCTGCCCGCGCAGGGCTGAGGCGCCGGGCCGCCCGCCGCCCCGTCGGGCGGTGGTGAAACGGCCCGCCGGGAACGCCCGCTGGGTATCCGTCAGTTCTGTCGCGGAGTCAGAGCGCCCGCGGGCGGGGCGACACGAACGGGTGAAGGGGTGGGCACGCGTGTCCACCGGCGTGCGCCCGGGTAACCTCGGGCCCATGGCCTCACGTACGTCCGGCAAGGGTTCCCAGAGCACGGCGGGCACCGCGAAGGGCCGCACCGGCCGTACGACGGAGCCGGCCAAGAAGGCGGCCCCGCGTAAACCCCCCGCCAAGAAGGCCGCCGCGGCCAGGCGTCCCCCGGCGAAGAAGGCCGCCGCCAAGCCGGCGCCGACGCCGACCGGGGGAGTGGTGCGGCTGGTCCGCTGGTGCTGGCTCGCGATCGCGCACGCGGTCGGCGGGCTCTTCCGCGGGCTCGGCCGGGGGGCCAGGAACCTGGATCCGGCCCACCGCAAGGACGGCGTGGCGCTGCTGCTGCTCGCCCTCGCGCTGATCGTCGCCGCCGGAACCTGGTCGAATCTGAGCGGGCCCGTCGGTGACCTGGTCACGATGCTGGTCACCGGGGCCTTCGGGCGGCTGGACCTGCTGGTGCCGATCCTGCTGGGGGTCATGGCGGTACGCCTCATCCGCCATCCCGAGCAGACCGACGCCAACGGGCGCATCGGGATCGGCCTGTCCGCCCTCGTCATCGGCGTCCTCGGGCTGGTGCACATCGCCTGCGGGGCGCCCGGCCGGGGCGAGGGGACCACCGCCATGCAGAACGCGGGCGGGCTGATCGGCTGGGGCGCCTCCAAGCCGCTGATCTTCACCATGGGGGCGCCGCTGGCCGTGCCCATGCTGGTGCTGCTGACGGTCTTCGGGCTGCTGGTGGTCACCGCCACTCCCGTCGCCGCGATCCCGCAGCGGCTGCGCCGCCTGGGGATCCGGCTGGGGATCATCCAGCCCAACGAGTACGACGAGGGGTACGGGGAGCCCCAGGCCGCCGGGCGGCCCGGCCGGTCGGACCGCCCTGACGCGGGACAGTGGCAGGCCAGCGCCGGCGGCACCGGTGGCGCGGTGGACGAGGCCGAGGAAGCGGCCCTGGCGCGGCGGCGCCGGCCCCGGCGGGGCGCCGCGCGGCCGGGCGAGCGGGAGCCGGACGCCGTCGACGTGGCCGCGGCGGCCGCGGCCGCGCTCGACGGGGTGGTCTACGGAGGGCTGCCGCCGAACCCGCTGGTCGCCGATCTCACCCAGGGCATCGCCGCCCGGGGGGAGGGGGCGGAGGTCACCGCTCCGGTGCCGCCCGCCCGGGAGGAGCGGCCCGCTCCCGCTCCCGCTCCCGCCCCCGCCGCGGCTCCGGCGGACGACTGCGACGTGCCGCAGGAGCGCACCGCCGCGGCGTCCGGGACGCTGGCGGTGCCGGACCTGACGAAGACGCCGCCGCCGGCCCAGCCGCTGCCGCCGCGCGCCGAACAGCTCCAGCTGCGCGGGGACATCACGTACGCGCTGCCCTCGCTGGACCTGCTGGAGAAGGGCGGGCCCGGCAAGACCCGCAGCGCCGCCAACGACACGGTGGTGGCCGCGCTGACGAACGTGTTCACCGAGTTCAAGGTGGACGCGCAGGTCACCGGCTTCACCCGGGGCCCGACGGTCACGCGCTACGAGGTGACGCTCGGCGCCGCGGTGAAGGTCGAGCGCATCACGGCGCTGGCGAAGAACATCGCCTACGCCGTGGCCTCCCCGGACGTACGGATCATCAGCCCGATCCCGGGCAAGTCGGCCGTGGGCATCGAGATCCCGAACACCGACCGCGAGATGGTCAACCTGGGCGACGTCCTGCGGCTCGCGGACGCCGCCGAGGACGACCACCCCATGCTGGTCGCGCTCGGCAAGGACGTCGAGGGCGGCTACGTGATGGCCAACCTCGCGAAGATGCCGCACGTGCTGGTCGCGGGCGCCACCGGCTCCGGCAAGTCCTCCTGCATCAACTGCCTGATCACCTCGATCATGGTGCGGGC
The DNA here is from genome assembly GCF_055569445.1 of Streptomyces sp. NPDC029122. Lineage (NCBI taxonomy): Bacteria > Bacillati > Actinomycetota > Actinomycetes > Kitasatosporales > Streptomycetaceae > Streptomyces > Streptomyces sp. NPDC029122. The sequence continues at coordinate 135,376 of NZ_JBVHWK010000020.1, read as the reverse complement.
CACCCCGGAGGACGTCCGGATGGTCCTGGTCGACCCCAAGCGGGTGGAGCTGACGGCCTACGAGGGCATCCCGCACCTGATCACGCCGATCATCACCAACCCCAAGCGGGCCGCGGAGGCCCTCCAGTGGGTCGTGCGCGAGATGGACCTGCGCTACGACGACCTGGCCGCCTTCGGCTACCGGCACATCGACGACTTCAACCAGGCCATCCGGGACGGCAAGATCAAGCTGCCGCCGGGCAGCGAGCGGGAGCTCAGTCCCTACCCGTACCTGCTGGTGATCGTCGACGAGCTCGCGGACCTGATGATGGTGGCCCCGCGCGACGTCGAGGACTCGATCGTCCGCATCACCCAGCTGGCCCGTGCGGCCGGCATCCACCTGGTGCTCGCCACGCAGCGCCCCTCGGTGGACGTGGTGACCGGTCTGATCAAGGCGAACGTGCCCTCTCGGCTGGCCTTCGCCACCTCCTCCCTCGCCGACAGCCGGGTCATCCTGGACCAGCCCGGCGCGGAGAAGCTGATCGGCAAGGGTGACGGACTGTTCCTGCCGATGGGCGCGAACAAGCCGGTCCGCCTCCAGGGCGCCTTCGTCACCGAGGACGAGATCGCCGGGATCGTCCAGCACTGCAAGGACCAGATGGCGCCCGTCTTCCGGGACGACGTCACGGTGGGGCAGAAGCAGAAGAAGGAGATCGACGAGGAGATCGGCGACGACCTGGACCTGCTGTGCCAGGCGGCGGAGCTGGTGGTCTCCACCCAGTTCGGCTCCACCTCGATGCTCCAGCGCAAGCTGCGGGTGGGCTTCGCCAAGGCGGGGCGGCTCATGGACCTGATGGAGTCCCGGGGGGTCGTCGGGCCGAGCGAGGGCTCCAAGGCGCGCGACGTGCTGGTCAAGCCCGACGAGCTCGACGGGGTGCTCGCCGTCATCCGCGGCGAGGAGACCCCGTAGGACACCGGGAGTCCCCTGGCGCTCGGGACCCCGCTGTCGGGGGCTCATGGGCGGCCCGCTAGAACGGGGGTCCGGCCGTCTCACCCGACCGAATGGGATCGTGGCCGTATCGTCACCGGATCCGACGGCAACCGTTTCCCCTGGGCGTGCGTCAAGTTGAGGGAGGCACCGGCGGCCGGTTTCCGTCGCCATTCGGATGGCGTAGGAAGGTGCCCCTCCGGTTGCCCCACCCTTTCGTCACCCCCCTAGACTGGACATCCAGCAGGTGGCTACACGCTCGAAAGGCGCCCTTGTGTCCATCGGCAAATCCAACTCCCCCGAAGAAGAGCGGACTTCGGCCGACGTCCGGTCCGAGGACCGGTCCGAGGACCGCATCGTCGAGCGCTCCGTCGAAGAGCCGTCCATCGGGACGGCCCTGAAGAAGGCCCGGATCGCCGCCGGGCTCACCGTCGACGAGGTCAGTTCCACCACCCGCGTGCGCATCCCGATCGTGCACGCGATCGAGGAGGACGACTTCACGCGGTGCGGCGGCGACGTGTACGCCCGCGGTCACATCCGTACGCTCGCCCGCGCCGTCGACCTCGATCCGGTACCCCTGGTCGACAGGTACGACGCGGCCCACGGCGGCCGGCCGGCACCCACTCCCGCCGCGCCCATGTTCGAAGCCGAGCGGATCCGCCCCGAGCGGCAGCGGCCCAACTGGACCGCCGCCATGGTCGCCGCCATCGTCGCGGTCATCGGCTTCGTGGGCTTCACCGCCTTCGGCGGCGGCAGCGACGAGTCGGCCAAGCGGCCGGTGGCGGAAGGTTCCGCCTCCCCGAAGCCCGCGCCCAAGCAGTCCGCGGGCAAGCAGCCGGCCGCCCCGACCCCCCAGGCCACCAGGCCCAAGCCCGAGGACAGCGCCATCGCCGCCGCTCCGAAGGGCGTCGTCACCGTCGTCCTGACGGCCGACGTCGGCGAGAGCTGGATCTCCGCGAAGGACAGCACCGGCCGGCTCCTCTTCGACGGCACCCTCACGCAGGGCGAGTCGAAGACCTTCACGGACAAGGAGTCCGTCGACCTCGTCCTCGGTGACGCCGGAGCCGTCAAGCTGTTCGTGAACGGCAAGGAGATCAAGGAGAGGTTCGAGTCGGGTCAGGTCGAACGTCTCACCTACACCAAGGACGACCCGCGCCAGGGGCAGGCCCAGGCGGGCTGACCAGCACGGAATAGAAAATTCCAGATCCCCGGGATCCCGCGCGGCGACCGCCGCCGGCCCCGGGGATCTTGTCGTGGGGGGACGTGGGCGGGGGTCGGCGCCGGGACGAAGTAGTCTTGAGTCCATGCCCGAACGCCGTACCGTCGCCCTTGTCACTCTTGGCTGCGCCCGTAACGAGGTGGACTCGGAGGAGCTCGCAGGCCGCTTGGCGGCGGATGGCTGGGAGCTCGTCGAGGACGCCGCCGACGCGGACGTAGCCGTCGTCAACACCTGCGGCTTCGTCGAAGCCGCCAAGAAGGACTCCGTAGACGCCCTGCTGGAAGCCAACGATCTCAAGGATCACGGCAAGACCCAGGCCGTCGTCGCCGTCGGCTGCATGGCCGAGCGCTACGGCAAGGAACTCGCCGAAGCGCTTCCCGAGGCCGACGGAGTCCTCGGCTTCGACGACTACGCCGACATCTCCAACCGTCTCCAGACCATCCTCAGCGGTGGCAGCGTCGAGGCGCACACCCCGCGCGACCGGCGCCAGCTGCTGCCGATCAGCCCGGCCGAGCGCCAGAGCGCCGACGTGGCGCTGCCCGGCCACGCGCAGGCGGCCCCCGAGGAGCCCGCGCCGGCCCCCGCCGACCTGCCGGACGGGCTCGCGCCCGCCTCCGGGCCGCGCGCGCCGCTGCGCCGCCGCCTGGACAAGAGCCCGGTCGCCTCGGTGAAGCTCGCCTCCGGCTGTGACCGCCGCTGTTCCTTCTGCGCCATCCCGTCCTTCCGCGGCTCCTTCATCTCGCGCCGTCCCAGCGACGTGCTGGGCGAGACGCGCTGGCTCGCGGAGCAGGGCGTCAAGGAGATCATGCTGGTCTCCGAGAACAACACCTCGTACGGCAAGGACCTGGGCGACATCCGCCTGCTGGAGACCCTGCTGCCCGAGCTGGCCGCCGTCGACGGCATCGAGCGCGTCCGCGTCAGCTACCTCCAGCCCGCCGAGATGCGGCCCGGGCTGATCGACGTCCTCACCTCGACCCCCAAGGTCGTGCCGTACTTCGACCTGTCCTTCCAGCACTCGGCCCCCGACGTGCTGCGCGCCATGCGCCGCTTCGGCGACACCGACCGCTTCCTGGAGCTGCTGGACACCATCCGCTCCAAGGCCCCGCAGGCCGGCGTCCGGTCCAACTTCATCGTCGGCTTCCCCGGTGAGAAGGAGTCGGACTTCGCCGAGCTGGAGCGTTTCCTCACGCACGCGCGGCTCGACGCCATCGGCGTCTTCGGCTACTCCGACGAGGACGGCACCGAGGCCGCCGGCTACGACGGCAAGCTGGACGAGGACACCATCGCCGAGCGGCTCGCGCACATGCAGCGGCTCGCCGAGGAGCTGACCTCGCAGCGCGCGGAGGACCGGATCGGCGAGACCCTCGAGGTGCTCGTGGAGACGGTCGTCCCGCTCGACGAGGCGGAGGACGGCGAGGGCGCCTACGGGCGTGCCGCGCACCAGGCCCCCGAGACCGACGGGCAGGTCGTCTTCACCGACGGCGCCGGCCTGGTCCCCGGGCGCATCGTCACCGCCAAGGTGGTCGGGACCCTGGGCGTCGACCTCGTCGCCGAGCCCCTCGGCGTGGAACTCGAGGAGGCGGCCGGATGACCGGAGTCCCGGCATCGGCGGCGGGCGGGACCGGCCGCCGGCCCACGCCCGGCGCGAAGCTCGGGACTGCGGCCGTCAACCAGGCCAGCCTGTGGAACATCGCCAACATCCTGACGATGATCCGGCTCGTCCTCGTGCCGGGATTCGTCCTGCTGCTGCTCGCCGACGGGGGCTACGACCCCGTCTGGCGGGCGCTGGCCTGGGCGGCCTTCGCCGTCGCCATGATCACGGACATCTTCGACGGGCATCTGGCGAGGACGTACAACCTGGTCACGGACTTCGGGAAGATCGCCGACCCCATCGCCGACAAGGCGATCATGGGGTCGGCGCTCGTGTGTCTCTCGTGGCTGGGTGACCTGCCCTGGTGGGTGACCGGGGTGATCCTCGGGCGTGAGCTCGGCATCACGCTGATGCGGTTCTGGGTGATCCGGTACGGGGTGATCCCGGCGAGCCGGGGCGGCAAGCTGAAGACCCTGGCCCAGGGCACGGCGGTGGGGATGTACGTCCTCGCGCTGACCGGGCCGCTCGCCACCCTGCGGTTCTGGGTGATGGCCGTCGCCGTGGTGCTGACCGTCGTCACCGGTTTGGATTACATCCGGCAGGCCGTGGTGCTGCGCCGGGCCGGTCTGGCGGCGGAGCGGACCGCGAAGTGACACACGGGGCGGGGGAGGCGCCGGAGGCCGCGGAAGCGGCGGAAGGCGCCGCGGGAACGGCGGCGGTGGCCGAAGACGTGCTCCGGATGCTTGCGGAGAGTGATCAGACGCTGGCGGTCGCGGAGTCGCTGACCGGCGGAATGGTGGCTTCGGAGCTGACGGCGGTGCCCGGGGCCTCGCGCGCCTTCCGCGGCTCGGTGACGGCGTACGCCACGGAACTGAAGCACCGCGTCCTCGGGGTGGACGCGGCGCTGCTCGCGGCCGAAGGCGCGGTGAACGCGCAGGTCGCGGAGGAGATGGCCGCCGGAGTGCGGCGGGTGCTGGGTGCCTCGTGGGGGATCGCGACGACCGGGGTGGCCGGCCCCGACCCCCAGGACGGGCAGCCGGTGGGCACCGTTTTCATCGCCGTGGCAGGCCCGGCGGGCAGGAAAACGGCCCGGCTGCGGTTGAACGGCTCCCGTGCGGAAATCCGTAGGGAAAGCGCACGGACAGTGCTCGAACTCCTCTCGAGCGAACTCCGCGAGAATCTGCGGGGGCAGGATACGGAACAGAACGGGGGGATTTGATGTTTGCAGCCCTGAGTGAACACGACATCGCTCCCCGCACGGCCGCGGCGCGAGGCGGTACGGTGGGGCGTGAAGGTTACGGCTACACGGTCAGAGGAGGGAGCCACCGATGATTCTGCTCCGTCGCCTGCTGGGTGACGTGCTGCGTCGGCAGCGCCAGCGCCAGGGCCGTACTCTGCGCGAAGTCTCCTCGTCCGCCCGAGTTTCGCTCGGCTATCTCTCCGAGGTGGAGCGGGGGCAGAAGGAGGCATCCTCCGAGCTGCTCTCCGCGATCTGCGACGCGCTGGACGTACGGATGTCCGAGCTGATGCGCGAAGTCAGTGACGAGCTGTCGCTGGCGGAGCTTGCGCAGTCGGCCGCCGCAAGCGAACCGGTGCCGGCACCGGTGCGCCCGATGCTCAATTCGGTCTCCGTGGCCTCGGTCACGGGCGGACCGGAGCGGGTGACCATCAAGGCACCCGTGGAAGCGGTGAACGTCGTAGCCGCTTGAGCGTGCCGTTGGTAGGTGAGCGTGGCGGGAGCCCCGGATGGTGCGTCGAGCATCGGCCGGGGCTCCTTGCCGTTCCCGGGGCGCGCGTGTCCCCGGAGCCCTTGCGGGGCTGCCGACGGGCGTTCTGGGTGCGGGGGCGGGGAGGGTGCGGGAAGATGGGCGCGTCGGGGAACCTGCCCCCTGGGAGGTGGCCGTGCGGCGGTTGCTGCGCATGCCTGTCCCGGCGCTCCTCGCCCTGGTGGTGGCGGCGCTGTGGTGGTGGGCCGTACTGAGGCTCGCGCTGGCGCCGGCCGAGGCGGGCGCGGTGGAGGGTGCGATGGCGGTCGGCGGCTGGGGCCTGGGACTGCTGCCGGTGCACTGCGTGCCCGGACCCGTGCGCGGGGCCGGCCGGGCGGGGTCCGGGGCGGGCGCTACCAGGGCATCGACACCCCGCCGTTCGGGCGCAGGATCTGGCCCGTCATGAAGGACGAGGCGTCGCAGGCCAGGTAGAGCACGGCCTGGGCGACGTCCTCGGCTTCCCCGACCCGGCGCAGCGGCGACATGCGGACCATGGCGGCCTCGGTCCGCCGCTGCACCTCGGGGCCGTGGCGGCCGGTCATGGGGGTGCGGATCCATCCCGGGGCGACGGCGTTGACGCGGATCCCGTGCGGGCCGCACTCGGTGGCCAGGGTCCGGGTCAGCTGCACCACGGCGGCCTTGGCGGCGCTGTAGCAGAGCAGGCCCGGCTGGGCGGCGTCCACGGCGCCGGAGGCCATGGTGACGACCGACCCGGGGCGGCCGGCGGAGATCATGGCGCGGACGGCCTCCTGGCAGGTGCGCAGCACGCCCTTGAAGTTGACGTCCAGGATCCGGTCGGGGTCCTCGTCGGTGGTCTCCAGGACGCTGCTGGTGTGCATGACCCCGGCGATGGCGGCGACGGCGTCGAGCGGTCCGGCGGCGGCGACGGCGGTGCGCAGGGCGGCCCGGTCGGTCACGTCGAGGGGGTGGACGGTGGCGGAGCCGCCGTCCTCGGAGATCAGGGCGGCGGTCCCGGCGAGGCCCCGTTCGTCGAGGTCGGCGCAGTGGACGGCGGCTCCGGCCCGGGCGAGGAGGAGGGCGGTGGCGCGGCCTATGCCGCTGGCGGCTCCGGTGACGAGCGCGGTGCGGTCGGTGAGGTCGTACGGGGCGGTCGGTGTGGGCATGCCAGGACGGTACGAGCCTATCTGACGGACCGTCAACGGCCGGGGCGTTCCGGAACCGGGCCGGACTGGCAGCCCGGACACCAGTACGTGGGCCGGCCGTCCTGCGGGGCCTCGCGCACCGGGGTGCCGCAGCGCAGGCAGGGGCGGTGGGCGCGACCGTAGACGAAGAGCTCCCGGCCGGGGCGGCGGATGCCGGTGGTGTTGCGGGAGCCGCCGTGGCCGGCGTTGGCCGCCAGGAGGCGCTGGGCGGCGGCCGCGATGCGGGGGAGGGTGGTCCCGGGGTCGGGGAGCGCGCCGACCGGGGTCCAGGGCGTGACCCCGGCCAGGAAGCAGAGCTCGCACTTGTAGATGTTGCCGATGCCCGCCAGGTTGCGCTGGTCGAGCAGGGCCTCGCCGAGGGGGCGTCCGGGGTCCGCGAGGAGGTTGGCGGCGGCCAGGGCCTGGTCCCAGTCGGGGCCGAGCAGGTCGGGGCCCAGGTGGCCCACGGCCCGGGCCTCGTCGGCGGTGCGCAGCAGTTCCAGTACGGGGAGCCGGTAGCCGACCGCGGTGGCGTCGGCGGTGGCCAGCACGGCCCGGATCTCGAATGCGGGTCCGCCGCGCCACTTCTCGCCGGGGCCGAAGAGGTTCCAGGTGCCGTCCATCCCGAGGTGGCTGTGAAGGGTGAGGCCGCCTTCGAGACGGGCGAGGAGGTGCTTGCCCCGCGGGGTGACGGCGAGGGTGGTGCGCCCGGTGAGGTCGGCGGTGGCGAAGCGGGGCACGCGCAGGTCGGCGTGGGTGAGGGGCTTGCCCGCGAGGGCGGCGTGCAGACGGGCCGCCGCGCGGTGGACGCTGTCTCCTTCGGGCATGGGGCCATTGTCGGGCCTGGGAACGCGCGGAACCCCCCGGGCGGGGTCGCCGCGCGGGGGGTTCCGGGCATCAAGAGGCGGAGGGCCGGGCGGGCCGCCGGTCACTTCCAGGTGAGGCTCTTCTGGGGAGGGCTGCTCAGGTTGTTGTACGGGTTGCCCCAGTACTCGGCGCCGGAGACCTTGGCCGCGGCCGGCGCCAGGGTGATCACGCAGTTGGTCTGCGACTGGCCGTTGGTGAAGCCCTTCGGCAGCGAGTTGTCCTTGCACTTGTCGAACTTGCCGATGACCGAGACGCCCTGCGCCTCGCTGCCGTCGCCGAGCAGGCCCTTGATGTGGCCGACCGAGGAGTACGAGAGGTCCGTCGTGCCCGTGTTCTTGACCGTGTAGCGGATGTAGTAGGGCACCAGGCCCTTGGCCTTGTCGCCGAGCTTGAGCGGCTCCAGGTCGGCCGGGTCGCCCTGCTCGATCGAGGCGACGGTGAGGGCGAGCTGGCCGCCCTTGTTGCTGCCGTAGCTGAACGGCACGGTGGCCGTCTCGCCGATCTTGAAGGCCTGGCCGGACTTCGCCACCGCGCCGCCGCCGGAACCGCCCGGGGCCGCGGAAGCGCCCGCCGAGCCGTCGTAACCGGCCGCCGGGGAGCTGGGCGCCGCCGGGGCGCTCGGCTGGGCCGACGAGCCGGCGGACGCGGCGGCGGACGGTGCGGCCGGAGCCGCCGGGATCTCCTCGTTGCCGTCCTTGCAACCGGTCAGGACGAGGGCTCCGGCCACGGCGAGGCCGGCCGCGGCGAGGGTGCTTCTGCGCATGGTGTTGGTGCTCACTGTCTTGTCCCCCATGGATGCGCACCGCCGAGCGCGGTGCCTGTGAGCACCCTTGATAAGCCACGGATAAGCGGCTGGGCCAGCTCAGAGGCCCTCGCGGAGCGGCTGGCAGCCGTTTCGTGACATGCCCAAGACATACGTGTCCGGGCCGAGACCGGACCGCCGCCTCAGTTGCGCAGCCGCAGCCCCCTGGGGGTGGCGTGGAAACCGGCCGCCTCCAGGGCCGGGCCCAGCGGGGAGGTCAGCGCCGCCGCCGCGTTGATCCGCTCCACCGTCAGCGCCGGCAGGTTCCCCGCGCGCGAGCCCGCCGCCAGCGCCTCCGTGGCCGCCGTCAGCCGCGGATCCCCGGGATCCGGCCAGGCCAGCAGGGTCTTGCCGCCGCGCTCCAGGTACAGGGTCAGCTCGCCGTCGACCAGGACCACGAGGGACCCCGCCTTGCGGCCCGGCTTGTGCGTGGCGCCCGCCGGAGGCTCGGGCCACGGCAGGGCCGCCCCGTACGCGTTCGCCGGATCGGCGGCCGCCATGACCACCGCCGCCAGCGGGGGAGGGTTCTTCTCCGCCGCGCGGAGCCGGTCCACCGCGCCGTCCATCGCGAACTGGGCCGCGCCCAGCCCCTCGACCACGTACCCCCGGCGGGCCTGGCCGCTGTCCTCGAACGCCGACAGCACCCGGTAGACCGCGCTGAAGCCGCCCTCGACGCCCTCCGCCGCCACGGCCCCCCGGGTCACCACCCCGTGCCGGTCCAACAGCGTGCGCGCCAGGGCGTGGGCACGGTGGGTCGGGTCCGGGGCCGTCGCGGGCAGCAGGGACCAGCGGCCCGAGACCGTGGGCGGGCCCGTACGGGACACCGTGGCGCCCAGGCTGCCGTACCGGCCGCGCGGCACCGTACGCCGGGCCCGGTGCGCGGTCGCCCCCGCCGTGCGGCCCGAGCCCAGCAGGGAGCGCAGGGGGGCCAGGGTGTCGTTCGTCAGCCGACCCGACCAGGCCAGGTCCCAGAGCACCTCGGAGAGCTCCAGGTCCGAGGCCTCCGGGTGGCTGGTGCGGACGGACTGGGTGATCTGGCGGAAGAACAGGCCGTACCCGCCCGAGAGGCTCTCCAGCACCGCCTGGTGCAGCGGACCCAGCTCCAGCGGATGCGGCTCGGGGAGCAGCAGCGGAGCGGACTCCGCCAGGTACAGCGAGACCCAGCCGTCCTTGCCCGGCAGGGCTCCCGCGCCCGCCCACACCACCTCCCCGGTGGTGGTCAGCTCGTCCAGCAGCGTCGGCGAATACCCCGCCACCCGGGAGGGCAGGACCAGCCGCTCCAGCGCCGAGGCCGGCACCGGTGCCCCCTGGAGCTGCTCCACGGCCCGGGCCAGGCCGTCGATCCCGCGCAGGGCCCCGCCCAGGTGCTGCCACTGGGGCAGGAACGTGGCCAGGGAGGCCGGCGGGACCGGCTCCAGCTCCTGGCGCAGCGCGGCCAGCGAACGCCGCCGCAGCCTGCGCAGCACCGTCGCGTCGCACCACTCCTGGCCGATGCCCGCCGGATGGAACTCGCCCTGGACCACCCGGCCCGCCGCGGCGAGCCGGTGCAGGGCGCCCTCGGTCACCGCCGCGCCCAGACCCAGCCGGGCGGCCACCGAGGCCGTGGTGAAGGGGCCGTGGGTGCGCGCGTACCGGGCCAGGAGATCGCCCAGCGGGTCCTTGACGGGCTCGGTGAAGGCCTCCGGCACCCCGACCGGCAGGGCCGTGCCCAGCGCGTCCCGGAGCCGGCCCGCGTCCTCGATCGCCGCCCAGTGTTCCGCGCCGCCGATCCGCACCCGGACGGCCCGCCTGGCCGCCTCCAGCGCCCGCGGCCAGGCGGGCTCCGCCCCGCGGGCGGCCAACTCGGCATCCGTCAGCGGGCCCAGCAGCCGCAGCAGGTCCGCCACCGACTCGGCGTCCTTGGCGCGCCGGTCCTCCGTCAGCCACTGGAGCTCCCGCTCCAGCTCCTCCAGGACCTCCGCGTCGAGCAGCTCCCGCAGCTCCGCCTGGCCCAGCAGCTCCGCCAGCAGCCGCGAGTCCAGCGAGAGCGCCGCCGCCCGCCGCTCGGCCAGCGGCGAGTCGCCCTCGTACAGGAACTGGGCGACGTAACCGAACAGGAGCGAGCGGGCGAACGGCGAGGGCTCGGGAGTGGTGACCTCGACCAGCCGGACGCGGCGCGCCTCGATGTCCCCCATCAGCTCGGCCAGGCCCGGTACGTCGAACACGTCCTGGAGGCATTCGCGTACGGCTTCCAGCACGATCGGGAAGGAGCCGAACTCCGAGGCCACCTGGAGCAGTTGCGAGGCGCGCTGACGCTGCTGCCACAGCGGGGTGCGCTTGCCCGGACTGCGGCGCGGCAGCAGCAGGGCACGCGCCGCGCACTCGCGGAACCGGGAGGCGAACAGCGCCGAGCCGCCCACCTGTTCGGTGACGATCCCCGAGACCTCGCCCCGGTCGAAGGTGACGTCGGCCGCGCCCAGCGGGGCCTGTTCGTCATCGAACTCGAAGGGCGCCGGCCGGGCCGGGTCGTGGTCCAGCAGGTCCATGGAGAGCAGGTCGGCATCGGGCAGGCGCAGCACGATCCCGTCGTCGGCGTGCATCACCTGGGCGTCCATGCCGTACTTCTCCGCGAGGCGGGCACCCAGCGCCAGCGCCCACGGGGCGTGCACCTGGGCGCCGAAGGGGGAGTGGACGACGACCCGCCAGTCGCCGAGCTCGTCCCGGAACCGCTCGACCAGGATGGTCCGGTCGTCCGGCACGTGCCCGCAGGCCTCCCGCTGCTCCGCCAGGTACGCCAGCACGTTGCCCGCGGCCCAGCCGTCCAGGCCGGCCGCCAGCAGCCGCAGCCGGGCGTCCTCGTCGGAGAGCGCGCCGAGCTCCCGCAGGAACGCGCCGACCGCGCGGCCCAGTTCGAGGGGCCGTCCCAGCTGGTCGCCCTTCCAGAACGGCAGCCGGCCCGGCACCCCGGGGGCGGGGGTGACCAGGACCCGGTCGCGGGTGATGTCCTCGATCCGCCAGGAGGTGGTGCCCAGGGTGAACACGTCGCCCACGCGGGACTCGTAGACCATCTCCTCGTCGAGCTCGCCGACCCGGCCCCCGCCCTTCTTCGGGTCGGCGCCCGCCAGGAACACCCCGAACAGGCCCCGGTCGGGGATCGTGCCGCCGGAGGTCACCGCGAGGCGCTGCGCTCCGGGCCGGCCGGTGATCGTCCCCGCCACCCGGTCCCACACCACCCGGGGCCTCAGCTCCGCGAACGCGTCCGAGGGATAACGGCCCGCCAGCATGTCCAGCACCGAGGTGAACGCCGACTCGGGCAGCGCCGCGAAGGGCGCCGCCCGCCGCACCAGCGCGAGCAGCTCGTCCAGCTGCCAGGTGTCCATCGCGGTCATCGCCACGAGCTGCTGGGCGAGCACGTCCAGCGGGTTGGAGGGGATCCGCAGCGACTCGATCGCCCCGGTCCGCATCCGCTCGGTGACCACGGCGGCCTGGACCAGGTCGCCCCGGTACTTCGGGAAGACCACACCGGTGGAGACCGCGCCCACCTGGTGCCCTGCGCGGCCCACGCGCTGGAGCCCCGACGCCACCGACGGCGGCGACTCCACCTGCACCACGAGGTCCACCGCGCCCATGTCGATGCCCAGCTCCAGGCTGGAGGTGGCCACCACGGCGGGCAGCCGCCCCGCCTTCAGGTCCTCCTCGACCAGCGCCCGCTGCTCCTTGGACACCGAACCGTGGTGGGCGCGGGCCAGCAGCGGCGGGGCGCCCAGGGCGGCACCAGACTGGGCCATGACCTCGGCCGGGGGCGGCGCGCCCTCGGCGAGCGGCGTGCCCGTGGCGCGCTCGTGGGCGATCTCGTTGAGCCGGTTGCACAGGCGCTCCGCGAGACGGCGCGAGTTGGCGAACACGATCGTCGAGCGGTGGGCCTGCACCAGGTCCGCGATCCGCTCCTCCACATGGGGCCAGATCGACGGCTTGTCCCCGCCCTCCCGGCCCTCGGTCGCCGGGGAGCCCCCCAGCTCGCCCATGTCCTCGACCGGAACGACCACCGACAGGTCGAACTCCTTCGCCGACGGCGGCTGCACGATCTCCACCCTGCCGCGCGGCGCGAGGTAGCGGGCCACCTCCTCCACCGGCCGGACCGTCGCGGAGAGCCCGATCCGGCGGGCCGGGCGGGGCAGCAGCTCGTCCAGCCGCTCCAGGGACAGCGCCAGGTGGGCGCCGCGCTTGGTCCCGGCGACCGCGTGCACCTCGTCCAGGATCACCGTCTCCACCCCGGACAGGGCCTCCCGCGCCGCCGAGGTCAGCATCAGGAACAGCGACTCCGGAGTGGTGATCAGGATGTCCGGCGGCCGGGTCGCCAGCGCCCGGCGCTCGGCGGCCGGGGTGTCCCCGGAGCGGATCCCCACGCGGATGTCCGGCTCCGGCAGGCCGAGGCGGGCCGACTCCTGCCGGATCCCCGTCAGCGGGCTGCGCAGATTGCGCTCCACGTCGACCGCCAGGGCCTTCAGCGGAGAGACGTACAACACCCGGCAGCGCTTGCGCGCCTCGGCGGGCGGCGGCTGCGAGGCGAGCCGGTCCAGGGCGGCGAGGAAGGCGGCCAGGGTCTTGCCGGAACCGGTCGGTGCCACGACCAGGACGTCCGAGCCCTCCCCGATGGCCCGCCAGGCGCCCTCCTGGGCGGCAGTGGGCGTACGGAAGGCCCCCGTGAACCACGAGCGGGTCGCGGGGGAGAACGAGTCGAGCGCAGCGCCTGCCATGCCCCCATCGTGCACCCCACCACTGACAGGGCGGCCGACCTGGGCAAACGCGCCGCCGGGGCGGGGCGCAGAATGAGGACATGGGGACGGACGGCGGGCGCGGGGAATGGGCACGGCACTGGCAGTACGAGGAACTGCCCGGGCTGGACCTGCTGCGCGCCCACTACGTGCGCCACACCTTCCCGCGCCACGCCCACGACGGCTACGTCATCGCCGCCGTCACCGGCGGCGTCGAGGAGATCGGCCTGCCCGGCGGCACCGTACGGGCCGGGCCGGGCAGCGTGGTGCTGATCAACCCGGAGGTCGCGCACACCGCCCGCGCCGGGGTCCCCGAGGGCTGGGCGTACGCCACCCTCTACGCCCCCCGGGACCTGATCGCCCAGGTCGCCGCCGAGATCGCCACCCCGCGCGGCACCCCCGGCTTCACCGCCGACACGGTCGCCGACGCGCAGGGCGCGCGGGCCGTCAGCGAGGTGCACCGGGCCGCCGAGGCCGGGAACGCGCTGGCCGCCGACACCCTGCTGCGGGGCGTGGTGGCCCGCATGCTCAGCCGGTACGCCGGCCCGCTGCCCGCCCGTACGGTCCGCGGCGCGGGCGCCGCCGACGCCGAACGGGCCCGGGCCGTGCTGGAGGAGCGGATGGCGGAGCCGCCCTCGCTGGAGCAGCTCGCGGCCGGGCTCGGGACCAGCCCCTTCGCCCTGCTGCGCGCCTTCCGGGAGCGGTACGGGATGCCCCCGCACACCTGGCTGACCGACGCCCGGGTCCGCAGGGCGCGCCGGCTGCTAGACGCGGGGATTCCGCCCGCCGAGGCGGCCGTCACCGTCGGCTTCACCGACCAGCCGCACCTGAACCGGCACTTCACCCGGATCGTCGGCGTCCCGCCGGGCGCCTACCGGCGGGAGCGGGCCGGTTAGACCCCCGCCCCACGTAACGGCGACGAGGGCACCGCGCCGCCGGGGCCGGGCCGGCGCGCGCAAGAACGTACAAGACCCGCCCGCACCGCCCCGCGTACGTTCGCGGCGTGGGAGAACAACGAATGGTGATGCAGGAGGCCCCCCGGGGGGCCGTCGACGGCAGGCCGCGCGCCGCCGTCGTGCGGGATTCGCTCGGGGTCGGCGTGGCCGTCGGGCTGTCGGGGTTCGCGTTCGGGGTGACGGCGGCCGGGGCCGGGATCAGCGTGCTTCAGGCCTGTGCGCTGAGCCTGCTCGTCTTCACCGGCGCCTCGCAGTTCGCGCTGGTCGGAGCCCTCGCGGCGGGCGGGAACCCGTTCACCGCCGCCGCCGGGGCCTTCTTCCTCGGCACCCGCAACGCCTTCTACGGGCTGCGGCTGTCCCAGCTGCTCGCGCTGCCGAGGGCCGTACGGCCCCTCGCCGCGCACTGGGTGATCGACGAGACCACCGCCGTGGCCCTGGCACAGCCCGACCGCCGGTCGGCCCGGCTCGGCTTCACCGTGACCGGGCTCGCCCTGTACGTGCTGTGGAACCTCACCACCCTGCTGGGCGCGCTCGGCGCCGAGGCCATCGGGGACACCGCCGCGTGGGGGCTGGACGCCGCCGGACCCGCCGTGTTCCTCGCCCTGCTCGCGCCGATGCTGAAGAGCGCCACCGAGCGGGCCGTCGCCGCCCTCGCCCTGGTGCTGGGGCTGGGCTTCCTGCCGGTGCTGCCCGCCGGGGTGCCCGTACTGATCGCCGCACTGGCCGCGCCCGCGGTGCTGTGGCTGAAGGGCTGCCGATCGCCGAAGGGAGGGCGCTCGTGAACGTCTGGATCGCCATCGGGCTCACCGTCGCCGGATGCTACGCCGTCAAGCTCGCCGGACTGCTCGTGCCCGCGGGGGCCCTGGAGCGGCCCGTCGTACGGAGGCTCTCCGCCCTGCTGCCCGTCGCGCTGCTCGCCGCGCTCACCGCCCAGCAGACCTTCAGCACCGGCCACGCGCTGGTCCTCGACGCCCGGGCCGCCGGGCTCGCCGCCGCCGGGGCCGCGCTGCTGCTGCGGGCTCCGTTCCTGGTGGTCGTCGGCGCGGCGGTGGTGGTCACCGCGGGCGTCCGGGCCCTGGGAGGCTGACCCCGCCGCCCTCGGCCGTGTCGGCGAAGTCCCGCCTGGTCCGGCGCTACTTCGACGGCACAGCCTCGGCGGGCGCCCCCGGCGGCCGCCCGTACGCCCGCAGCGTCAGCAGGGCCTCCAGGGTGGCGATCGGCCGGCGCTCCAGCGAGCTGCCCGGTGCCCAGGCCCGGCGGCGGACCGGCCAGCCTCCGTCGGGCTGCTGCTCCGCCGCGAGGAAGTCCAGCGAGCGCCGCATCTCCTCGTCGGTGAACCAGCCTCGGGCCAGCGACTCCGGCCGCCGCGCGTAGTCGTACGGGAACAGCTGCTCGCCCGGTGCGCCGCCGGGCACGGCCGGGTACTCCGCGCGCCGGTCCGGTTTGAGCACCGCCAGCCGCCGCTCGCGCACCAGCCGGCCCAGCCGGTCGGCGGCCGCCGCGGCGCGGGCCCGGTCGGGGGCGCCGTCGAGGAAGGCCACCGCGCCGCGGACCTCGTAGGGGTGAGGGCGGCGCAGCGCCTCGACCCGCTCCCAGCAGAAGTCCGTGGCCCGGAACAGCCAGGCGTGCCAGATCCGGTTGCGGTGCAGCACCCCGACGACGGGGCCCGTGGTCAGCAGAGACCCCGGCGGGTCGTCGCACACCGGGTGGTAGGGGGCGGCCGGATAGTCGCGCGGGCCCGGGACGACCAGCGGGAGCGCGCCCTCCGGGGTGGAGACCCGGGTCAGGTGGCGGCAGAGCCGCTCGACGCGCTGCCCGGCGCACCGGCCGAGGCCGTCGAGGATCCGCAGGGCGTACGCGGTGTGCAGGGGCTGGCTCAGCGGGCCGCGCAGGTCGGGGTCGAGCGCGTGCCCGTAGCCCCCGTCCTGGCCGAGGTAGGAGCCGAGCGCGGCGTCCACCGCGTCGGGGTCCCCGCCGAGGAAGTGGAACGCGAACCGCCGCTGCTCCAGTACCCGGGCCGTCAGCCAGACGAACCGCTCGGCGCGGGCCAGCGGGGTGGACGCGGCGGGAAGGGCGGAGGGGGCCGAGGGTGCGGCCGGGCCCGGTGGGGCCGGCGCGGAAGCTTCGTCTCCAGGCATGCGTGACACCGTAGGGCGCGCGCACGGGGGCACAGGGGGCAACGGGGCCGGTGCACTCTCCGGGGCGGGATACTGGAGGCATGCGGTTGACGATTTTCTGGGAGCGGATGGCCGAGCACTTCGGCGCGGCCTACGCGGACTCCTTCGCCCGGGACCACGTGATGGCCGAACTGGGCGGGCGCACCGTCCACCAGGCGCTGGACGCCGGCTGGGAGGCCAAGGACGTGTGGCGCGCGGTGTGTTCCGCGATGGACGTGCCGGCCTCGCTGCGCTGACGCGCTGACGCACCGCCCGGGCCGCCCCCGCGCGGGACCGGCGGGCGCGCGCCGCGGGCGGACGGCTGCGTGGTCAGGGCGGACGGTGGGACAGACTGGACGCGTGGCAGCGAAAGACGAGACGACCGGCCGGCCCGAAGCCCCGCAGGACGCGGGGCTTCGGGCCGGCCCCGCGGCCCCGGCGGGGCCGCCCTTCCCGGGGCGGGGCGACGCGGACGGCGGGCCCGGGAACCCTTCGCCCGGTACCGTCCCGGCGACGGGCGCGGGCGGCGGGGCCGAGGGCCCGCCCGGCACCGCCGGGGCGGGCGCGGACGCGCGGATGCCCCGCTGGCTGCCGCGCGCCGTGGTCCTCGTACTGGCCCTCGTCGCGTGCTTCCAGCTCGGCAGCTGGGCCTTCCACCAGCTGACCGGGCTGCTCGTCAACATCCTGATCGCGTTCTTCCTCGCGCTCGCGATCGAACCGGCCGTGGCCAGGATGGCGGCCCGCGGCATGCGCCGCGGGCTCGCCACCTTCCTGGTGTTCCTGGCCGTGTTCGCCTTCGCCGCCGGATTCCTCGCGCTGCTCGGCTCCATGCTCGCCGGGCAGATCATCGAGATGGTCGAGGGCTTCCCGCGCTACCTCGACTCGGTGATCGACTCGATCAACCGGACCTTCCGCACCGAACTGTCCCGGCTGGAGATCCAGGACAGCCTGCTGCATTCCGAGTGGCTCCAGAAGTACGTGCAGAACAGCGCCAGCGGCGTGCTCGACGTGTCCGCCACCGTGCTCGGCGGGCTCTTCAGGCTGCTGACGGTCTTCCTGTTCTCCTTCTACTTCGCCGCCGACGGGCCCAGGCTGCGGCGCGCGCTGTGCTCCGTACTGCCGCCCGCCAAGCAGCGCGAGGTGCTGCGCGCCTGGGAGATCGCCGTGGTGAAGACGGGCGGCTACCTCTACTCGCGCGGACTGATGGCGCTGGTCTCGGGCCTCGCGCACTACGTCCTCTTCGCGGTGCTCGAGGTGCCGTACGCGCCCGCGCTCGCCGTGTGGGTGGGGCTGGTCTCGCAGTTCATCCCCACCATCGGCACCTATCTGGCGGGCGCGCTGCCGATCCTGATCGCGTTCGCCGTCAATCCTTGGTTCGCCCTGTACGTCCTCGGGTTCGTGGTGGTGTACCAGCAGTTCGAGAACTACGTGCTCCAGCCGAAGCTGACCTCCAAGACGGTGGACATCCACCCCGCCGTGGCCTTCGGGTCGGTCATCGCGGGCACCGCCCTGCTGGGCGCGGTCGGGGCGCTCATCGCGATCCCGGCCGTCGCCACCCTGCAGGCCTTCCTCGGCGCGTACGTGAAGCGGTACGAGCTGACGGGCGCGGCGGCCGGCGGGGCTACTTCTCTCCGTCGCCGCCGAGTACGGCTCCGAGGACTTCGGTGACGGTCGCCTCGGCGGCGGCCTTGTCGAGGCCGGCGCCGCTGAGCGGGCCCTCGCCGTTCTCCAGCTCCAGGAGCGCGAGCAGGACGTGCTCGGTGCCGACGTAGCCGTGGCCCAGGCGCAGCGCCTCGCGGAAGGTGAGCTCCAGGGCCTTCTTGGCGTTCGCGTCGAAGGGGACGAGCTCGGGGACGTCCTGCTCCGCCGGGGGCAGTGAGGCGGTCGCGGCGGCGCGCAGGGCTTCCGGGGTGACGCCGCGGGCGGTGAGGACGTGGCCCGCCAGGCCCTCGGGTTCGGCGAGCAGGCCGAGCAGCAGGTGCTCGGTGCGGATCTCGGTGTTGCCGGCCGCGCGGGCCTCGTTCTGCGCGGACATGACGACGTTGCGGGCGCGGGGGGTGAAGCGGCCGAAGCCCGCGTTCGGGTCGAGGCCCGGGTCGCCGTCCTTGTCCGCCTTGGGGACGAAGCGCTTCTGCGCGGCCTGGCGGGTGACGCCCATGCTGCGGCCGATGTCGGTCCAGGAGGCGCCGGAGCGGCGGGCCTGGTCGACGAAGTGGCCGATGAGGTGGTCGGCCACGTCGCCGAGGTGTTCGGCGGCGACGACGGCGTCGCTGAGCTGGTCGAGGGTGTCGGAGTGGACCTTCTTGATGGCCTCGATCAGGTCGTCGAGGCGTACCGGGTTGGTCATGCGAACGGGTTCCACCGAAGGGTTCGTCATGGATGCAACCCTAGGTTGACAGTCGAGGGGTGTCAACCAAAGGTTGTCACTCGGGCGGCGTCCGGGGTGGCCGGAGCGCGTGGGGCTGTCGTATAGGGCTGGGATGTGAGGGGTGCGTAGATCTGGCCCCATGAGCGTGGACACGAGTGACACCCGTACCGGCCGGGCCGCGAAGGCGCCCGGTCGCGGCCGCCCGGCCCTCCCGAACCCGCTGGCGGGGCGGGCCCCCGCGCCCGCGTCGCCCGCCCGGGTCACCGCCCTGCACAGCGGCGGGGTGGCGGCGGCGGCGCTGCTGGCGCTCGTCGGCATCGGCGCGGTCCTGCGCGAGCCGGTGCTGATCCCGCCGATCGCGGCGAGCGCGGCGATCGTCTACGGCGTACCCGCGCTGCCGCTGGCGCAGCCGCGCAGCGTCGTCGCCGGGCACCTGCTGTGCGCGGCGGTGGGCTACCTGGGGCTGGCCCTGCTGGGGGGCGCGCCGTGGGTGGCGGCGCTGGCGGCGGGGCTGGCGGTGGGGGTCATGACCTTGGCCCGGACCCCGCATTCGCCGGCGGCGGCGACCACTGTGGTGGTGGTGCTCCAGGCGCCGGATCCGGTGGTGTTCGTACCGCTGCTCGCGGGGGCGGCGATGCTGCTGGTGCTGGCGGGGATGGCGGCCTCGCGCGCGCGGCGGGGGGCGGTGCGGTACCCCGTGTACTGGTGGTGAGCGGGGCGGGGGCGGAGGGGGCTGGGGACGGGTCCCCTCCGCCGTGCCGGACCGTCGGGCGTCAGGCGGCGGGCTGGCCCTGACCCGTGAGCAGGCCGAGCAGCTGGTCCATCTCGCCGCGCCAGATGCGGTGCACGTTCATCCGGGTCGGTGCGGCCTGCCCGGGCAGCTGCATGCGGAACGAGCTCCAGACGGCGTTGCGCTTGACCTCGGTGATGCTGCCGGCGGCCTCGGCGGGCGATATCGCGAAGACGATCTCCTGGGGGCGGTTGCTCATGCGGCTCGCCTTGTGGAGCACCACGGCCTGCTCGGTCACGGTGACGAAGTAGTACGAGAGGAACGCCTGGCCGATGAGGCCGAGCATGCTCATCAGCCACACGCTGGGGCCGGCGATGGCCTGGATCGTGACGATGGGCCGGTCGGCGGGGTTGGCCTGGGCGAGGGCGTCTGCCACCTGCTGCTGGATCGTGGCCTTCTTGATGGCCATGGGTCCTCCTGAGCGGAATTTCGGGGCCCCCGTCGTCGGGGGCACCGCAGAGTACCGGCCGTTCCGGGGGCCTTCCGGCGCGGCCCGGGGGGCTGGCCCGTGCGCCCCGGTATCGACAGTCCCGCCCGCCTCGTGGGGTGTTGGAATGATTGCTTCCGGATGGCTTCCCGGTGGGCTTCCGGCCGTTCCGGTGGATCCGGTCCTCAACGGGGAAGGCCCTCTTGTGAGTTGCTGCCCTCTGGTTTGAGAATGCGCATGACAACCGAAGGATCTTCGGTCGCATCCGTCACCAGAGGGGACCCCCACATGAACAAGCCTCTCGCCGCCGTCGCGCTCTCCTTACTCCTGACCGGAGCGGCAGCGGCCCCGGCCATGGCCTCGGCCACCGACACCGCGCCCGCCGTCGCGGTCACCTACGCGGGCACGGTCGCGCTCAGCAACTGCTCCGGCTCCGTCGTCCGCGCCCCCGGCTCCCAGCCCGGCGACCCCGCGCTCGTCCTGTCCAACGGCCACTGCCTGGAAACCGGTTTCCCGGCGCCCGGCGAGGTCCTCGTGAACCGGGCGTCCAGCCGTACGTTCTCCCTGCTCAACGCCGCCGGCTCGAAGGTCGCGACGCTGCGCGCCAGCAAGATCGCGTACGGGACGATGACCGACACGGACGTCTCGCTCTACCAGCTGACCACGACGTACGCGCAGATCCAGAGCCAGTACGGGATCAGCGCGCTCACCCTCAACGACGCCCGGCCGGCGCAGGGTTCGGCCATCAAGGTCGTCTCCGGCTACTGGAAGCGCACCTACAGCTGCAACGTCGACGGGTTCGCGTACCGCCTCAAGGAGGGCGCCTGGACCTGGAAGGACTCGGTCCGCTACACCTCGTCCTGCAACACCATCGGCGGCACCTCGGGCTCCCCGGTCATCGACACGACCACCGGCAAGGTCGTCGCCGTCAACAACACGGGCAACGAGGCCGGCCAGCGCTGCACGGACAACAACCCGTGCGAGGTGGACGAGAGCGGCAACGTCACGGTCCGCCGGGGCATCAACTACGCCCAGCAGACCTACACCCTCGTCCCCTGCATCGGCCCCGGCAACCAGATCGACCTGACCCGCCCCGGCTGCGCGGTCCCGAAGCCGTAACCCCACCCGGTATCCACCCCCGAGCCCCGGCCGCCCACGGCGCCGGGGCTCGGTCTGGGCGGGGTCCGGCGCCCGATCCGCGACGCGGTGCGGCACGCACAACCGGGGAGGACGACCGCGGGCACTGGGGTGACGCAGGTCGCCGACCGGAAGGCTCGGTCACCTGCACCGCCCGTGTCCTGTCCCCGTAGTGAAGTGGCCCGTGAGCGCTTACTCGCCTCCGCCGCCGCCGCCTCCGCCGCCGCCTCCTCCTCCGTCTCCGCCGCCACCTCCGCCGCCACCTCCGCCGCCTCCGCTGTCGAAGTATGGAGCGGAGTCGACGTCCAGGCGCGAGAACCTGCGCCCCGACGTCGGACCCTGGCGGCCGCGCCTCGGAGTGGGGCCGTGACGTGGCGGGACCGCCTGAGTGCGGCCGACCGGGTGTCGCACCGTCGCGTCCAGGAGGCGCGCGGCCCCGCGCAGGACGTACTCGGGCATGTCCGGATCACGCTCGGCCTGCTGGAGGTGTCGCCGGCCCGCACGGGTCGGCTGACGGTCCGCGCCCGCCACCAGGCCCCATACGGCCAGCCCGCGGCCGATCTCTTCGATCTCCGGGGAGCGTCGCAGGCCGGCCCGTACGCTGTCGATGCTCTTGGCGTGCCCGCAGAAGGCGACCACGGCGCGCTCGACCGCGTGCGGGGGCTGCTCCTCATCCACCGTACGCACCTGCGAGGCGTGCACCACGAGCAGCCCGCGCCGGTTCAGCGCGATGACCGCGCTGTCCACCACCCGCCGGGCCCCGCCCGCCAGGAACGCCACGTCGTACACATCCAGAGCCCGCGTCTCGCCCGAGCCCCTCACGATCCACCGGAACACCCGCCCCATAGCTGATCCGCCCCCGTTTCGGCCCACTTCGCCTGTCGGCAGTGTCACCTGACAGCACAGCGGCCAACCCTCTTCCCTTCATCTCAGAGCAACACTTGAGCTACGGCCGTGGCCGCGGCCACGGCAGCGCGTGGGGCGCACACACCTGGCCGACGACGGCCCGCGCGATCAAGCTCCGACGGCACGGGACAAACCGCCCGCCGGGGTGGCGCGTGGCTGGCTTGACAGAGAAATCGAACATCCATTCTGATGGGTTATCCACAGCCAGGACGGGCGTGGGAGCGCATTGTCAGTGGCAGGCGTTAGCGTCAATGGCGTGAAGCGATCGACTCAAGCAAACCGGGTGGAACCCATGGCAGGCACCGACCGCGAGAAGGCTCTCGACGCCGCGCTCGCACAGATTGAACGGCAATTCGGCAAGGGTGCGGTCATGCGCCTCGGCGACAAGCCGAACGACCCCATCGAGGTCATCCCCACCGGGTCGACCGCGCTGGACATCGCCCTCGGCGTCGGCGGTCTGCCGCGCGGCCGTGTGGTCGAGATCTACGGCCCGGAGTCCTCCGGTAAGACGACCCTGACCCTGCACGCCGTGGCCAACGCGCAGAAGGCCGGCGGCACCGTGGCCTTCGTGGACGCCGAGCACGCGCTCGACCCCGAATACGCCAAGGCCCTCGGCGTGGACACCGACAACCTCATCCTGTCCCAGCCGGACACCGGTGAGCAGGCGCTCGAGATCGTCGACATGCTGGTCCGCTCCGGCGCGCTCGACCTGATCGTCATCGACTCCGTCGCGGCGCTCGTACCGCGCGCGGAGATCGAGGGTGAGATGGGCGACTCCCACGTGGGTCTCCAGGCCCGCCTGATGAGCCAGGCGCTCCGCAAGATCACCGGTGCGCTGAACCAGTCCAAGACCACCGCGATCTTCATCAACCAGCTCCGCGAGAAGATCGGCGTGATGTTCGGCTCGCCGGAGACCACGACCGGTGGCCGCGCGCTAAAGTTCTACGCCTCCGTGCGCATCGACATCCGCCGCATCGAGACCCTGAAGGACGGCACGGAGGCGGTCGGCAACCGCACCCGCTGCAAGGTCGTCAAGAACAAGGTCGCGCCTCCCTTCAAGCAGGCCGAGTTCGACATCCTCTACGGCCAGGGCATCAGCCGCGAGGGCGGCCTGATCGACATGGGCGTGGAGCACGGCTTCATCCGCAAGGCCGGCGCCTGGTACACGTACGAGGGTGACCAGCTGGGCCAGGGCAAGGAGAACGCCCGCAACTTCCTGAAGGACAACCCCGACCTCGCCAACGAGATCGAGCGGAAGATCAAGGAGAAGCTCGGCGTGGGCGTCCGCAAGGACAGCGAGGCCGTCGAGCCCGCCGCCGCGCCGGCGGCCGACGCCTCCGTGCCCGCCCCGGCGTCGAAGGCCAAGCCGGCGGCCAAGGCCGCCGTGGCCAAGAGCTGACCGTGCGGGAAGAGCAGGAGAGGGGCGGCAGGGCGAGGGGTGGCCGTGAGGGCCGCCAGGAGCTGCCGCCCCAGAGTCCCGAGGAGCAGGCGCGGGCGATCTGCCTGCGCCTGCTCACCGGGATGCCGCGCACCCGGCGGCAGCTCGAGGAGGCCCTGGCGAAACGGGGCATCCCCGAGGAGGTGTCGCAGGAAGTCCTCTCCCGGTACGAGGAGGTGGGCCTGATCGACGACGCCGCCTTCGCCGGGGCCTGGGTGGAGTCCCGGCACCGCGGCCGGGGCCTGGCCCGCCGGGCGCTCGCGCAGGAGCTGCGGACCAAGGGGGTGCACACCACCCTCGTCCAGGAAGCCCTGGAGCAGCTCGACTCCGAGCAGGAGGAGAAGACCGCCCGGGAACTCGTGGAGCGCAAGCTCCGCGGCACCCGGGGGCTGGAGCGGGACAAGCGGCTCCGGCGCCTCGCCGGGATGCTCGCCCGCAAGGGATACCCGGAGGGCATGGCCCTGCGGGTGGTCCGGCGCGCGCTGGAGGCCGAGGCCGAGTGCGGGGACGCCGACGAGCCGGGGTATCCCGGGCACTGAGCCCGGTCCGGCGGCCGGCCCCGGGGCGGCGGCCCGGGGGTGGGGGTAGCCCCCGGACGAGGACGCCGGGGCGCTCCAGTGCCGGGAAACCGGTGCGCGGCCAGAGTAGACCGCATGATGCTGCGTTACGCCCTTCAGACCCTCCGGGACCGCAAGGCCGGCTTCCTCGGAGCCTTCGTCGCGCTCCTGTGCGCGGCGGCCCTGATCACCGCCTGCGGCACCCTCCTGGAGACCGGACTCCGCGGCCGGATCGCCCCCGAGCGCTACGCGGGCACCCCGGTGGTCGTCTCCGCCGACCAGAACGTCCACCAGACGACGGTCAAGGAGAAGAAGGGCAAGACCAAGACGAAGCACAAGGCCAAGCCCGTCGCCGAGCGGGCCTGGCTCCCCGCCTCCACCGTGGAGACCGTACGTTCCGTCCCGGGCGTCGAGCACGCCGTGCCCGAGCTGACCTTCCAGGCCGTGCCGATGGTCAACGCGCCCGGCGGCACGGCGAAGCCCTCGTACGGACACGCCTGGACCTCCACCGTCCTCACCCCCTTCACCCTCGCCGAAGGCCACGCCCCCCGCGGCGGTGACGAGGTCGTCGTCGACCGCGCACTGGCCGCCCGGGCGGGACTCGGCGCCGGAGCCCGGCTGACCGTGCAGGCCACCGGCGAGCCCAAGACGTACACCGTCAGCGGCATCGCGCGGACCGCCCACGGCGACCCCGGCCGACAGACCTCGCTGTTCTTCAGCGACGCCGAGGCCGAGCGGCTCGCCGCCCGCGCCGGACAGGTCAGCGCCATCGGTGTGCTGCCCCGGCCCGGAGCGGACGCCGCAGAGCTCGCCGGCCGCGTCGCGAAGGCCCTGGCCGGCACCCCCGGGGGCGCCACCGCACAGGTGGCCGCCGGCGACGACCGCGGTCCGGTCGAGTTCCTCGACGCCGCAGGAGCACGGATCAAGCTGGTCTCCATGGGCGGGGCCATGGGCGGCACCTCGCTGCTGGTCGCGATCCTCGTGGTCGTCGGCACCTTCGCCCTCTCCGTGCAGCAGCGCTACCGCGAACTGGCCCTGCTGCGCGCCATCGCCGCCACCCCCAAGCAGCTGCGCCGCATGATCGGCCGCGAAGCGCTGCTCGTGGGCCTGGCCGCCGGAATCACCGGCTCCCTCGCCGGACTGCCCCTGGCCGCCTGGCTGCACGGCCGCTTCGTCGCCACCGGCGTGGTCCCGGCCACCCTGGAGCGCACCGCCGGGATCTTCCCGATGTTCGCCGCCGTCGGAGCGAGCCTGCTCGGGGCCTGGGCCGCCGCGCGGATCACCGGACGGCGGATCGCCCGGATCCGCCCCGCCGAGGCGCTGGCCGAAGCCGCCGTCGAGCGCGGACGCCCCGCCTGGATCCGGATCGCGGCCGGACTGCTCCTGCTGGCCGGCGGGGCGGTGCTGGTCGTCGTCCTCGGCTCGCTGCGCACCGAGCCCGCCTCCACCCCGGTCACCTTCCTCGCCGTGGTCGTACTGGCCGGCGCGGTGTCGCTGCTCGGACCGCTGCTGGTCCGGCTCGCGACCGCGCTGCTCGCCGGACCACTGCGGCTGGCCGGCCCCGGCGGCCGCCTGGCCACCGCGAACCTGCGCGGCAACGCCACCCGCATGGCCTCCGCCGTCACCCCGCTCACCCTGCTGATCGGCATGACCTGCACCGTGCTCTTCGTCACCCCGACGCTCGGCGACGCGGCCCGCGCCCAGGCCCGCGACGGGATCCGGGCCCAGTGGGTCCTCACCCCGCAGGGCCCCGGAGTGAGCGCCGACGCCGCCGAGCGGATCCGCCGTACGCCCGGCGTCACGGCGGCCACCGAGATCGTGCACACCTCGGTACGGGTCGGCCTGACCAAGTACGCGGCCCAGGGCGTGACCCCGGAAGGCCTCACCCGTACCTGGGACCCGCAGGTCACCCGGGGCAGCCTGGACGGCTTCGGCCCGGGCGGCGTCGCCGTCAGCGAACTCGCCGCCGACCAGCTGGGACTGAACCCCGGCAGCCCGCTGAAGCTGGCCCTGGGCGACGGGACGCCGGTGACGCTGACGGTGACCGCCGTGTACGCGCGGGGGCTGGGCTTCGGAGACCTGACGCTGCCGCACGGCCTGCTGGCCGCGCACGTCGACAACCCCCTCGCCACCGCCGTGCTCGTCGCGGCCGAGCCGGCCGTCGGGCGGGAACAGCTGGCCGCGCCGGGCGTGTCGGTGCTGTCCGCGGCCGAGGCCGACGCGGCGAGGGCGGAGCGGCAGGCGGCCGGAGCCGAGATCAACCTGCTGGCCATGGGCCTGGTGCTGGCCTTCACCGCCATCGCCGTGGTCAACACCCTGGCGATGTCCACCGCCGAGCGGTTCCGGGAGTTCGCGATGCTGCGCCTGGCCGGGGCGAAGCGGCGGCAGGTACTGCGGATGCTCCGTACGGAGACCCTGGCCGTACTGCTGATCGGCGCGGTGCTGGGATCGGGGATCTCCCTGGCCGTACTGACCGCGTTCAGCGTGGGCATGACGGGGTCAGCGGCGCCGGCGGTGCTGCCGCTGGTGTACGCGGTGGTGGTCGGCGCGGCCGCGCTGCTGGCCCTGACCGCCACCGCCCTTCCGGGCCGGGCCGCGCTCCGGCGGCGCCCGGTGGAGGTGGCCACGTCCAAGGCGTAGCCCGGGCCCGGTGGCGTCCCGCCCCTCCCTCGCCGGACGGAACCCGGCGGAGGAGGGGCAGGGGCACGTCAGGAAGGGGCGGTGGTGGGCAGGCCCGCGGCGCGCCACGCCTGGAAGCCGCCCGTGAGGTCCGTCGCGCGGCGCAGGCCCAGCCCGTGCAGGGAAGCGACGGCCAGCGAGGACGCGTAGCCCTCGTTGCAGATCACCACCACCCGCAGGTCGTGGGAACCGGCCTGCGGCAGCCGGTGGGAGCCCTGGGGGTCCAGGCGCCACTCCAGCTCGTTGCGCTCCACGACCACCGCGCCCGGGATCAGTCCGTCCCGCTCGCGCAGCGCCTGGTAGCGGATGTCCACCAGCAGGGCGTCACCGGCCCGCCAGGCGTCGTGGGCCTCCCGCGGGCCGACGCGGGTGTACGTCGCGCGGACCCGCTCCAGCAGCTCGTCGACGCCGGCCGGCGGCACGGCGGCGCTCACTGCCAGTCCGCCGGGCGCTCGACGTGCTCCAGGCGGAGCACCGGACCGCTGCGGCCGTACCGGCGGATCAGCGGCAGCGGCGGATAGTAGGCGTGGACGGAGACCGCGTGCTCCGAGGGGGACTCGTTGAGCACCTCGTGGACGTGGTGCTCGCCGAAGGCCCGCCCGCTGACCGCGCCGAGGCTGCGGCTGCGGTCCACACCGGGGGACAGCTCCAGGCTCCGCCAGCCCTCCGAGGGCAGACGCACCGTCAGGGAGCGCTCGGTGAGCCGCCCCCGCGCGGTGGCGAACGCGCCCCGGGACTCGGCGTGGTCGTGCCAGCCGGTGCCGGTGCCCGGCGGCCAGCCGATCAGCCAGGCCTCACTGCCGCCCGGCCCGTCGAGCCGGATCCAGGTCCGGCCCTCCGGGTCGAGGGGGAGCGAGTCGACGATCGCGGGGTCGGCGGCGGTGCGCAGGGCGAAGTCGAGCAGTTCCGCCGCCGTCGGGGCCGCGGAGCGGGCAGGGGCGTGCGTGGACAAGGGCGAAGGCATGGGTGGTGACCGTCCTGGGGTTCGCGAAGGTGCGCGCGCCGGCCGGCAGGGCACGGGGGCGCGCGGAGGGAAGGCGAATCAGCAGGAAGGGCGACACACGCAGCCCGCGTAGCGGAGCAGGTCCATGTGGACCCTCCGCCACAGGCGTACGTCGTTGCCGGTCATGGCGGCGAGTGAACCACGCGCCCCCGTGACCGGTCAATCGATCACAGGGGCGGGTGTGGCGGGAGCGCCCGCCGGGGCTCCCGCCCGGACGGCGTCGGCCGCCTCGTACAGCTCGGCCGGCCGGACCCCCGCGAAGGTGGCCGCCAGGTGCCCGTCGGGCCGCACCAGGAGCACGGTGTGCGCCGGAGCCCCCGGGTAGCCGTCGGCGACCAGCAGGTCGGCCGGGACCGGCAGGGCGCTCACCGCCGCCGCGAGACGAGGCATCACCCCGGCTCCCAGCCAGTGCCGCCGGTCCCACACCCCGGTGCCCGGCGCGACCAGCAGCACCAGCAGCCGGCCCCGCCCCAGCAGGTCGCGCAGCGGGACGGTGGCTCCGTCGGGCGCGGTCACCGGTACGTTCGCCACGGGCCCGCCCGGCTCCGTCGCCGTCGGGACCTCGCGTACGGCCACGGGCGGGGCGTACACGGGCTGCGCGCCCAGCGGCCCCCGCCCCAGGTGCCCGTCGGTCAGCAGGGCCTCCGCGGACCGCCCGGTCCCCGGCAAAAGGGTGCGCAGCCCGCCACCGCCGCGCAGTACGGGCACGGCCTGGTCGGCGGCGCGCAGCCGGGCGGCCACCGCGGTGCGCCGTTCGCCCTCGTAGCTGTCGAGCAGGGCCTCGGAGGCCCCCTGGTGCCAGGCCAGGGCCAGCTTCCAGGCGAGGTTCTCCGCGTCGCGCATCCCCTCCTCGACGCCCTGGGTGCCGACCGCGCCCAGCAGGTGCGCGGCGTCCCCGACGAGGAAGGCCCGGCCGTCGCGCCAGCGCAGGGCCAGCCGGTGGTGGAGCGTGTGCACCCCGGTGTCGATGAGGTCGTACGGAGGAGTCGTGCCGCCGCACCACAGGGCCAGCGTGTCCCGGATGAGGGTGACGAGTGCGTCCGGGGTGACGAGGTCCCCGCGCGCGGGCAGCAGCCAGTCGAGCCGCCACACCCCGTCGGGCAGCGGCCGGGCGGTGATCTCCTCCGGCCCGGACGGCGGGCTGCGGTGCAGCAACGCTTCGCCCGGCCAGGGCAGTTCGGCACGCAGGGCGGCCACGGCGTGCCGCTCGACGGCGGTCCGGCCCGGGAAGCGGATGCCGAGCAGCTTGCGCACCGTGGAGCGGGCCCCGTCGCAGCCGACGAGGTGGCTGCCGCGCCACCAGGTGGTCTCGGCGCCCCGGGTGCGCGCGGTGACCCCGTGGCCGTCCTGCTCGAGGGAGTCCAGCTTGGCGCCGGTGACCAGCTGGACCAGGGGGTGCGCCGCGGCGGCGTCGCGCAGGCCGCGCACGAGGGCGTGCTGCGGCAGGTGCAGGGGGGCGCCCGGGCCTTCGAAGGTGATCCGGCGGGACTCCTGACGCCGCCTGATGGTGCGCCAGGCCGCGTACGGCGCGCCCTCGTCGCGCAGGGTCGTGCAGCCCAGCCGGTGGGCCATGGCCGCGGTGTCGGTGTGCAGGACGACGCTGC
The DNA here is from genome assembly GCF_055569445.1 of Streptomyces sp. NPDC029122. NCBI lineage: Bacteria > Bacillati > Actinomycetota > Actinomycetes > Kitasatosporales > Streptomycetaceae > Streptomyces > Streptomyces sp. NPDC029122. The sequence continues at coordinate 106,247 of NZ_JBVHWK010000020.1, read as the reverse complement.
GGGCGGGCCGGGGCTCCTCCTTGCCGGGCCCCTCGTCGAGCAGGACGCTGGGCACGCCGTGGCCGGCGAGGGCGAGGGACAGGGACAGCCCGACGGGCCCCGCGCCGACGACGATCACCGGGTCCATGATGCGGCTCCCGATGTCCGGTATGTGATCACAGAACGTATGCAACCCACTGGAAGTTCCGGCGTCAAGTGACACCGGGGGGCTGGAGTCGGTGAGGGGCCCGGCCGTCCAGAGGAATGCGGGCGTGAGGTGTCGGGCCCGAGTAGTCGTAGGTACCGAACAGGCGTGGGGGGGGGGGGGGGGGGGGGGGGGGGGGGGGGGGAGGGAAGAGGGGGGGGGGGGGGGGGGGGGGGGGGGGGGGGGGGGGGGGGGGGGGGAGGGAGGGGGGGGGGGGGAGGGGGGT
>NZ_JBVHWK010000020.1:0-105827 GCF_055569445.1 Streptomyces sp. NPDC029122 | reverse complement strand
GTGGCGGATGTCATCCGCCACACCACACGCCTCGAAACCTCCTGACGGGTTGCCGCTCCGCTCCGGAGGAGCGGCAACCCAACGCCCGGTACCGGCTGCCGCTGTCAGGGGGCCTTGCCCACGCCGGGCGCGCCGCCCGCGTCGACCTCGGCCACGTCGGCCTCGACCACGGCTCCGGTGCCCTTCTTCGACTGCCGCAGTCGCCTCTCCATCTGGGAGGCCAGGGTGGTCAGGGCGAAGTTCACCGCGATGTAGATCACCGCGATGACGATCATGGTCGCGATGGTGTTGCTGTAGTTGGCGGAGATCTGGCGGTTCATCGACATCAGGTCGGCGAAGCCGAGGACGGCACCGCCGAGCGCCGTGTCCTTGAGGATCACCACGAGCTGGCTGACCAGGGCCGGCAGCATCGCCGTGACGGCCTGCGGGATCAGCACGTGGACCATGGTCTGGCCCTTGCGCATGCCGATGGCCTTGGCCGCGTCCGTCTGACCGCGCGGGAGGGACAGGATTCCGGCCCGGACGATCTCGGCGATGACCGAGGCGTTGTACAGGACGAGACCGGTGACCACCGCGTACAGCGGGCGCAGGTCCGAGCTGACGGTGCCGAGCAGCACGTACAGGGCGGAACTGAAGATCATCAGCATCAGTACCGGGATGGCGCGGAAGAACTCCACGACCGTGCCGACCGGGATGCGCACCCACGCGTGGTCCGAGAGCCTGGCGATGCCGAAGAGCGCACCGAGCGGCAGCGCGATCACCATGGCGATCAGGCCGGCCTTGAGGGTCTCACCGAGACCCGGCAGCAGGAACGTCGTCCAGATCTGACTGTCGTTGACGAACGGAGTCCACTTGTCGGCCTCGAGCTGGTTCTTCTCGGCCATGCGGTCGAGGATCCACCACAGGGCCAGCCCGACGAGCACCGCGAAGACGCCGGTGTAGATCCAGTTGCGGACCTTGGCCTTGGGGCCGGGGGTGTCGTACAGAACGGAGCTCATCGCTTGACCGCCACTCGCTTGGCCACCCAGCCCAGCAGCAGGCCGGTGGGCAGGGTCAGCAGGACGAAGCCGAGAGCGAAGACCGCGAAGACCGCGAAGAGCGCCTGCGCCTCGTTCTCCAGCATTTCCTTCATCAGCAGGGCCGCCTCGGCCACGCCGATGGTCGCCGCCACCGTGGTGTTCTTGGTGAGGGCGATCAGTACGTTCGTGAGCGGTGCGACGACCGCCCGGAAGGCCTGGGGGAGCACGATCAGGGTGAGCACCTGGAAGAAGCTCAGCCCCAGCGCGCGGGCCGCCTCGGCCTGGCCGACGGGCACGGTGTTGATGCCCGAGCGCAGCGCCTCGCAGACGAAGGTGCCGGTGTAGGCGATGAGGCCCAGGACCGCCAGACGGAAGCCGACCTCCTTGGAGGTCCCGCCGGCGAGGGTGATGCCCAAGGTCTGGTCCAGGCCCAGCGAACAGCCGAGGATCAGCAAGGTCAGCGGCGTGTTGCGCACGGTGTTGACGTACGCCGTCCCGAAGCTCCGCATCAGCGGGACGGGACTGACCCGCATCCCGGCCAGCATCAGGCCCCAGATCAGGGAGCCTATAGCCGAGTAGAGGGTGAGCTGCACCGTCACCCAGAAGGCTCCGAGCACGTCGTACTGCCCGGAATTAAGAAAGTCGAACACGTTGCCCTGCGCTCTCCCCAGGATGGTCGGTGAGGCGAGCCGCCGCCCGCGACAGGCGGGCGGCGGCTCCCCTCACCGATGGATCAGCTGCCTTCGGTGATCTGCGGGGCCGGATCGGCCTTGTAGCCGGCCGGGCCGAGGTTCGCGTCCACCGCCTTCTGCCAGGAGCCGTCCTCGACCATCTTCTTGAGCGCGGCGTTCACCTTGGACTGGAGGTCCTTGTCGCCCTTCTTGAGGCCGATGCCGTAGGGCTCGTCGCTGAGCTTCAGGCCGGCCAGCTTGAACTTGCCCTTGTTCTTCTCCTGCGCGGCGTAGCCGGCCAGGATCGAGCCGTCCGTGGTGAGCGCGTCCACGGCCTTGTTCTCCAGGCCGGTCAGGCACTCGGAGTAGCCCGGGTATTCCTTCAGGTCGGCCTCGGGGGCCAGCTTGGTCTTGATGTTCTGCGCGGAAGTCGATCCGGCGACCGAGCACAGCTTCTTGCTGTTCAGGTCCTCGGCCTTGGTGATCGAGGTGTCGTCGGCGCGGACCAGCAGGTCCTGGTGGGCGACGAAGTACGGGCCCGCGAAGTCGACCTTCACCTTGCGCTTGTCGTTGATCGTGTAGGTGGCGACCACGAGCTTGACGTCACCGTTCGAGATCAGGTTCTCGCGCTCGGAGCTGACGGCCTGCTTGAACTGGATCTGGTCCGGCTGGTAGCCGAGCTCCTTGGCCACGTACGTGGCGACGTCGACGTCGAAGCCCTCGAACTTGCCGTCCGGGGTCTTCAGGCCGAGGCCCGGCTGGTCGAACTTGATGCCGATGACGATCTTGTCCGACTTGGTGCCGCCGGAGGCGCCCGCGTCGCTCGCGGTGTCCTTGCCGCCGCCACAGGCGGTCGCCGTCAGGGCGAGAACGGCGGCCGTGGCCACGGCCGCGCCGGCCTTCAGAACCTTCATGGTGAACTTCCCTCGGGTGAGACGTTGTTGAACGACGAGCTGGACACGTCGTGCGCGACGGCGAGTGCCGTCGGTCGGATCACTACCAGACACGGGCGTCAGTGGTGCAGGATCTTCGACAGGAAGTCCTTGGCACGGTCGCTCCGCGGGTTGCTGAAGAACTGCTCCGGAGTGGCCTCTTCGACGATCTTCCCGTCCGCCATGAAGACGACCCGGTCGGCCGCCGAGCGGGCGAAGCCCATCTCGTGCGTGACGACCACCATCGTCATGCCCTCGCGGGCGAGCTGCTGCATGACCTCCAGCACCTCGTTGATCATCTCCGGGTCCAGCGCCGAGGTGGGCTCGTCGAAGAGCATCACCTTCGGGTCCATCGCCAGCGCCCGGGCGATCGCCACGCGCTGCTGCTGACCACCGGACAGCTGCGCCGGGTACTTGTCGGCCTGTGCGCCGACACCCACCCGGTCCAGCAGCGCCTTCGCCTTCTCCAGGGCCGTCGCCTGGTCCGCCTTCCGGACCTTGAGCTGACCCAGCATCACGTTCTGCAGCACCGTCTTGTGCGCGAACAGGTTGAAGGACTGGAAGACCATGCCCACGTCGGCGCGCAGCCGGGCCAGTTCCCTGCCCTCCGCCGGAAGCGGCTTCCCGTCCAGCGTGATGCTGCCCGAGTCGATCGTCTCCAGCCGGTTGATGGTCCGGCACAGCGTCGACTTGCCCGAGCCCGAGGGCCCGATCACCACGACGACCTCACCGCGGGCAATGCTCAGATCGATGTCCTGAAGCACGTGCAGCGCGCCGAAGTGCTTGTTGACGTTGCTCAGTACGACCAGGCCGTCCGCGGCACCGGCCGCATCCTGCACGTCCTTGGTCACTGATACTCCGCTCATCGGCTTCTTGCTCCGTCCTCCGTCGGTTGGGAGGACAGTAGTGACGAGGCGTGCACACCGTCACCACATCTGAGGGAGAATTGAGCATAACGAAACGGCCTCGCACCGATACGCTCCGTACGCTGTACCCGCGAAGGGCGCGATGTACTCGTACCGGGTGCATAACGGAAGACTCGCCGGACCGGAACCCTCTTGACGTGGGACTCTCCCATGGGCGTGGATGCATGGTGACCATGTGTACGGAAGCTGAAGCGGAAGAAGCGGGAAGGGGGACTCCATGAGGCTGCTGCTCGTCGAGGACGACGACCACGTCGCCGCCGCGCTCTCCGCGATCCTCGCCCGGCACGGCTTCCAGGTGACCCACGCCCGCAACGGCGAGGAGGCCCTCCAGGCGCTCCTGCCGGCCGGGGCCAAGCCCTTCGGCGTGGTCCTCCTCGACCTGGGTCTGCCCGACCAGGACGGCTACGAGGTCTGCGGCAAGATCCGCAAGCGCACCTCCATCCCGGTCATCATGGTGACCGCCCGCGGTGACGTGCGCTCGCGCATCCACGGCCTGAACATGGGCGCCGACGACTACGTGGTCAAGCCGTACGACACCGGGGAGCTCCTCGCCCGCATCCACGCCGTGGCCCGGCGCACCGGCGCCCCCGAGGAGGCCGCCGCCACCCCCGAGGGCGCCCCCGGAACGGTCCGCCTCGGCCCGGTCGCCGTCGAGCTGCCCACCCGCCGCGTCACCGTGAACGGGACCGACGTACCGCTGACCCGCAAGGAGTTCGACCTGCTGGCCCTGCTCGCGCAGCGGCCCGGCGTGGTCTTCCGCCGCGAGCAGATCATCAGCGAGGTGTGGCGCACCAGCTGGGAGGGCACCGGCCGCACCCTCGAGGTGCACGTCGCCTCGCTGCGCTCCAAGCTGGGCATGCCCGCGCTCATCGAGACCGTCCGCGGGGTGGGCTACCGGCTCGTCACCCCGGCCGCGCCCTAGCGGTCCGCCGTGCGCACCCGGCTCCTCCCGCTCCTGGTCGTCCTGATGGCGGGCGTGCTGATCGCGCTCGGCCTGCCGCTCGCCGTCAGCCTGGCCGCCGCCCAGCAGCAGCGGGTGGTCGTCGACCGCATCGACGACAGCGCCCGCTTCGCCGCCCTCGCCCAGTTCGTCATCGACGCCGAGGGGTCCGGGGCCACCGGCGCCCAGGAGCGCCGCGAGACGCTCCAGCTCGAACTCGCCCGCTACCAGGAGCTGTACCGCATCCGCGTCGGCATCTTCTACCGCGACGACAACGCCATGGCCCGCGCCCCCGGCTGGTGGCAGCTGCCCCAGTCCGGGGAGGGCCGACTGGCCTTCAAGGAGGCCCTGGCCGGGCGGCGCAGCCATGACCCCGGCCAGGTCTGGCCCTGGCAGACCAGCGGCAAACTCCTCGTCGTCTCCCCGGTCGTCCTCGACGGTGACGTGGTCGCCGTCGTCGCCACCGAGTCCCCCACCGACCAGATGCGCGCCCGGATCCTGCGCGGCTGGCTGATCATCGCCGCCGGGCTCGCCGCCGCCATGCTCGTCGCCTTCGGCGCCGCCCTCCGCCTGACCAGCTGGGTGCTCAAGCCCGTACGGATCCTGGACGCGGCCGCCCACGGCATCGCCACCGGGCGGATGAACTCCCGCGTCGCCGCCGCGAGCGGCCCGCCGGAACTCAGACGCCTGGCGCGTTCGTTCAACGAGATGGCCGACAACGTCGAAGAGGTACTGGAGCAGCAGCGGGCGTTCGTCGCGGACGCCTCCCACCAACTGCGCAATCCGCTCGCCGCACTGCTCCTGCGCATCGAGCTGCTCGCCCTCGAACTCCCCGAGGGCAACGAGGAGATCGCCTCCGTGCGCACCGAGGGCAAACGCCTCGCCCAGGTCCTCGACGACCTGCTGGACCTGGCCCTCGCCGAGCACGCCTCCGCCGAGATCAGCCTCACCGACATCGGCGGGCTCGCCGCCGAACGGGTCGCGGCCTGGCGGCCCTACGCCGAGGAGAAGGGCGTACGGCTCACCGAGGCGGGACGCTCCGCCGTCACCGGCTGGGCCGACCCCATCGCCCTGTCCAGCGCGCTCGACGCCGTCATCGACAACGCCCTGAAGTTCACCCCCACCGGGGAGGAGGTCGAGGTGTCCGTCTCCGCCGAGGGGCGCAGCGCGCTCGTCGTCGTCGCCGACCGGGGGCCCGGCCTGACCGAGGAGGAACTGCAGCGCGTCGGCGACCGCTTCTGGCGCAGCGGCCGCCACCAGAACGTGAAGGGCTCCGGGCTGGGCCTGTCCATCTCCCGGGCCCTGCTCGCCTCGGGCGGCGGATCCATCTCCTACGAGACGAACCCGCCGCACGGGCTGCGCGTGACGGTCGCCGTCCCGCGCACCGACCCCCACGGCGCCTAGAACGCCTACAGCGCCTGGAGCCCCTACGGCCAGGGGAGACCGGTGCGGGCCGGTGCGGAGACGGCGTACGCCTCGTCCACCGCCCGCAGCTCGAAGACGGCCGCAGGCTCCCCGCCCGCCCGGCCGACGGAGGGCAGGTGCAGGGCGGCCGCGCAGGTACCGGCCAGGAAACGGCGGGTGCCGTCGGGGAGGAGGCGGTGGAGCTCGTAGTGCCGGACGGGCCCGGCCGCCCGGTCCCAGCGCAGGCGGAGCTCGGCACGGTCGTCGCCCTGCCGGGCCACGGCCTCCACCCTCAGGTGGGCGGGCGGGGCCGGCCGCCGCCGCGCGGTGGTGTCGCGTACCGTCAGGGCCCCGAGCCGCCAGGACACCGGGGCCTTCCCGGGCGCGGTGATCCGTACGGCAAGGGCGTACGCGGTCCTCCCGGCCAGGCGCGCGAGGGGCACGCGGGAGGTCCGCCAGCCCTGGCCGGCAGCCGCCGTCCCGGCCGCCAGCCAGGTGTACGGCACGGGCGCCCCCGGCCCGGACGGCTCGCGGACGGCGACCCCGAGCTCGACCGCCACCGGCCCCGCCCCGCTCGCGTGGACCAGCTCCGCGACGGCCGAGCCGGTCAGCGGCAGCCGCGTCGCGTGCAGGCCGACGGCGGCCGGCGCGGTCAGCGGGCCCGCCACCAGCAGGCTGGAGCCCCCGCGCCAGGCGTCCGCGAAGTCCAGGGTCACCGAGGGCCGCGCCCCGGCGGTGTCCACCACCCAGCGCCGTCCCGGAAGCCGGTCCTGGAGCGCGAGGTGGCTCCAGGGCTCCTCCGAGGTGACCGCGCCCTCCTCGTACCAGCGCAGCCCGTGGCCGGTGTTGAAGGAGCAGCCGAAGGGGAGCCCGGCGACGGTGGAGCGGTCCGCGACGAAGGTGGCCGGGGCCCGCCAGCCGGACTCCGGGCCGGGCCGGGCCGGGTCCAGGGACTCGCCCGTCCAGAACCGGTCGTCGGCACGGTGGAAGGCGCCCGGGGAACGGTCCGTGAGGTGGTTGCGGGTCCACTCCGGCCGGTACAGGCCGAGGCTGACCACATGGCCGCGGTCGCGGGGGACGATCGCGTCCCAACGGACGTCGGAGTCCCAGCCCTTGGACTCGACGTCCACCGCCGCCCACAGTTCGTACCGGCTGCGGCCGAGCCGGCCGGCGCGAACGCCGGACTCGGCGAGGGAGCGCGCCGTCCAGCGGAAGTCCACGAACACGGTGTCCGCGACCCGGCCCGACCGGTGCTCGAAGAACTCCTCGTTCAGGGCGTTGAGCGCGCCCTGCCAGCCGACCCTGCCGGTGCTGTTCATGGCGTCGTACCAGGTGATGCGCAGCCCGTGCGGTGCGCCCGCCGTCCGCAGCGCCCGCAGGAACTCCCGCATCCGGGTGGCGAGGGCGCTGTCCCCGCCGTCCGTCTCGGCGTTGACGAACCAGCCGTCGAAGCCGTACGCCCGCGCCACCCGCACCAGCTGCTCCGCCATCGGGAACCGGCCGTCCGCCTCCCGCCGCACCAGGTCCCGCGTCCACTGGAGGTCGCCGCCGTAGGGGACGGGCGGCAGGAAGACGTTGCCCAGCACCCGGACGCCGTTGCGGTGGGCGGCGTCGACGACGGGCGCGTTCGGGGCCAGCACGATGCCCTCGCCGGCGGAGCCGCCCCAGAACACCAGCTCGTCGAGGTAGGCCCAGTGCGTCAGCGCGTAGGAGTCGGCGGTCGCCGACCCCTGGGAGGGGTTGCCGGAGGTCGGGCCGAAGGAGACCAGCGCCGAGATCCGCGCCTGGCCGGCCCGGGCGCCGCGGTGTGCCGGCACCGGGGTGAAGCGCGGGGCGAGCGGCACGGTCGCGGTGTTGTGGGCCAGGTCCGGGTCCGACTCCGGGGTCCAGCCGCTGAGCGAGCGCCACACGACGCCCGGCTCGGGGTCGCCGGGGGGCAGGGAGTCGGGGAACCAGTAGGAGGCGTACGGAGCCAGGCCCGGCGCGGCGCCGTCCCGCGCGGCCGGGGCGGCCGACGCCGGGACGGGCGCCCCGAGGAGCACCGCTCCGGCGCCGGCGGCGCTCACGGCCAGGACGGCGCGTCTGGTCGGCGGTAAGGGGGCGGTGGCACCGGACTCGGACATGGGAGCTCCTCACGGGACGGCTCGGGCGGGGGCGGGGCGGGGCGGGGAGGGGAGGGGAGGGGAGGGGAGGGGAGGGGAGGGGATCTGGTGACGGGGCCGGGGCGGAGACCGCGGTCGGGTGTCCTCAGGCGTCCGCGACGCGCACGGTTTCGGTGATGCCCCGGGCCTCGAGGTGGGCCGGGTCCGCCGCGCGGTCCGCGAGGACCACCGCCGGGCGCAGGCCCCGGGCCGTCAGCGCCGCCCAGGCCTCGAAGAACCTGCCGCCCGGCGCGCAGGCCGACCGGCCCGGCACCTCGTCCAGGACGAGCGCGGTGGAGCGTACAGCCGGCCGGTGTCCGCGGCCCCGCCACGCTCCGGCGATCTCGGCCACGGCGGCGCCGGCGGGCTTGGTGCGGCGGTCGTTGGTGAGCAGGCCGAGGCCGTACTCCAGCTCCGGGAAGTCCGCGAGTTCCCGGGACACGTCGTGCGAGCACCACCACGTCACCCCCCACAGCCCGGGGCAGTCCAGGGCCGCCGCCAGCGTGGCCCGGGTGAACCGCGCGGCGTGCTCCGGCGGGACCAGCGGCGCGGGCGCCCCGACCTCCTGGAGCCACACCGGGCGCAGCGGGTCCCGGGCCCAGGCCTTCGACAGCTCGATCAGGTACGCGGCGTGGTGCTCGGTCGCCGTCCCGGTGCGGCCGTGCAGCTGCGCGGTGCCGTTGAACACCCACGAGTGCACGACGGTGGCCGCGCCGAGCCGGGCCGCCTGGGCCGGGGTGAAGGGGTGCCCGTCCTGGTACCAGGCCGCGTCGTACGCGGCGTGCACGTGCGGCCGCCCCGGCGCTCCCCGCTCGCAGGCGGCGAGCATCCGCTCCAGCCAGCGGCCGGCCTGCTCGGGGGTGATGCGGTCGGGATCGGGGTGCGGGGGGCCGGAGAACTGGTTGATCTCGTTGCCCACCGTCATGCCGAGGAAGTTCGGCCGGTCCGCGAGGGCGGCGGCCAGCGTGCGCAGGTACTCCTCCTGCGCCGCGACCACCTCCGGATCGGTGAAGATGTTCCGCCGGTGCCAGGTCCGGGTCCACGCGGGCAGGAAGTCGAAGCTCGACAGGTGCCCCTGCAAGCCGTCCACGGCGACGTCGAGCCCGCGGCCGGCGGCCGCGTCGGCGAGGGCGACGAGCTGCTCGACCGCGCGCGGCCGGATCAGCGTGCGGTTGGGCTGGAAGAGCGGCCACAGCGGGAACACGCGTACGTGGTCCAGGCCGAGGGCGGCGATCGAGTCGAGATCGGCCCCGACCTCGCCGGGGTCGAAGTCCAGCCAGTGGTGGAACCAGCCGCGTGCCGGGGTGTAGTTGGCGCCGAAGCGCGGGGTGCGCAGGGAGGCACGGTGCATGGAGGGTCCCGGAGTTTTGGGGGATGCGCCGGACGCCCCCAACCTGCCGGGGCGCGCGGGACGCGGTCAACAGCGCCTCCGCGGCCGGGCGGCCGGATTCCGACGGGGTGTCACTGATGCGCTCACGCGGGGCGGCGGAAGAGCCGTGGAAGGCGCCGGGCCCTTGCGGCCATGTGGTTCCAGGGATCCCCTCCTGCGCGCCGCCGGTGAGCACCTGACGGCAAGCCGGCCCCGAACCGGCCCGTGAGCCGGCATCAACGCGCCGCTCCTTCGCGGTAGTTGCCGCGAGCGGCGCGACCCGACAAGGGGCGGACCTTCCGGGGCGGGTCGCGTACGGTCCGCCCATCGACGTCCACGTCACCGAGGGATGAGGCAGGCATGGCCCGCAGACCCACCATCAAGGACATCGCCCACCGGGCCGGAGTGTCCGAAACCGCTGTGTCCTTCGCCCTCAACGGCAGGCCGGGCGTCTCCGAGGACACCCGTGCCCGGGTCCGCCGGGTCGCCGAGGAACTGGGCTGGCAGCCCCACCACGCCGCCCGCGCCCTGTCCGGCGAGCACTGCGGCGCCGTCGGGCTGGTCCTGGCCCGGCCCGCGCACACCCTCGGCGTCGAGTCGTTCTTCCTCCAGCTCGTCTCCGGCATGCAGGAGGTGCTCTCGGCCGGCCGGACGGCCCTGCTCTTCCAGGTGGTGGAGGACCTCGACGCCGAATGCGCGGTCCACCGCCGCTGGTGGGCCGAGCGGCGCGTGGACGGCGTCCTCGTCGTCGACCCCCGTACGCGCGACCCGCGCCCGGAACTCCTGGCCCGGCTGGGGCTGCCGGCCGTGTTCGTCGGCGGAACGGGCGAACCGGTGGCGGCCCGGCCGGCGCGGGCCGGGTCCGCGCAGTCCCCGGCGCCGGCGCTGTCTCCGGCGCCACCGCCGCTGTCGTCCGTATGGGCCGACGACACCCGCGCCATGGCCGCGGTACTCGAGCACCTCCACGGCCTCGGGCACCGCCGGATCGCGCACATCGCCGGCCTGCCCGGCCTCGCCCACACGGCCCGCCGCATCGCCTCGCTGCGCGACGGGGCCCGCCGGCTCGGGCTGCCCGACGGCCGGGTGCGTTCGGTGCCCACCGACTACTCCGACTCCGAGGGCGCAGCCGCCACCCGCCGGGTCCTCGCCGAGCCGGAGCCGCCCACGGCCCTGGTCTACGACAACGACGTGATGGCGGTGGCCGGCAGGGCGGTCGCCGCCGAGCTGGGCATCCCCGTACCGGACCGCCTCTCGATCGTCGCCTGGGACGACTCGGCGCTGTGCCGGGTGACGCACCCCCGGCTGACCGCGCTGGTCCGCGACACCGTCGGATTCGGCCGGCTCGCGGCCGAAGAGCTCCTCGCCCTCCTCGCCGGAGGCCCGCCCCGGGCCCGGGAGAGCGAGCTGCCCCGGCTGGAACCCCGCGGGAGTACGGCTCCGCCGCCGGCCGCATACTGAAATCCGACCCCTTCGCAGGAGCGCCCCGTGACCACCCCCACCTCAGCCCTCCCCACGCCGCGCGCGGCGTCGGCGGCCGCCGACGCCGGCCCGACCGTCGCGATCGACATCGGCGGTACGAAGATCGCCGGGGCGCTGGTCGACCCCGACGGCGGGATGACCGCGGTCACCCGGCGGCCGACCCCGCGCGGGACGGACGCCGAGGGGGTGATGGCGGCGGTCGCGGAGGTCGTCGCCGAACTGGCGCGGGCCCCCCTGTGGGCGCGGGCCGTCCGCTGCGGCATCGGCAGCGCGGGCCCGGTGGACACCTCGCGGGGCACCGTGAGCCCGGTCAACATCGGGGCCTGGCGCGATTTCCCCGTCCAGGAGCGGGTCGCCGCCGAGCTGAGCGCGCGGGGCGCCCGGATCCCGGCCGTCCTGGCCGGCGACGGCGTGGCCATGACGGCCGCCGAACACTGGCTGGGCGCCGCCCGGGGACACGCCAACGCCCTGTGCATGGTGGTCTCCACCGGGGTCGGGGGCGGCCTGATCCTGAACAACCAGCTCCACCCCGGACCCACGGGCAACGCCGGTCACATCGGCCACATCAGCGTCGCGTTCGACGGCGAGCGGTGCGCCTGCGGAGGCCACGGCTGCGTCGAATCCCTCGCCTCGGGGACCGCCATCGCCCGCTGGGCCCTCGCCCAGGGCTGGACCGGCCCCGACCCCACGGCGGCGGGCGTCGCCGCCTCCGCGGCGGCGGGTGACCCGGTGGCGGTGGCCGCCTTCGACCGGGCCGGGCGGGCCCTGGCCGCGGCCATCGCCGCCACCGCCACCCTCGTCGAGACCGACATCGCGGTCATCGGCGGCGGGGTCGCCGCCAGCGGGGACACCCTCTTCGCGCCGATCCGGCGGCACCTGGCCTCGTACGCGGCCCTGTCCTTCGTCAGGGACCTCCAGGTCGTCCCCGCCGCCCTCGGCACCCACGCCGGACTGATCGGCGCGGCCGCCGCCGCGATGATGCTGCTGCCTACGGCTTGACCGAGCGGTAGTACCGCCCGGCGCCCTCGTGCAGGTCGAGCGGGTCCGTGTAGATCGCCGTACGCAGGTCCACCAGCTGCGCGGCGTGCACCTGGTGCCCGATCCGGTCGCGGCTCAGGATCACCGTCCGGGTGAACCGCTCCGTCAGCTCCGCACCGGTGTCCTCCCGGGTGACCAGCAGGTTCGGCACCGCCAGCGTGGCCACCGCCGAGGTGTTGCGGGCCCGTGCGTACGCGTCCTGCGGCATCACCGCCGCGCGGTAGTACCGGGCCGGGCTGCCGGTGTCCTGGAGCTGCTCGACCAGGTCGCCCAGCTGTACGAGCCGGATGTCGAAGCGCTCCGACAGCTCCCGCACGGCGTTCGTCGGGAGTCCGCCCGACCAGAAGAAGGCGTCGATCCGCCCCGCCTCGAGCTCGGCGGGCATGGTGTCGATGCCGATCCCGACGGCGGTGACGTCCTTCTTCGGGTTGAGCTTGGCCGCCGTCAGCAGCCGTTCCGACACCAGCCGGACCCCGGAGCCGTCCTGACCGACCGCGACCCGCTTGCCCCGCAGGTCACGGGCCGACTGCACCGGCGACCCCGCCGGCACCACCAGCTGGACGTAGTCGTCGTAGAGCCGCGCGCAGCCGCGCAGCCGGTCGGCGCCCGGCTTCCCGTCCGCCCGGTACTTGGCGACCGCGTCCGCCGTGGCCACCGTGAAGTCCGCCTGCCCGGCGGCCACCCGCTGGAGGTTCTGCTGCGATCCCTCGCTGGTCTCGAGCCGGACCTTCACCTCGGGCATGTCCTGGGCGAGGGCCTCCTCCAGCAGCTGCCCGTAACGGTGGTAGACGCCGTTGCGCACCCCCGTGCTGAAGGTCAGCTCGCCCTTGAGCTCCGGTTCCCAGAAGGGCCTGGGCCACCACAGCAGCCCGCCGAGCACGACCAGCACGACGACGAGGCCCAGCAGGAGGCGGCGCCGGCTGATGCGGGGAGGTACCAGGGACATGCCGGGATCCTCCCACCCACTCCGCCGTCCTGTCACGGCCGGTCCGGGGGCGGCGGCCCGGGGCGGCGCCGCGCGCCCGGGCCCGCCCGCCCGGCAGGTCGGCGCCGGCGCCGGCGTGGGCAGTGGCGGCCCCGGCCGGCCCGCACCGCCACGGGCCCGGCTCCGGGGCCCCGCCCTACCCCCGGCCAGCGCGGGCCGGCAGGGCCGAGCGCAGGCGGGCCAGGAGGCGGCGGGCCGCCGGACCGGACGGGCCGTCCGTGCGCCAGGCCAGCGCGACCCGGCCGCTCATCTCCGGGTCGCTGAGCCGCAGCGCCCGCACCCCGGGCCCGGCCGCCGATTCCGCCCCCCGGGGGACCACCGCCACCCCCAGCCCCCTCGCCGCCAGCCGGGCCAGTACGGCCGGCGCGGCCGCCTCGAAGTCAACCCGGGGGGTGAAACCGGCTTCCGCGCAAGCCCGCTCCAGCACCCCGCGCAGCCCCGTTCCGGGCGGCAGGGCGATCAGTGCCCGCCCCCGCAGCTCCGCCAGGGGGACGCGGCCGTCGACGGCGGACCGTACGAGGGGGTCGTCGGCCCGGACCACCGCGACCAGGGGCTCGTCCAGCACCACCCGCGCCGTGACCCCCTGCGGCGGCTCCCCGGCCAGCCCGACCACCGCCAGGTCCAGCTCCCCGCGCCGCAGCGCGCCCAGCATCCGCTCCGAGGTGTCCTCGGTCAGCGAGATCTCCACCTGGGGGTGCGCTTCGTGGAAGTCGCCCAGTCCCACCACGTCGAAGGCGTCCACCGCCGCCGAGGCCGCCCCCGGGATGAGACCCAGCGCCACGCGCCCCCGCAGGAGCCCCGAGAACTCGTCCGCCGTCCGCCGGATCCCCTCCACCGCCGCCAGCGCGGCCCGGGCGTACGCCAGGACCGCCACGCCGGCCTCCGTCGGAGTGACCCGCCTCCCCGAGCGGTCCAGCAGCCGCTGCCCCAGCTCCCGCTCCAGCTGCCCGACCTGCGCGCTCACCCCGGGCTGGGACACGTGCAGCCGCTCCGCGGCGCGGGTGAAGCCGCCCTCGTCCGCCACCGCCACGAAGTACCGCAACTGAGCCAGTTCCATAACCTCGCATTCTAGATCGCGGCGAAACCGGGCCGAGGGCTTATGGGCCGTGCGTCCGGTGGGGGCCGGTTCGGCCGACTCGCACCCCAGCGCCGCCGGAGGGCGTCGACCACGGGGGCCGGAGGGCTCTCCGGTACCGCCTACCCTTGTTGCATGACCAGCAGCGGCGACCGGAGCACGGCAGTGGTGGACCCCAAGGGAACTTACGAGGTGCGCACCTACGGGTGCCAGATGAACGTGCACGACTCCGAGCGGCTCTCCGGTCTGCTGGAGGACGCGGGCTACGTCCGCGCGCCCGAGGGTTCCGACGGTGACGCCGACGTCGTCGTCTTCAACACCTGCGCCGTCCGCGAGAACGCCGACAACAAGCTGTACGGCAACCTCGGCCGGCTCGCCCCGATGAAGACGAAGCGCCCCGGCATGCAGATCGCCGTCGGCGGCTGCCTCGCCCAGAAGGACCGCGACACCATCGTCAAGAAGGCCCCCTGGGTCGACGTCGTCTTCGGTACGCACAACATCGGCAAGCTGCCCGTCCTCCTGGAGCGCGCCCGCGTCCAGGAGGAGGCCCAGATCGAGATCGCCGAGTCGCTGGAGGCCTTCCCCTCCACCCTCCCGACCCGACGCGAGTCCGCGTACGCCGCCTGGGTCTCGATCTCGGTCGGCTGCAACAACACCTGCACCTTCTGCATCGTCCCGGCGCTGCGCGGCAAGGAGGAGGACCGCCGTCCCGGCGACATCCTCGCCGAGGTGGAGGCCCTGGTCGCCGAGGGCGTCTCCGAGATCACCCTGCTCGGCCAGAACGTCAACGCCTACGGCTCCGACCTGGGCGACCGTGAGGCCTTCTCCAAGCTGCTGCGCGCCTGCGGCCAGGTCGAGGGCCTGGAGCGGGTCCGCTTCACCTCCCCGCACCCGCGCGACTTCACCGACGACGTGATCGCCGCCATGGCCGAGACCCCGAACGTGATGCCGCAGCTCCACATGCCGCTGCAGTCCGGTTCGGACCCGATCCTCAAGGCGATGCGCCGGTCGTACCGGCAGGAGCGTTTCCTCGGCATCATCGAGAAGGTCCGCGCCGCGATCCCGCACGCCGCGATCTCCACCGACATCATCGTGGGCTTCCCCGGTGAGACGGAGGAGGACTTCCAGCAGACGATGCACGTCGTGCGCGAAGCCCGCTTCGCCAACGCCTTCACCTTCCAGTACTCCAAGCGTCCCGGGACCCCCGCCGCCGACATGGAGGGACAGATCCCCAAGGAGGTCGTCCAGGACCGCTACATGCGCCTGGTCGCCCTCCAGGAGGAGATCTCCTGGGAGGAGAACAAGAAGCAGGTCGGCCGCACGCTCGAGGTGATGGTCGCCGAGGGGGAGGGCCGCAAGGACGGCGCCACCGCCCGCCTGTCCGGCCGCGCCCCCGACAACCGCCTGGTGCACTTCACCAAGCCCGACGAGGACGTGCGCCCCGGCGACGTGGTGACCGTGGAGATCACCTACGCCGCCCCGCACCACCTGCTCGCCGAGGGCCCGACGCGGGCGGTGCGCCGCACCCGCGCCGGCGACGCCTGGGAGAAGCGCAACGCCGCCCCGGCCCAGCCGGCGGGCGTCATGCTGGGCATCCCGGCCATCGGCGTCCCGGCCCCGCTGCCGGTGGCCACCTCGGGCTGCGCGATCGACTGACCACGCGCCACCGGGGACGGCTAGGCTGCGGATCATGCTCGTAGCCGCCGCCGTCTGCCCCGCCCCGCCGCTCCTCGTGCCGGAGGTCGCCGCGGGCGCCGCCGCCGAACTCGACGACGCCCGCACCGCCTGCTCCGACGCGCTGGCCGTGCTCGCCGCCGCACGGCCCGACCTGCTCGTCGTGGTCGGCGCCGCCGAAGCCGACCGCCTGGAGGTCTACCCCCAGGGCTCCCGGGGCGGCTTCCGCGGCTTCGGGGTCGACACCGAGGTCCGGCTCGGGAACCGTCCCGAGGGCGCTCCCGGGGACGACGGGGCCGGGCGCCCGCTTCCCGCCTCACTGGCCGTCGGCGCCTGGCTGCTGGGCCGCGCCCGCTGGGGCGCCGCCCCCGTCGAGGGGCTCGCGGTGGGCGAGGCGCTGGCGACCGGGGACTGCCTGCCCGCCGGCCGGGAGGCCGCCGCGCGGGCCGGACGCGTCGCGCTGCTCGTCATGGGCGACGGCAGCGCCTGCCGGACCCTGAAGGCGCCCGGCTACCTGGACGAACGGGCCGCCGCCTTCGACGCCGCGGCCGGGCGCGCCCTGGGCGCCGCCGACACCGCCGCGCTCGCCGCGCTGGACCCCGCGCTCGC
Organism: Streptomyces sp. NPDC029122; assembly: GCF_055569445.1. NCBI lineage: Bacteria > Bacillati > Actinomycetota > Actinomycetes > Kitasatosporales > Streptomycetaceae > Streptomyces > Streptomyces sp. NPDC029122. The sequence goes on along the minus strand of NZ_JBVHWK010000020.1, from coordinate 89,565 downwards.
CGCCGAGCTGCTGGCCGCCGGCCGCGCGCCCTGGCAGGTGCTCGCGGGGGCCGCGGAGGGCGCGGGCCTGGACGGCCGGCTGCTGTACGAGGACGCCCCCTACGGGGTCGGCTACTTCGTGGCCGCCTGGTCCTAGCCGGCGCCCGGGGCTTCCGTACGCGCGTACGACGAAGGGGCGCGGGATCAGTCGATCCCGCGCCCCTCGCGGTACCGCGTCAGGAGGCGGCCGGCGGCGTCGGCCCGCCGGGGGTGTCCTTGTGCGCGATCTTGCCCAGGGCGTCCTTCGCCTTGTCCGCGCCGGTCGTGATCCTGGCGCTGTACTTGCCATGGGTCTTGGAGTCCACGACCTTGGCGACCTTGTCCAGGCCCTCGCCGATCCTGCCCTCGTGCTGCTGCGCGAGGTCACCGACCTTCTCCTTCGCGGGAGCGAGTTTGGCCTTCAGATTGTCCATGAACCCCATGGGGCACCTTCCAGTGGCGTGACTAGGTACGGGCGCCCTCGCCGGACTCGCTGTCCGCGGCAGCTTCCGCCGACTGCTGCTTGGGGATCTCCACGGCCTCCGCCGCGGGGGCCCCGGCCACCGCAGTCCCGGTGTCCTCGGCCTTCCCGGCCTCCTCGGCCGGCTCGGTCTCCGCCTCCAGCGCCTCCGCCGCCCCGGCCTCGGTGGCGGCCTGGTCGGCCACTACCTCTTCCTTGCGGCGAAAAATCCGGTCAAAAACGCCCATGTCTACTCCCATAACGTTACTCGTGCGGGTGGAGTTCCGCCCTGGCCGGACCGGCCTCCACCAGATGCGCGCCAGGCGCACGCCGGGCCGGAACCTCTTCAGGGCAACGACCCCGCCCGCACCCCGTCACCTCACCCGATCGGGTACATGCCGCCGGGTTTGCGAGACTGTTCCGGTGAGCAACGCAGCCCCCGCCCCGCGGGTCATCGCCGTCGTCGGACCCACCGCGGCCGGAAAGTCCGACCTGGGCGTCGCCCTGGCCCGCCACTTCGACGGCGAGGTCGTCAACGCCGACTCCATGCAGCTGTACCGGGGGATGGACATCGGCACCGCCAAGCTGACGCTCGAGGAACGCGGCGGGGTCCCGCACCACCTCCTCGACGTCTGGGACGTCACCGAGACCGCCAGCGTCGCCGAGTACCAGCGCCTGGCCCGCGCGGAGATCGACGCGCTGCTCGCCCAGGGCCGCACCCCCGTGCTCGTCGGCGGATCCGGCCTCTACGTGCGCGGCGCGCTCGACGCCATGGAGTTCCCCGGCACCGACCCCGAGGTCCGGGCCCGTCTGGAGGAGGAGGCCACCCTGCGCGGCCCCGGTGCCCTGCACGCCCGCCTCGCCGCCGCCGACCCGGCGGCCGCCGCCGCGATCCTGCCCAGCAACGCCCGCCGCATCGTGCGGGCCCTCGAGGTCATCGAGATCACCGGCAAGCCCTTCACCGCCAACCTGCCCGGCCACGAATCCGTCTACGACACCGTCCAGATCGGCGTCGACGTGGCCCGGCCGGAGCTCGACGAGCGGATCGCGCTGCGCGTCGACCGCATGTGGGAGGCCGGGCTGGTCGACGAGGTCCGCACCCTGGAGGCCCAGGGACTGCGCGAGGGCGTCACCGCTTCTCGCGCGCTGGGCTACCAGCAGGTGCTGGCCGCCCTCGCCGGGGAGTGCACCGAGGACGAGGCCAGGGCCGAGACCGTACGCGCCACCAAGCGCTTCGCCCGCCGCCAGGACTCCTGGTTCCGCCGGGATCCCCGCGTGCACTGGCTCAGCGGAGCCGCCGCCGACCGGGCGGAACTCCCCGGGCTCGCGCAGTCGTTGGTCGAACGAGCGGTCACAGCCTGATCACGTGATTGCATCGGGAAGCCCCGTGTGCCCGTTGCGGGCCCGGGTCCGTGCCATCATCAAACTTCTGAACAGTGGCGTACGAAGTCCGAGTGGGGAGGGCGCGTGGCTATGGAGGCCGGCCCTCGTAACACGGGGCGGGACGACACCGGGCGGGAAGCGGACCCGATGCTTCGCGGCGGGTCCGGCGAGCCGGGCGCGTCCGCCGACGCCGGCGCGCCGGACGTCCCGGCGGGCTCCGGCGGGCCCGGCACCCCCGCCGGTGCCGACTCCGGCACCGACTCCGCCCCCGACGGCCTCGGGCTGCCCGCCGAACCGGCCCTCCTGAGCCCCGACGGCCCTGACGCCCCGGAGCCGGGCACGGAGGCCGACGGCCCCGCCTTCGAGGTCGAGCTGCGACCGCAGCGCCGCCTGCGCATCTGGCAGATCGCCCCCATCGTGATGCTGGCCGCCGCCGGCTCCCTGATGTTCGCCTTCCCCCTCGCCTTCGAGTTCGGGGACGGCGGAGCCGTCGTCGCCATGCTCGGCTTCCTCATCAGCTGCTGCGCGGGCGGCTGGGGCATGATGGCCGCGCGCCGCGTCGGCTACACCTGGCCCGGGCTGCCGCCGCGCGGCAGCGGCCGCCGCCCCGACTGGCGCATGGCCGCGCTGTACGCGCTGGTCGCACTGGCCGTCGTAGCACTCGCCGTGTACCGGGTGGCCAGGCTGCGCTGACCGGCGCGGACCGGCGGCGGCAGCCCACCGGCGACGGCCCGGCCGCATGCTGATCCCGCAGGCCGGGGCGGTGACCCGCTCGGTACCATGGGCGGGTGACGCACACCAGCCTCTCCTTCCTCAAGGGCCACGGGACCGAGAACGACTTCGTGATCGTCCCGGACCCGGACAACGCCATCGAGCTGCCCGCCACCGCCGTCGCCGCCCTGTGCGACCGCCGGGCCGGCATCGGGGCCGACGGTGTGCTGCACGTGGTGCGCTCCGCCGCCCACCCCGAGGCCGCGCACATGGCCGGCGAGGCCGAATGGTTCATGGACTACCGCAACAGCGACGGCTCCGTCGCCGAGATGTGCGGCAACGGCGTCCGCGTCTTCGCCCGCTACCTCCAGCACGCCGGGCACGTCGAGCCGGGCGACCTCGCCATCGCCACCCGAGGCGGCGTCAAGCAGGTCCACCTCGACAAGACCGGCGACGTCACCGTCTCCATGGGCCGCGCACTGCTCCCCGAGGGCGATGTCACCGTCTCCGTCGGCGAACGCTCCTGGCCCGCGCGCAACGTGAACATGGGGAACCCGCACGCCGTCGCGTTCGTCGAAAGCCTCGACCACGCCGGCAACCTGTACAGCCCCCCGCCGTTCAGCCCCGCCTCCGCCTACCCCACCGGGGTCAACGTCGAGTTCGTCGTCGACCGCGGCCCCCGGCACGTCGCCATGCGCGTCCACGAGCGCGGCTCCGGCGAGACCCGCTCCTGCGGCACCGGTGCCTGCGCCGTCGCCGTGGCCGCCATCCGGCGGGACGGAGCCGACCCCGCCGAGACCGGCCGGCCCGTCTCGTACACCGTCGACCTTCCCGGCGGCACCCTCGTCATCACCGAACACCCCGACGGCCGCGTGGACATGACCGGACCGGCCGTCATCGTGGCCTCCGGCGAGTTCGAGGCCGACTGGCTGACGGAAACGGCCTTCGCCTGAAGATTCCCTCTCATGGGTGATCCGTTTCACGCTGAGCAAGAGGTGGACTGCGCCACGTGGTGGGGTCGGTAACATCAGGCACCGGCCCTGAGGGCTCACCCCATGCCCGCCACCGCCGGTCGAAGCCGCCGGAGGTGCCCATGAGTGCAGAGGCCACGAACCCAGAAGCACACGCCGAGATCCGCCCTGAGCTGCGCAGACGAGGCCGGAGCCGACTCGATCTGCGCCGCCTGGGCCGCGCGGCCCTGCTCGGACCCACGTCCCGCGACCGCCTGCCGGACGCCATCGGACACGTAGCGGAAGCCCACCGCGCCCACCATCCGGACGCCGATCTGTCCATTCTGCGGAAGGCCTATGTGCTCGCCGAGCACTCCCACCGCGGCCAGATGCGCAAGAGCGGCGAGCCCTACATCACACACCCCCTGGCCGTCACCCTCATCCTCGCGGAACTCGGCGCCGAGACCACCACCCTGACGGCCTCCCTCCTCCACGACACCGTCGAGGACACCGATGTGACCCTCGAACAGGTCCGGGCGGAGTTCGGCGACGAGGTCTGCTTCATCGTCGACGGCGTCACCAAGGTCGAGAAGATCGACTACGGGGCCGCCGCCGAACCCGAGACCTTCCGCAAGATGCTCGTGGCCACCGGCAACGACGTCCGCGTCATGTCCATCAAACTCGCCGACCGGCTCCACAACATGCGCACCCTCGGCGTGATGCGCCCCGAGAAACAGGCACGCATCGCCAAAGTCACCCGCGACGTCCTGATCCCCCTCGCCGAACGCCTCGGCGTCCAGGCCCTCAAGACCGAGCTGGAAGACCTCGTCTTCGCCATCCTGCACCCCGACGAGTACGAGCACACCCGCGCCCTCATCGCCGCCCACGCGGGCGAGGACGACCCCCTCGCCGCCATCGCCGAATCCGTACGCACCGTCCTGCGCGACGCCGGCATCGCCGCCGAGGTCCAGGTACGGCCGCGGCACTTCGTCTCCGTCCACCGCATCTCCCGGCAACGCGGCGAACTGCGCGGCTCCGACCTGGGCCGCATCCTCGTCCTCGTCGCCGAGAACGCCGACTGCTACGGGGTGCTCGGCGAACTCCACACCTGCTTCACCCCGGTCGTCTCGGAGTTCAAGGACTTCATCGCCGTCCCGAAGTTCAACCTCTACCAGTCACTGCACACCGCCGTCGCCGTCCCCGAGGGGTACGTCGCCGAAGTCATCGTCCGCACCCGCCAGATGCACCGCGTCGCCGAAGCCGGCGTCATCGCCCTCGGCAACCCCTACGCCACCGGCGGCGAGACCGCCGACTGCGACGAGGAACGCGTCGACCCCACCCGCCCCGGCTGGCTCTCCCGGCTCCTCGACTGGCAGCAGTCCGCACCCGACCCCGACACCTTCTGGAGCGTGCTGCGCGCCGAACTGGCCCAGGACCGGGAGATCACCGTCTTCCGCGCCGACGGGGGCACGCTGGGCCTGCCCCCGGGGGCCAGCTGTATCGACGCCGCCTACGCGCAGCACGGCGAGGCGGCCCACGGCTGTATCGGCGCCCGCGTCAACGGGCGCCTCACCTCCCTCTCCTCGCCGCTCTCCGACGGCGACACCGTCCAGCTGCTCCTCGCGCAGGACGCCTCCTCCGGGCCCGCCCCCGACTGGCTGGAGCACGCCAGGACCCCGGCCGCCCGGATCGCCATCAGCAGCTGGCTCCAGTCCCACCCCGACGGCCCCGGACCCGCCACCGCCGCGCCCCGCGCGCCGCTGTCGGTGCCCGGGCTGCGCGGCGGCGGGGGCAACGCCGTCGCCGACCTGCCCGACGCGCACGTCCGCCTCGCCGGATGCTGCACCCCCGTACCGCCCGACGCGGTCGCCGGGTTCCTCGTACGCGGCGGCGCCGTCACCGTCCACCGCGTCCACTGCCCGGCCGTGGCCCAGATGCGCGCCCTGGGCCGCACCTCGGTCGCCGTGCACTGGCGGGCCACCGCGGACTGCCGGGTCACGCTCAACGCCGAATCGTTCGGGCGCCCGCACCTGCTGGCAGACCTGACCGAGGCCATCGCCCGGCTGGGGGTCGAAGTGGTCTCCGCCACCGTGGAACCGCCCGTGGAACAGCGGGTCCGGCACAGCTACACGCTGCAACTGCCCGACGCGGCGGTACTGCCCGCGCTGATGCGGGCGATGCGGGACGTGCCCGGCGTGTACGACGTGAGCCGGGTGTAGGGGCCGCTCCGCGCGAGGGGCGGGGCTCGGGGGGCTGGGGAAGGCTCCGGGGGAAGACCGGGGGAGCGGCGGGGGCGTGCTGGGGGTTCGGGGGAGCGTGGGGGTGTGGGGGCATAGGCGTACCGGGGCGCGCCAGGGGTGGTTCCCGGCTCGGTGAGGGTTCGCGGAGAGGTACGTGCGCGGAAGTGCCGCGCGGGTGTACGCAGTCCTGTGCCCGGCTCCGGCGCCTCGTTCGGGTGGAGTCGTCGCGCGCCGCTCGCGGGCCCGCGAGCGGCGCTGGTAAGCGGTGGGGGATGCAGCTCACCTCCCCGCGCCTGCGCGCCTCCCTGCTCGCCGCGGCCTCGCTCACCCTCGTCGCCGCCGTGCTGCCCCCGCCGAAACCGCTGGGCATCGGCGACCGGCTCTTCCCCGAGCTGGGCAACCCCGGCTACGACGTCCTCTCCTACGACCTGTCCTTCACGTACAAGGACAACCGCAGCCCCCTCGACGCGATCACCGCCATCGAAGCCCGCACCGTGGAACCGCTGGAGCGGATCAACCTCGACTTCACGCACGGAACCGTCTCCGCCGTCGAGGTCAACGGGCAGCCCGCGCGCTTCGAGGCCGCCGGGGAGGACCTCGTACTGACCCCCGCGCACCCGGTCCCGGCGAGCGCCCCCCTGCGCATCACCGTCCGGCACACCAGCGACCCGCGCGGCAGGGCCTCCGACGGAGGGTGGGTCACCACCGAGGACGGCCTCGCCATGGCCAACCAGGCCGACGCCGCCCACCGGGTCTTCCCCTGCAACGACCACCCCGCCGACAAGGCCTACTACACCTTCCGGATCACCGCCCCCCACGGCTACACGGCCGTCGCCAACGGGCTGCCCGGCGCCCTCCCCGCCGCCCGCGCGGGAGGCGCCACCGAGTGGACGTACAGGACCCTGCACCCGATGGCCACGGAGCTGGCCCAGGTCTCCGTCGGCCGCTCCGCCGTCCTCCACCGCACCGGCCCGCACGGCCTGCCGCTGCGCGACGTGGTGCCCGCCGCGGACCGCCAGCGGCTGGAGCCCTGGCTGGCGAAGACCGCCGGGCACGTGGCGTGGATGGAGGAGCGCGTGGGCCGCTACCCCTTCGAGAACTACGGGGTGCTCATCGCCCGGGCGAAGACCGGCTTCGAGCTGGAGACCCAGACGCTCTCGCTGTTCGAGCACGGCCTGTTCGCCGGGGAGGCGGCCGGCTACCCCGAGTGGTACGTGGAGTCCATCATGGTCCACGAGCTCGCCCACCAGTGGTTCGGCGACAGCGTGACCCCGCGCACCTGGTCCGACCTGTGGCTCAACGAGGGGCACGCCACCTGGTACGAGGCCCTGTACGCCGACGGGCTCGGCAAGTACCCCCTGGAGCGGCGGATGCGCGAGGCCTACCAGCGCTCCGACCAGTGGCGGGCCCAGGGCGGCCCCCCGGCCGCCCCGAAGGCGGCCCCGCCCGGCGAGAAGATCGGCCTCTTCCGCCCCGCCGTCTACGACGGGGCCGCTCTGATCCTCTACGCCCTGCGCCAGGAGATCGGCGCCGCGGCCTTCGACCGGGTCGAGCGGCGCTGGGTGGCGGAGCACAAGGACGGGATCGCGGGCACGGAGGACTTCGTACGGCTGGCCTCGCAGGAGGCCGGACGCGACCTCACGGCCTTCCTGCGGCCGTGGCTGTACGGGGAGACCACCCCGGCGATGCCCGGACACCCGGAGTGGGGCGGCCCCGCGTCCTCCCCGGCCGCACCGGCGTCCTCCCCGGCCGCACCGGCCGGGGCCTCGGGGAAGCCGTAGCGGCGGGAAAAACGGTATGACGGGCGAGGAACGGGCATGACACCATCGACGAGTCCGACCGGGGACCCGGCGGAATCCCGCTCCGGGAACCACCCCGGGGAATCTCCGGACCGGACCACGCGTTGGAAGTGACAGTGTTATGTCACGCACAGCGGTACCTTTGGCCCTGGCTGAACCGGCCGGGCGTCGGAACCGGCCGGCGCGACACCATCGAATCGACGTAAGGATCCAATGACCTCCTCTTCTTCCCCTTCCCAGGACCCGCGGGACGCGCAGAACGTGCGGGACTCGCAGAGCTTCACCGAGAGCCTTCGGGCCGATGCCCTGATGGAAGAGGACGTCGCCTGGAGCCACGAGATCGACGGCGAGCGGGACGGCGACCAGTTCGACCGCTCCGAGCGCGCGGCCCTGCGCCGCGTGGCCGGTCTCTCGACCGAACTCGAGGACGTCACCGAGGTCGAGTACCGCCAGCTCCGCCTGGAGCGCGTGGTCCTCGTCGGTGTGTGGACCTCCGGCACGGTCAGCGACGCCGAGAACTCCCTCGCGGAGCTCGCGGCCCTCGCCGAGACGGCGGGCGCCCTCGTGCTCGACGGTGTGATGCAGCGCCGCGACAAGCCCGACCCGGCGACCTTCATCGGTTCCGGCAAGGCCCGCGAGCTGCGCGACATCGTGCTCGAGAGCGGGGCCGACACCGTCGTCTGCGACGGCGAGCTCAGCCCCGGCCAGCTCATCGCGCTCGAGGACGTGGTCAAGGTCAAGGTCGTCGACCGGACCGCCCTCATCCTCGACATCTTCGCCCAGCACGCCAAGTCCCGAGAGGGCAAGGCGCAGGTCGCACTCGCGCAGATGCAGTACATGCTGCCGCGACTGCGCGGCTGGGGTCAGTCGCTCTCCCGGCAGATGGGTGGCGGCGGCGGTGGCGGCATGGCCACCCGAGGCCCCGGTGAGACCAAGATCGAAACCGACCGGCGCCGCATCCGCGAGAAGATGGCGAAGATGCGCCGGGAGATCGCCGAGATGAAGACCGGCCGGGACATCAAGCGGCAGGAACGCCGCCGCAACAAGGTCCCCTCGGTCGCCATCGCCGGCTACACCAACGCAGGCAAGTCCTCGCTCCTCAACCGCCTCACGGGCGCGGGCGTACTGGTGGAGAACGCACTGTTCGCCACCCTCGACCCGACCGTGCGCCGGGCCGAAACCCCCTCCGGCCGCGTCTACACCCTGGCCGACACCGTGGGCTTCGTCCGGCACCTGCCCCACCACCTCGTCGAGGCGTTCCGCTCCACGATGGAGGAGGTCGGCGACTCCGACCTCATCCTGCACATCGTGGACGGCTCGCACCCGGCACCGGAGGAGCAGCTGGCGGCGGTGCGCGAGGTCATCCGCGAGGTCGGCGCGGTCGACGTGCCCGAGATCGTGGTGATCAACAAGGCGGACGCCGCCGACCCGCTCGTCCTCCAGCGGCTGCTGCGCATCGAGCGGCACTCCATCGCCGTCTCGGCCCGCACCGGCCAGGGCATCGAGGAACTCCTCGCGCTCATCGACGCCGAGCTGCCCAGGCCCGCGGTCGAGGTGGAGGCACTCGTGCCGTACACCCGCGGCGCGCTGGTCGCGCGGGCGCACGCCGAGGGCGAGGTGATCTCCGAGGAGCACACCCCGGAGGGCACCCTGCTCAAGGCGCGGGTCCACGCGGAACTGGCGGCGGAGCTGACGCCGTACGTGCCCGCCAAGCAGTAAGGGCGCGACACGCCCGCACGACGGAGGGCCCCCGCACCAGCGGGGGCCCTCCGTCACGTGCGGACCGGGTCCGCTCCGCTCCGCGCGGGTTCCTACTTGAACTTGGCGCTCACCGCGTCATAGATGCCCTTGGCCTCGGGGCCCAGCTTCGGACCGGCCAGCCAGCCGGCCTTGGCCGGACCGATCGAGGTGTTCGACACCAGCGCCGGCTTGCCGTCGGCACCCGTCGCGACCCAGCCGCCCCCGGAGGAACCGCCCGTCATCGTGCAGCCGATGCGGTACATCACCGGGTCCGCCTGCCGCAGCGCCAGCCGGCCCGGCTTGTCCGCGCACTGGAACGCCTTCTGCCCGTCGAACGGAGCCGCCGCCGGGTAGCCCGTCGCCGTCACGCCCGCGATCTTCCCCACCGCCGGCGCGTTGAACTCCACCGGCAGCGCCGTACCGACCGTCTCCTCCAGCGACTTGCCGCCGCCCTTCTCCGGCGTCACGTGCAGCACCGCGAAGTCGTACGGGGCACCCGCGCCACCCGTCGGACCGCCGGTCGCGATCCACTGGTCCGAGGTCTGCGCCCAGTCGCTCCACCACACGCCGTACGGGGCCACCTGCTCGCGCGGCGCGCCCTTGAGCGCCGCCGCCGGCTTGCCCGCGTTGTTGTAGGAGGGGACGAAGGCGATGTTGCGGTACCAACCGCCGGCCTTGCCGGCGTGCACGCAATGACCCGCCGTCCAGACCATGTTGGACTTGCCCGGGCGGGCCGGGTCCTTCACCACGGTCGCCGAGCAGACCATCGAGCCCTCGGGACCGTCGAAGAAGACCTTGCCGGACGCCGGAACGCTCGTGTGGTACGGCGCGGCGGCCGGCTTGGCGGCCACCGGAGCCGGGGTGGGGTCGGTGACGCCCTGGTCCTTGCCGGCGTCCGGGTCGACGGCCGGGCGCTGCGGCTGCTCCGCGTCACGCATCCGGTCCGGATCCCAGAGACCGTCGATGATCGGGTTGACGTAGTCGCCCGCCTCGCGGAGCCAGTCCTCCTTCTTCCAGTTCTTCCACGCGCCCCCCTTCCACTTCTCCAGGTCGAAGCCGTGCTGCTTGAGCTTGTCCTTGAGTTCGTCCGGGATCTTGAGCCCGTCCGCCGCGCCGGACGGCAGGCTCGCGGCCACGGTCGGCTTGGCGTCGGAGCCGGCCTCACCGTCGCCGGGTCCGCAGGCCGAGGCGGTCAGCGCGAGCGCGGCCGCACTGAGGAGCGCGGTGACCGGTCGGTTCGGTCGCATGTCGTGAGTCCCCCTGGAGTTTCGAGGTGTTGAGACGGAGTCGATCAGTCGATCGAGGTGGATCGCAGAACCCCCACTATGCCGCCGAGGCCTAAGACGGCCGTCCCCGGGTCGGTGGTTCCTGCCGCCGCCGCCCCGGCGTCCGGCGTCCGGCGTCCGGACCGCAAGGATCTTCGGACGAACCGTGATCCGAAGCCGCCACCGTCGTTGGTACGTACGGGGGATGGTGCAGCAGCGCGCGTGTTCGACGCGCGATCCGGAAGACCAGCCTGCGGGAGGACCGACAGTCGTGGCCGTGACCGAGCCGACCGCAGCCGCGGTACAGATGCCCCCGCAGGCCGCGACCGCCCCCGCACCGCCGACCCCCGCGCCCGCGGGGACGCGGGCCGCGCCGCAGGTCCCGGCCCAGGCCGGGCGGGGACCCGCCTCGGCGGAGGGCATCCTGCGCAGGCAGTCGCTGCGGGAATCCGCCGCCCGGACCTACGCCCGCTCGCTGCCCATCGTCCCCGTGCGCGCCCGGGGGCTGACGATCGAGGGCGCCGACGGGCGGCGCTACCTCGACTGCCTCTCCGGCGCGGGCACCCTCGCCCTCGGCCACAACCACCCCGTCGTCCTCGAAGCCATCCGGGGAGTCCTCGACTCGGGGGCTCCGCTGCACGTCCTCGATCTGGCCACCCCGGTCAAGGACGCCTTCACCACCGAGCTCTTCGAGAACCTGCCGGCCGCTCTGGCCGCCGACGCCCGCGTCCAGTTCTGCGGGCCCGCCGGGACCGACGCCGTCGAAGCCGCCCTGAAGCTGGTCCGCTCGGCCACCGGACGCACCGGGCTGCTCACCTTCACCGGCGCGTACCACGGTATGACCGCCGGGGCGCTGGAGGCGTCGGGCGGTGCCGGCGACGTACGGGTGACCCGGCTGCCCTACCCGCAGGACCACCGCTGTCCGTTCGGAGTCGGCGGGGCCGAGGGCGCGCTGCTCGGCGCCCGCTGGACCGAGAGCCTGCTCGACGACCCCAAGGGCGGGGTGCCGGCGCCCGCCGCCATGATCGTCGAGCCCGTGCAGGGCGAGGGCGGGGTCCACCCGGCCCCCGACGCCTGGCTGCGCCGGATGCGGGAGATCACCGCCGCCCGGGGCATCCCGCTGATCGCGGACGAGGTGCAGACCGGGGTGGGCCGCACCGGCGCATTCTGGGGCGTCGACCACGCCGGGGTGGTCCCCGACGTGATGGTCCTGTCCAAGGCGATCGGCGGCAGCCTGCCCCTGGCCGTGATCGTCTACCGGGCCGAACTGGACGTCTGGGCTCCGGGAGCACACGCCGGAACGTTCCGCGGGAACCAGCTCGCCATGGCCGCGGGCACCGCCACCCTCGCCTACGTCCGCCGCAACGGGCTCGCCGAGCGTGCGGCCGCCCTGGGCGAGCGGATGCTGACGGCCCTGCGCGGCCTGGCGGCGGACCAGCCCTGCATCGGCGACGTCCGGGGCCGCGGCCTGATGATCGGCGTCGAACTCGTCGACCCGGAGACCGGCGCCGCCGCACCCGCCCTCGCCGCCGCCGTGCGGGAGGAGTGCCTCGGCCGCGGCCTGATCGTCGAACTCGGAGGCCGCCACTCCAGCGTCGTCCGTCTGCTGCCGCCGCTGACCCTGACCGACGAACAGGCAGCAGCCGTCCTGGACCGGCTCGCCGACTCGATCCCCGCCGCCGCCCGCCGGCCCCACTGACCGCACGCGAAGGACCCCCGATGCCCGACCCCTCCACCAGCCCCCGCCCCGCCGGCCCGGCCACCCCACCCCCCGCCCCCCTCCCGCCGGTCTCGACTGCGACGCCGAGCGGCCCGGCCCCCGGCTCCCTCCCGCCGGGCACGGCGAACCCGGCTCCGGTGCCGGGCTGCCTCGCCCCCGCCCCGTCGGCCCCCGCCCCCCTCCCGTCCACCCCGGCCCACCCGGCTGAGGCCCGCGCCGCCGCTGCGGCGGTGCTGCCACCTGCCCCCGGTCCGGCTGAGGCGGCCTCGGCTGCCGTCGCCCCCGCAGCCGCGGCCGCTCCGGCCCACCCGGCGCCCGGTCCTGTTCACCGTCCCGGCCCGGCGCAGGCGGCACCTCCCGGCGAGCCCGGCCCGGCCCCGGCGCAGCCCGTGGCCGCCCCCGGCCACCCCGGCCCGGCGGCCGCGCCCCGCCCCGCGCAGCCCGCCGGCCCCGCGGAACCCGAGGCGCCCGCCGCCGCTCAGGCACCGACGGGCCCCCACCCGGACTCCGCACGGCCCCAGCGGCCGGCGGCACCCCCAGCGGCGGAGCCGGAGCGGGCCGACCCCGGACGGCACCGGGCCGGAGCGGTGCCCGCGCCCTCACCCGGACTCCCGGCGGCGCAGGCCACGCCCGCCCAGCCCCCGGCGGGCACCGTGCCCCGGCAGAAGGACGGCACCCTCCGCCCCCGGGTGGGCGGCCCCGGACCCGCCGGCCCCGACCCGGCGGCGCTGCCCGACCTGCTGGACCACCCCGACCCGGCCACAGCCGCCGAATCCGCCACGGTGGAGAACCTGCTGCGGTGCTGGGTACGCGAGAGCGGCATCGGCCGCCCCGACGGGCCCGCCGGAACCCTGCTCCGCATCCCCCTCCCCGCGTCCGCGGCCGCCCTGCTCGTGCCCGTCCGGTACTGGTCCCCGGCGGGCTGGCACCGCTTCGGCCCCGCCCGCCTCGAAGGTGCCCCGGCCCACGCCCCGGCCGTGGACGCCGTCACCCTCGCCGCTCTGCTCGCCCGGCAGGGCGACGGCCGCAGCGGCACCGACCTCGTCGGCCGGGTCGCCGACTCGGTGCGCCGCACCGCCGAGTTCATCGCCGACCGGCGCCGGCGCCCCACCGGTCCGGCCCCCGTCGCGGGGGACCTCTTCCTCACCGCCGAACAGTCCCTCCTCCTCGGCCACCCCCTCCAGCCGGACCCCAAGAGCCGCGAAGGACTCTCCGGAACCGAAGTACGCCTCTACTCACCCGAACTCCACGGCTCCTTCCCCCTGCACTGGATCGCGGTCGCGCCCGACGCCCTCGCCACCGACTCCTCATGGACCGAACGCGGCCGCCCGGTCTCCGCCGCCCAGCTCCTCACCCGGCTCGCCCCCGGACTCCCGCTGCCCCCCGGCACCACCGCCCTTCCCCTGCACCCGTGGCAGGCCCGCGACCTCCTCCACCGCCCCGCCGTCACCGCCCTCCGCGACGCGGGACTCATCAGCGACCTGGGCCCGCACGGCGCCCCCTGGTACCCCACCTCCTCCGTCCGCACCGTCCACCGCCCCGGCGCCCCGGCGATGCTCAAGCTCTCCCTCGGCCTGCGCATCACCAACTGCCGGCGCGAGAACCTCCGCAAGGAACTCCACCGCGGCGTCGAAGTCCACCGCCTGCTGCGCACCGGTCTCGCCGAGCAGTGGCAGACCGCCCACCCCGGCTTCGACATCGTGCGCGACCCCGCCTGGGTCGCCGTCGACGCCCTGGACGGCACCCCCGTCCGGGGATTCGACGCCGTCCTGCGCCACAACCCCTTCCACTCCGACGACGACGCCGTCTGCGTCGCCGCCCTGACCTCCCTCCGCCCGTGGCCCGGGCGGACCGCGATGCGCTCCCGGCTCGCCGACACCCTCTCCCGGCTCGCCCTCACCACCGGCCGCCCCGTCTCAGCCGTCGCCACCGAGTGGTTCCTGCGCTACCTCGACCACGTCGTCCTGCCGGTCCTCGCCTTCGACGCACTCGCCGGCATCGCCCTCGAGGCGCACCAGCAGAACACCCTGGTCCTCCTCGACCGGGCGGGCTGGCCCGTCGGCGGCCGCTTCCGCGACAACCAGGGCTACTACTTCCGCGACTCCCGGCGCGCCGAACTGGAACGACGCCTCCCCGGCATCGGCGGCGCCAGCGACACCTTCGTCCCGGACGCCGTCGCCGACGAACGCTTCGCCTACTACCTCGGCATCAACAACGTGATCGGCCTCATCGGCGCCTTCGGATCCCAACGGCTCGCCGACGAGCGCGTGCTCCTCGCCGCCTTCCGCCGCTTCCTCGGCAAGGCATCCCGCCTCGGACCGGTCCCCGCGCAACTGCTCGACTCGCCCACCCTCCGCTGCAAGGCGAACCTGCTCACCCGCCTGGGCGGCCTCGACGAGCTCGTGGGCCCCGTCGACAGCCAGTCCGTCTACGTCACCATCACCAACCCCCTCCACGACTGACGCGCTCCCACCGACACCGAGAAGAGCCCCCATGCCTCCCACGGACACCACGACGAGCCCCCTCGGCGGCCCCGCCTCCCACGAGGTCACCGCGCACCGCTTCACCGTCGGATTGCTGCCCCTGCTCGCCGAGGCGGACCTTCTCGACTCACCAGCGGGCTGGGGCGCGGCCGCGACACCGGCCGGAGCCTTCCGTCTCGAACCCGTACGGCCGGACCGGGACCTGGAACTGCTCACCGGCTGGATGAACGACCCCGAGGTGGCCGCCTACTGGGAGCTCAGCGGATCCGCCGCCGTCACCGCGTCGCACCTGCGCGCCCAGCTCGACGGCGACGGCCACAGCATCCCCTGCCTCGGCCTCCTCGACGGCAGCCCCATGAGCTACTGGGAGATCTACCGGGCCGACCTGGACCCGGTTTCCTTTCACTACCCGGCGTGCTCCCACGACACGGGTATCCACCTGCTCATCGGAGACGGCACGAACCGGGGCAGGGGCCTGGGCACCATGCTGCTGCGCGCCGTCACCGAGCTCGTCTTCGACAACCGCCCCCGCTGCACACGCGTCATCGCGGAACCGGACATTCGCAACACCCCCTCCGTTTCAGCCTTCATGAACGCCGGTTTCCGCTATTCCACGGAAATCGACCTCCCCGGGAAGCGAGCCGCCCTGATGATCCGTGAGCGGGCGCTGCGCAATCTGCTCTGATCGGCGCCCCGGTCATACGGTCATAGGGTCCTCCCGGATATCAGGCTCATCCAGCTCGTGCCCTCTATCCAGGCCCAGTTCGCGTCTTCGGTTTTCACAGCTCTCATCTCCAGAACTTCACGGCCCGCAGCAAGGTTCCCGATATTCGAGGAGTCCCGTGCCGAATTTCTCCGCAGTCCCCGGCTCCTTCGAAGACGACGTTCCCCCGTCGCCACAACATCCGTGCACGCCGCCCGAACTCAACCGGCCCACCTGGGACCTCGCGGCGCGCCGGCTACTGGCCAAGATGCTCGGCGAGTTCGCGTACGAGGAGATCATCAGCCCCGTCCCGGCGCCCTCGACGGCCGGTGACGCCTGGACCCTGACCCTCGACGACGGCAGCAGCCTGGGCTTCCGCGCCCGCCGCCGCGCCTACGGAAGCTGGCAGGTCAGCGCGGACACGATCACGCTGACGCCGCCGGGCCCCGCGACGGAGCCCCCGCTCGCGTTCGGGGACCCGTACGGCTTCCTCGTCCGGGCCCGCACCCTCCTGCGGCTCGACGGGCCGACCCTCGGCCACCTGATCCACGAGCTCGGTTCCACCCTCGCCGCCGACGCCCGGCTCGACCACCACGCGCTCACCGCGGACGTCCTCGCCGATCTGGACTACGCGGCGCTCGAAGGCCACCAGACCGGCCACCCCTGGCTCGTCCTCAACAAGGGCCGGGTCGGATGGTCCGCCGCGGACGCCGCCGCCTGGGCCCCCGAGGCGCGCACCCGGCAGCGGCTGCCGTGGCTCGCGGCCCACACCTCCCTGGCGGAGTACCGGGGCACCGCCGGACTCGAGGATCCGGCGCGGCTCTACGCGGCCGAGCTGGACCCCGTCACCCGGGCGGCGTTCGACCGGATCCTGCGCGACCGGGGCCTCGACCCGCTCCGCTACCTGTACCTGCCCGTCCACCCCTGGCAGTGGGACGAGATCGTCCTCCCCCTCTTCGCCCCCGATCTCGCCTCCGGCACCCTGGTGCCGCTCCCCGCCGACCCCGACGACAGGATCCCGCAACAGTCGATCCGCACCTTCCTCAACCTCACCCGCCCCGACCGCCTCAGCGTCAAACTCCCGCTGTCGGTCTTCAACACCACCGTCTGGCGCGGCCTGCCCAGCGACCTCAGCCTGGCCGCGCCCGCCGTCACCTCCTGGATCCACTCGCTCCGCGACTCCGACGCCTTCCTGCGCGACGAATGCCGGGTCGTCCTGCTGGGCGAGGTCGCCTCGGTCACCGTCCGCCACCCCGTGTACGACCGGCTCCCCGAGGTCCCCTACCAGTACAAGGAGCTCCTCGGAGCGATCTGGCGCGAGCCGCTGGCCGGCCGGCTCGCCCCGGGGGAGCGGGCCCGCACCCTCGCCTGCCTCCTCCACGTCGATCCGCGCGGCCGCTCCTTCACCGCCGAGCTCGTCGCCCGCTCGGGCCTCACCCCCGAAGCCTGGCTGCGCCGGCTCTTCGCCGCCCTGCTGCCGCCGCTGCTCCACTTCCTCTACCGCTACGGCACCGTGTTCTCTCCGCACGGCGAGAACACCGTCGTGATCTTCGACGAGCAGGACGTCCCGGTCCGCCTCGCGGTCAAGGACTTCGTGGACGACGTCAACATCAGCGGTACGCCCCTGCCGGAGCACGCGTCCATGCCCGACGAGGTCCGGGCGGCGCTGCTCACGGAGCCGCCCGGCTTCCTCACCCAGTTCATCCATTCGGGACTGTTCGTCGGCGTCTTCCGCTACCTGGCCGCCCTGTGCGAGGACCGGCTCGACGTGCCCGAGAGCGAGTTCTGGGCCCTCGTGCGGGCGGAGATCCTCCGCTATCAGGCCCGTTTCCCCGAGGACAAGGACCGCCACCGCCTCTTCGACCTGCTGACGGAACGGATCGACCGGCTCTGCCTCAACCGCAACCGCCTCCACGCGGACGGCTACCGCGACCGGCCGGACCGGCCGAGCGCCGTCGTCCACGGAACCGTCCCCAACCCCCTGCACGGCCCCTGAAGAGTGATCGATGCGGTCGCTGTCGGTGGCGCCCCGTAGGGTTGGCAGTGCTATGACGAAGCCCTCCCTCCCCGACCTGCTGCACGCCGCCGTCTCCGCCGTCGGCGGTACGGAGCGGCCCGGCCAGGTGGCCATGGCCGAAGCCGTCGCCGAAGCGATCGACGACAACTCCCACCGGCTGATCCAGGCCGGCACCGGCACCGGCAAGTCCCTCGGCTACCTGGTGCCGGCCCTCGCGCACGGCGAGCGCGTGGTCGTCGCCACGGCGACGCTCGCCCTCCAGCGCCAGCTCGTCGAGCGCGACCTGCCGCGCACGGTCGAGGCGCTGCATCCGCAGCTGCGCCGACGGCCGCAGTTCGCCATGCTCAAGGGCCGGTCGAACTACCTGTGCCTGCACCGCCTGCACGAGGGGGTCCCGCAGGACGAGGAGGAGGGTCTCTTCGACCAGTTCGAGGCGGCCACCGCGACCAGCAAGCTGGGCAAGGACCTGCTGCGCCTGCGCGACTGGGCGGACGAGACCGAGACGGGCGACCGCGACGACCTCACCCCCGGCGTCTCCGACAAGGCCTGGAGCCAGATCTCCGTCTCCTCCCGCGAATGCCTGGGCGCCACGAAATGCGCGTACGGCGCGGAGTGCTTCGCCGAGGCGGCCCGTGAGCGCGCCAAGCTCGCCGACGTGGTCGTCACCAACCACGCGCTGCTCGCCATCGACGCCATCGAGGGCGCCCCCGTGCTGCCGCAGCACGAGGTGCTGATCGTGGACGAGGCGCACGAGCTGGTGTCCCGCGTCACCGGCGTCGCCACCGGCGAACTCACCCCCGGCCAGGTCAACCGGGCCGTGAAGCGGGCCGCGAAGCTGGTCGACGAGAAGACCGCGGACGCCCTGCAGACCGCCTCGGAAACCTTCGAGCGGGTGATGGAGCTGGCGCTGCCCGGTCGCCTGGAGGAGGTCCCCGAAGACCTCGGCTATGCGCTGATGTCCCTGCGCGACTCCGCGCGCAACGTGATCTCCGCGATCGGCGCCACCCGCGACAAGTCCGTCCACGACGAGGACGCCGTCCGCAAGCAGGCCCTCGCCGCCGTGGAGAACGTCCACACCGTGGCGGAGCGGATCACGAACGGCTCCGAGTACGACGTCGTCTGGTACGAGCGCCACGACCGTTTCGGCGCCACCCTGCGGGTCGCCCCGCTCTCGGTGTCCGGGCTGCTCCGCGAGAAGCTCTTCGAGGACCGCTCGGTGGTCCTCACCTCCGCCACCCTCAAGCTGGGCGGCGACTTCAACGGGGTCGCGGCCTCGCTCGGCCTCTCCCCGGAAGGCGTCGAGGGCGAGGGGGCGCCGGTGTGGCGGGGGCTGGACGTCGGGTCCCCGTTCGACTATCCCAAGCAGGGCATCCTCTACGTCGCGAAGCACCTGGCCACGCCGGGCCGCGAGGGCACCCGCGGCGACATGATGGACGAGCTGGCGGAGCTGATCGAGGCGGCGGGAGGCCGCACCCTGGGCCTGTTCTCCTCCATGCGCGGCGCCAAGGCGGCCGCGGAGGAACTGCGCGGACGGCTCGACAACCCGATCCTGCTCCAGGGCGAGGAGACGCTGGGCGAGCTGATCAAGGCCTTCGCGGCGGACTCGCGGACCTGCCTGTTCGGGACGCTCTCGCTGTGGCAGGGCGTGGACGTGCCCGGCCCCAGCTGCCAACTGGTGATCATGGACAGGATCCCGTTCCCCCGCCCCGACGACCCGCTGATGAGCGCGCGGCAGAAGTCGGTGGAGGAGAACGGCGGCAACGGCTTCATGGCGGTCGCCGCCACTCACGCCGCCCTGCTCATGGCCCAGGGCGCGGGCCGGCTCGTAAGGGCCTCCGGTGACCGGGGCGTCGTCGCTGTCCTGGACCCCCGCCTGGCCACGGCCCGGTACGGGAGCTTCCTGCGGGCCTCGCTGCCCGACTTCTGGTACACCACGGACCGCAACCAGGTCCGCCGCTCGCTGGCCGCCATCGACGCGAGCGCGAAGGCCGACGGCAAATAGGGCCGCGGGGCTGCGACCCGGGGCGCCGTGGCGGCCCACGAGGAGGGTGCAGGCGCCCGACGTGCGGGAAGCCGTGCCCGGGCATGCAACAGCTCCGGGACCGGCGCAGTGGGTCCCGGAGCTGGCTGAGGGGGCGACGGGCCGGGCTCAGACCCGGCGCAGTACGGCCACGACCTTGCCGAGGATGGTGGCCTCGTCGCCGGGGATCGGCTGGTAGGCGGAGTTGTGCGGGAGCAGCCACACGTGGCCGTCCTCCCGCTTGAAGCGCTTGACGGTGGCCTCGCCGTCCAGCATCGCGGCGACGATGTCGCCGTTCTCGGCGACGGGCTGACGACGGACGGTGACCCAGTCGCCGTCGCAGATCGCGGCCTCGATCATCGAATCGCCGACGACCTTGAGGACGAACAGCTCGCCGTCGCCGACGAGCTGGCGGGGGAGCGGGAACACGTCCTCGACGGATTCCTCGGCCAGGATCGGGCCGCCGGCGGCGATCCGGCCCACCAGGGGAACATAGGAGGCCGCGGGCTTGCCGGTGGTGTCCGTCGGCTGCGAGCTGGGCTGGTCGGAGCCGCGCACCTCGTAGGCGCGGGGCCGGTGCGGGTCACGGCGCAGGAAGCCCTTGCGCTCCAGGGCCATCAGCTGGTGTGCCACGGAGGAGGTGCTGGAGAGGCCGACCGCCTGGCCGATCTCGCGCATCGACGGCGGGTAGCCGCGGCGCTGCACGGAGTCCCGGATGACCTCGATCACCCTCCGCTGCCGGTCCGTGAGTCCGGAGCTGTCGGCGCGGATGCCTGGAGGCCGCCCTGGCAGGGAGCGCGCGGGGCGTACGGCCTCCGCCTCCTGGTTCTGACTTGCGTCATTCATGGCATGCACCGGCTCGAGTCGGCTCTGGGAGCGGTTCTGGGCAGTGATGGTGGCACTGTCTGCGGTGGTGGTCACGTCGTCGGCCCCTCTCGAAATGTTCTCCCTAGCTGGACAACGGTAGTAGCTTTCGAAAGGTTGCGCCAAACACACGTTCGAGTGAAAAATCGCGGATCGTCCACCTGGGTTAGATCGGCGGGTGTATGGGTGACCGGGCCCGTGGGTCTGGGTTGCTCACCGGCGTGGGTGCCGGTCCGGGAGTCGGCCGGGAGGCGTGTGGCCGACCGGTCGGGCCGAACGCGGGTTCGGCTCCGCGTCCGCTCCTTACGGTACCCTTCCCGGTTGGATCGGCCGTGGCCGGGCGGGGCCCGGCGGTGTGCCCAGTGTGGCACCGGAAGCCCCCGCATCCGCCCATCGGGCACCGCGACACGCGGAGTGGTGTAAATCCGGCCCAACCCAAGATCTAGTGGTTGGATGGGCGCGGCCACCCAGAAGTTGTGGTCCTCGGTCCGCTGAGGTCCCTGGGATCGCATATGCTTGTGGCTGCTTCACGAGCCCCCGGCGAAGACTCGCTCTCCGTCGTTGGCGGGCTCCGTGGGGTGATTCGATCGTGCCAAGAGGAGGGTGAGGGAACCATGCACTGCCCCTTCTGCAGGCACCCCGACAGCCGCGTCGTCGACAGCCGCACCACCGACGACGGAACGTCGATCCGCCGGCGCCGTCAGTGCCCCGACTGCTCCCGTCGCTTCACGACGGTGGAGACGGCCTCGCTGATGGTGATCAAGCGCAGCGGGGTCACCGAACCCTTCAGCCGTACCAAGGTCATCTCCGGCGTGCGCAAGGCGTGCCAGGGGCGGCCGGTCACCGAGGACGCCCTCGCCAAGCTCGGCCAGCGGGTCGAAGAGGCGGTGCGCGCCACCGGGAGCGCCGAGCTGACCACCCACGACGTGGGTCTGGCCATACTCGGCCCGTTGCAGGAGCTCGACCTCGTCGCGTACCTGCGGTTCGCATCCGTTTACAGAGCGTTCGACACCCTTGAAGACTTCGAGACCGCCATCGCGGAACTGCGCGAGCCGCGGCCTCACCCCCATGAGTGCGGGCCCGGAGGGACCCCCCCGGTCGTCCCCGTGCCCGCCTCCGCCGCCGACTGACCGCTCGGCCGCAGCGCGGCCCGGCCCGTCGGCACGGCGAGATTCGTAGATAGAAGACACACAGCACTGTGCCGCGGAATATAGCTGGCACTTTAGGGCGTTTTTGCCCGCATATGGGAGGCAGGCGGCATGACAGAGACGGCGAGCAGCTCGGCACGTGGTTCCCGCGCCAAGGGGACCAAGGCCGCCAAGGGCGGCCTGCGGATCGAGCGCATCCACACCACCCCCGGCGTGCACCCCTACGACGAGGTGAACTGGGAGCTCCGTGACGTCGTCATGACGAACTGGCGCGACGGCTCGGTCAACTTCGAGCAGCGCGGCGTCGAGTTCCCCGACTTCTGGTCGGTGAACGCGGTCAACATCGTCACCAGCAAGTACTTCCGCGGAGCCGTCGGCACCCCGCAGCGCGAGACCGGTCTGAAGCAGCTCATCGACCGCATCGTGAAGACGTACACGAAGGCCGGCGAGGACTACGACTACTTCGCGTCCCCCGCCGACGCGGAGATCTTCGAGCACGAGCTGACCTACGCCCTCCTGCACCAGATCTTCAGCTTCAACTCGCCGGTGTGGTTCAACGTCGGCACGCCCCAGCCGCAGCAGGTCTCCGCCTGCTTCATCCTGGCCGTCGACGACTCCATGGAGTCGATCCTCGACTGGTACAAGGAAGAGGGCATGATCTTCAAGGGCGGCTCCGGCGCCGGCCTGAACCTCTCCCGCATCCGCTCCTCCAAGGAGCTCCTCTCCTCCGGCGGCAACGCCTCCGGCCCGGTCTCCTTCATGCGCGGCGCCGACGCCTCCGCCGGAACGATCAAGTCGGGCGGCGCCACCCGCCGTGCGGCCAAGATGGTCGTCCTGGACGTGGACCACCCGGACGTCGAGGACTTCATCGCCACCAAGGTGAAGGAGGAGGAGAAGATCCGCGCCCTGCGCGACGCGGGCTTCGACATGGACCTGGGCGGCGACGACATCACGTCCGTCCAGTACCAGAACGCCAACAACTCCGTCCGCGTGAACGACGAGTTCATGACGGCCGTCGAGAACGGCACCAAGTTCGGCCTGCGTGCCCGCATGACCGGCGAGGTCATCGAGGAGGTCGACGCCAAGGCGCTCTTCCGCAAGCTGGCCGAGGCCGCCTGGGCCTGCGCCGACCCGGGCATCCAGTACGACGGTGTGATCAACAACTGGCACACCTGCCCCGAGTCCGGCCGCATCACCGCCTCGAACCCGTGCAGCGAGTACATGCACCTGGACAACACGTCCTGCAACCTCGCCTCGCTGAACCTGATGAAGTTCCTGAACGACGACGGCAAGGGCAACCAGTCCTTCGACGCCGAGCGCTTCGCCAAGGTCGTCGAGCTCGTCATCACCGCGATGGACATCTCCATCTGCTTCGCGGACTTCCCGACCCAGAAGATCGGCGAGAACACCCGCGCCTTCCGCCAGCTCGGCATCGGCTACGCCAACCTCGGCGCCCTGCTGATGGCGACCGGCCACGCCTACGACTCGGACGGCGGCCGCACCCTCGCCGCGTCGATCACCTCGCTGATGACCGGCACCGCGTACAAGCGCTCCGCCGAGCTGGCCGCCATCGTCGGCCCGTACGACGGCTACGCCCGCAACGCCGACTCGCACAAGCGCGTCATGAAGCAGCACGCCGACGCCAACGCCGTCGCGCCGCGCACCGAGGACCTGGACAACGCGATCTGGGCCGCGGCCACCGAGACCTGGCAGGACGTCCTGCGCCTGGGCGAGAAGAACGGCTTCCGCAACGCCCAGGCCTCCGTGCTCGCGCCGACCGGCACCATCGGTCTCGCGATGTCCTGCGACACCACCGGTGTCGAGCCGGACCTGGCCCTGGTCAAGTTCAAGAAGCTCGTCGGCGGCGGCTCGATGCAGATCGTCAACGGCACCGTGCCCCAGGCCCTGCGCCGCCTCGGCTACCCGGAAGAGCAGATCGAGGTGATCGTCTCCCACATCGCCGAGCACGGCAATGTCGTCGACGCGCCCGGCCTCAAGCCCGAGCACTACGAGGTCTTCGACTGCGCCATGGGCGAGCGTTCCATCTCCCCGATGGGCCACGTCCGCATGATGGCCGCGATCCAGCCCTGGATCTCCGGCGCGATCTCCAAGACGGTCAACATGCCGGAGTCGGCGACCGTCGAGGAGATCGAGGAGATCTACTTCGAGGCGTGGAAGCTGGGCGTCAAGGCGCTCGCGATCTACCGCGACAACTGCAAGGTCGGCCAGCCCCTCTCCGCCAAGAAGAAGGAGGAGGAGAAGGCCGAGATCACCGAGAAGGCCGAGGAGACCATCCGCACGGCGGTCGAGAAGGTCATCGAGTACCGCCCGGTCCGCAAGCGCCTCCCCAAGGGCCGTCCCGGCATCACCACCTCCTTCACGGTCGGTGGCGCCGAGGGCTACATGACCGCGAACTCCTACCCGGACGACGGCCTGGGCGAGGTCTTCCTGAAGATGTCGAAGCAGGGTTCCACCCTCGCGGGCATGATGGACGCCTTCTCGATCGCCGTCTCCGTCGGTCTGCAGTACGGCGTCCCGCTGGAGACGTACGTCGCGAAGTTCACGAACATGCGCTTCGAGCCGGCCGGTATGACGGACGACCCGGACGTGCGCATGGCCCAGTCCATCGTCGACTACATCTTCCGTCGCGTGGCGCTGGACTTCCTGCCCTTCGAGACCCGCTCGGCGCTCGGCATCCACTCCGCCGAGGAGCGCCAGCGCCACCTCGACACCGGCTCCTACGAGCCGCTCGAGGACGAGGAGCTCGACACCGAGTCCCTCGCCCAGTCGGCGCCGCTCGCGTCGGTCCCGGCCGCTTCCGCCCCGAAGCCGGCCGTGACCGTCCCGGTCCCGGCCCCCAAGACGGCGCACAGCAACGCCGAACTGGTCGAGATGCAGCTCGGCGTCTCCGCCGACGCCCCGCTCTGCTTCTCCTGCGGTACGAAGATGCAGCGCGCCGGCTCCTGCTACATCTGCGAGGGCTGCGGCTCCACCAGCGGCTGCAGCTGAGACGAGCGGAACCGGCTCCGGTTCCGTGATCGAACACCCCCGCACAGGTCGTTGACCCGCGGGTGAGAGAGGGAGCCGCCCCCCGGGGGGCGGCTCCCTCTCCGCCGTTCCCGCCTCGCGGCGATGACGGCAGCGGCGTGGCCGAGGGACCACTCGCCCGCGCGGGCGAGGGCCGGCAGCGTCAGTGCGGGATCGCGCGGGAGGGGCGGGTGACCAGGTCCTCACGGAACTCCGCGATCCCGGAGTGGACCTGGCGCATCAGGTGGGTGTCCTCGATGCGGTCCAGGTAGAGGCAGCGGTCGGCCAGCCCGCGCAGCTCGAAGGCGAAGCACAGGGACATCAACGGGTTCACGAACAGCTCGCTGCCCCGCGTGCGTTCGGTGAACCGCACGTCGCCGAAGGAGCCGCGCACGGCCGCCGCGATCGAACCCGCCACGATGCTCGGACGGTCCGGCGTGTGGTCCTGGGCGTGCGCCACCGCGTCCAGGAAGAGCGCGCCCTCCCGTGTGGCCCGGGGTATCGAGAACGCGCCGAGGTAGGCCCCGTCCCGCTCCAGCGCCGCGATGTTCTCCAGGACCAGGGCGTGGCTGACCCCGTGGTACGCGTCGACCCCGAAGCCGACCGACACCACGAGCCGTTCCGGTACGTCGTCCAGCGCGGCCAGCGCCGCCACGCTGGTCAGGTCCTCCTCGGGGGTGCCCAGGCCGGCCTCGTCGCCCCGCATCAGGATGTCGGTGCCCCCGTCGACCAGCACCACCGCGTCGATCCGGTGGAGGTCGATCAGCGCCCGGTAGGCGGCGCGCAGCGGCTGCACCCCGACCTGGGGGAAGGCGTACACCGTCGAGGGGTAGCGGTGCAGCCGGAGCCACCGCGCGAGGGTCCGTTCCGGGAAGTAGGCCAGGTGGGGCGCGGAGTCCGGGGTGACGGCGGCCAGGTCGGGAGCCGTCCAGTCCTCGGCGGGCAGGCCGGCGAGGGTGCTGAAGGAGAGGTTGGCCAGGTGCACTTCCTTGCCCTGGTGCAGCAGGGAGAGCGCGATGGGCAGGCCCGAGTAGATGTCGAAGCCACCTCCGGCACCGGCGACGAGGATCCGCTGCGCCGTGGCGAGACGGTCGAAGAGCGGGTTGGTGTGCAGGGCGGTCATGGTGATCATTGTGCGGGGCCCGGGTCTGCGCGGGCACGGGGATTTCGGTGGGGGAGCGGGGAGCCATGTGGAGCGGGGACGAACTGGACCTGGACGCGTACCTGGAGCGGATCGGGCTGGGGACGGGGACGGGACGAGCGGCGCGGGAACTCCGGCCGGACCTCGAGACGTTGTACGAAGTGCACCGCGCCCACACCGCCGCCATCCCCTTCGAAAGCCTGGACGTCCTGCTCGGCCGCCCCGTCGCGCTGGAGGTCGAGGCCATCGAGGACAAGCTCGTACGCGCCCGCAGGGGTGGCTACTGCTACGAGCAGAACTCGCTGCTGGCCGCCGCCCTGGAGCGGATCGGCTACGAGGTCTCCGGGCGCGGGGCACGCAACCGTACCCGGGGCGCGTCCGTGCCGGCGGTGACGCACGCGGTGCTCGTCGTCACCGTCGAGGGCGAACCGTGGCTCTGTGACGCCGGGTTCGGCTACATGGGCCCGCGCGAGCCCGTCCCGCTCGCGCGGCCCGGCGGGGAGGTGCGCCAGGGCCCGTGGGCGTACGCCGTCCACGAGGAGGAGGACGGCGTCCTCGTGCTCCGCACCCGCCGCGGTGAGGAGTGGCGGGACCTGTACGCCTTCTCCCCGCAGCGGTACCACCCCGTCGACTACGTCGTGCTGAACCACTACAGCTCCACCCACCCCCGCTCCGCCTTCCTGGGCAAGACCCTCGTACAGCTCCCGGGCGACACCGTGCGCAAGACGCTCGTGGGCCACGAGCTCATGCGCCTGTACCCCGACGGGCGGACCGAGCGGGAGGCCGTGGCCTCCGATCGGCTGCTCGCCCTCCTCGGTCGGGAGTTCGGTCTTCGGCTGCCCGAGCGGGATGCGGCGGAACTGGTACGGATCCACCGCTCCGGGGACTGACCGGGGCCGCGCCCGGCCCGTACGATGGCGCGGTGCTGGTCAAGTGGATTCGCTGCACGGTGACGGACCGACGCGGGTTCGAGCGCGGGCAGCGCAAGTGGGCGGGGCTGCCCGGCGAACC
The DNA here is from genome assembly GCF_055569445.1 of Streptomyces sp. NPDC029122. NCBI lineage: Bacteria > Bacillati > Actinomycetota > Actinomycetes > Kitasatosporales > Streptomycetaceae > Streptomyces > Streptomyces sp. NPDC029122. The sequence continues at coordinate 62,865 of NZ_JBVHWK010000020.1, read as the reverse complement.
CGGTTTCCGGGGGCAGGGCGGCGGCTGGAGCAGGGGCCGGCAGGGGGTCGCGCACGTCTTCGCCTTCTGGGAGAGCCGGTCCTTCTACGACTCCTTCATGGCCCGCTCGCACGACAGACTGGCGGCCTCGCAGAACGGCACCTACACCGACGCGAGGGTCACGCTCTTCGACCACCGCTTCGACGTGAAGACGGGCTTCGAGCCGCGCTTCAGCGACGCCGACGTGGTCCGGGTCGCCCACACCCGGGTGCGGGAAGGGCGCGTGGACCACTTCGCGCTGATGCAGGAGAAGGTGTGGAACCCGGCCATGGCGGGATCGCCCGGCATGATCCGGGGCCTCTTCGGGGAGGCGCCCGGCCGGGAGTTCCTGGTGCTGTCGATGTGGCGGGCGGCGGCGGAACACGGCAAGTACCGGCAGGAGAGGGTGGAGCGGCTGTCGCTGCGCGCCCAGACCGAGGCGGACGTCGAGGCGCTCACCGGGGACGTGGTCGACCTCGAACCCGGCTGGACGGTATGACCGTAGGACAACCGTCATCCCCGCCCGGCGTGCCCGGGTCACCCCGCGCCCCGGAGGCCGAATAGGGTCGGGGGATGGTTCGACCACGGCGCATCGTCCTTGTCCGGCACGGGGAATCGGAGGGAAACGTCGATGACACGGTGTACGAGCGGGAGCCCGACCACGCCCTGCGGCTGACCCGTGCCGGCCACGAGCAGGCCGCGGCGGCCGGGGCGCGGCTGCGCGAGCTCTTCGGGGAGGAGACCATCAGCGCGTACGTCTCCCCCTACCGCCGGACCCTGCAGACCTTCCGCGAGCTGCGGCTGGACCCGGCACGGGTACGCATGCGCGAGGAACCCCGGCTGCGCGAGCAGGACTGGGGGAACTGGCAGGACCGCGACGACGTCAAGCTCCAGAAGGCGTACCGGGACGCGTACGGCCACTTCTTCTACCGCTTCGCGCAGGGCGAGTCGGGCGCCGACGTCTACGACCGCGTCGGTTCCTTCCTGGAGAGCCTCTACCGCAGCTTCGAGGCGCCGGACCATCCCGAGAACGTCCTGCTGGTCACCCACGGGCTGACCATGCGGCTGTTCTGCATGCGCTGGTTCCACTGGTCGGTGGCCGAGTTCGAAGCCCTGTCGAACCCGGGCAACGGAGAATTCCGCGTCCTGCAGCTGGGACCCGATGGCCGGTACCGGCTGGACCGCCCGTTTGAGCGGTGGACCACACCCGAGCCTTATGACCTGGACGGCTAAAGTGACGCGCGATGACCGCTGACTCCACTCCCGAGACGCGCTACGCACGCGCCCTGTCCAGCCTCCGAGGGCTGGCGCTGGGGGACGCCCTGGGCTCCCAGTACTTCGTTCCCGTCAACTATCCGCTGCTCAAGCGGCGCGAGCTGCCGGCCGGCAGCTCGCCGTGGCAGTGGACAGACGACACCGAGATGGCCTGCTCGGTGGTGGCCGTGCTGGCCACGCACGGGCGCATCGACCAGGACGCGCTGGCGGCCTCCTTCGCCGACCACCACGACTTCGACCGCGGTTACGGGCCCGCCGTGAACCGGATGCTGCGCCTCGTCCGGGAGGGTGAGGACTGGCGCACGCTGGCCGCCGAGCTCTTCAACGGGCAGGGCTCCTGGGGCAATGGCGCCGCCATGCGGATCGCCCCGCTCGGGGCCTGGTACGCGGACGACCCCGAACAGGCGACGCACCAGGCGGAGATCTCCGCCTACACCACCCACCAGCACCGCGAGGCGGTGTGCGGGGCGATGGCCGTCGCCGCCGCGGCCGCGCTGGCGGCTTCCCCGGCCGGCGTGCCGACCGCCGAGGCCCTGCTGGACGGGGTGATCGCGCTCGTGCCGCGCAGTGCCGTGGGCGCGGGGGTGCGCAGGGCGCGGGACATGCTGGACTACGGCGACGCGACCACGGTGGCCGCGGTACTGGGCTGCGGGCGGCGCACGAGCGCCCACGACACGGTGCCCTTCGCGCTGTGGTCGGCTGCCCGGGCGCTGGACGACTACGAGCGGGCGTTCTGGACCACCGCCCAGGTGGGCGGCGATGTCGACACCACCTGCGCGATCGTCGGCGGGGTGCTGGGCGGTCGCGGGGACGCGGTGCTGCCGCAGGCGTGGCTGGACCGGACCGAGGCCCTCCCGGCGTGGCTGCCGGCCCTGCCCGGGTGACGCTCCCCGGCCAGTGACCCGTCCGCCGGACGCGCTGGGCGCGCGGTCCTTCGCGAATGCGACCGCACGCAGGCCGGCCTGTTCCGCGAGGTGGTCCGGAAAGGGCCTGCGAGCCGGAGCGCGAGGTGATCCGCGAGCGGTTCCGGCGCGGAATCGAGCGGGGGGACGTGCGCCCGATGCCCCGGGTCCCATGGTCTCGACGAGGTGAGTACGGCGATGCTCAGGGGCCGCGCCGGGGTGTGCGGGAGCGAATGGCGCGCCGTCGATATCGCGGAGACGACCGGCGGGCCGAAGGTGCCGGTGCTCCGCGTGCGAACCGCGGCCAAGCTCCGCGGCTGCCTCCGTACGGGCTCGGCGGCGCCCGCTCACGTCCCCGCGCGGGCACCTCGCGAAGCCGGCCGAGGGGCCCGGGGCGCAGCCGCGTGCGCGCGCCACGCCGACCCGCGGACGCCCCCGGACGCCGCTTGCCCCGGGCCGGGGTGTGCAGGCGGCGCGGGGCGGCGTAACCTTGCTGGCGCCATGCCGTACGAAGCACCCACCCACACCGTCGAGCGCTCCCTCCGCGCAACCACCGGCGCCAAGGTCATCGCCGGGGTCGACGAGGTCGGACGAGGGGCCTGGGCCGGCCCCGTCACCGTCTGCGCGGCGATCACCGGCCTGCGCCGGCCGCCCGAGGGCCTCACCGACTCCAAACTGCTCACCTCGAAGCGGCGCGACGTGCTGCTCGAGGTCCTGGAGGACTGGGTCACCGCACACGCCCTCGGCCATGCCTCCCCGGAGGAGATCGACGAACTCGGCATGACGGCGGCCCTGCGGCTCGCAGCGGTGCGCGCGCTGGAGGCTCTCCCGGTCCGGCCCGACGCGGTGATCCTCGACGGCAAGCACGATTACCTCGGCCCGCCCTGGCGGGTCCGTACGGTCATCAAGGGTGACCAGTCCTGCGTCGCCGTGGCCGCGGCCTCGGTGATCGCCAAGGTCCGGCGCGACCGGATGATGGCCGAACTCGGCGTACCGGGCGACGGAATCGAGGACTTCGCCTTCGCCGCCAACGCCGGCTACCCCTCGCCCGTGCACCGGGCCGCACTGGAGGTACGCGGGCCCACCGCGTACCACCGGCTCTCGTGGTCCTACCTCGACGCGCTGCCCCAGTGGCGGCACTTGAAGAAGGTGCGCCGCAGCGAGGAAGCGATGGAGCTGGAAAACGGAGGCCAACTCGGCTTCGATTTCTGATCGCACCCACGTGCCACCGACCGGTACGTTTCGTACCGGTGTTTGATAGATATCAACTCCCGCCTCTCACCCCCGCCATCGAGGAGCCTCAGATTCACGAGAGTGCCCAGGGTCCCCGCGTCACGCCGGCCGCGAGCCGCACCGCGCAGACCCCCCGCCCTGTACCTGGTCCGCGTCCCGTAGCCGTTCCCCGGCCCGGGCGCCCCGGTCCCTCTCCCGCGGCGGCGAGCCCCGCGGGTGTCGCCCCCCGGCCCGGTCCGCCCGCGCCCCGCGCGACACAGGCCGCCCCCGGACCCGTTCCCGCAGCCCCCGCCGCGCCGTCCGTCTCGGCGGCGGTCCCGCAGGTCCAGCTGATCCCGGCCTCCGCCGAGGGTGCGCTGGACGCGGCCGAGGAGGCAGTGGACCTGCTGCTCGACACCGGGCGCGCGCCCGGCGAGATCCTGGTGATCACCACCGGCGACCCGCACCCGTGGGCCGCACACGAGCTGTCCTTCGGCGAGGCCTCCTACTGGGCCCAGCACGACGCCGGGGACGACGTCTTCTACGCGGACGCGGCGCACGTGCAGCGCGCCTCCGGCCGCCCCGTCGTGGTCTTCGCGGCCAACGGCGGACCGGCCGGGGCGACCTCCACCGCACTGCCGGTGGCGCTCGCCCGGGCGGGTGCGCTGCTGATCGTGTGCGGCGACGTCGCGCAGATCAACTCCGTGCTGAACGCGAGCGTCTGACGCTCCGTATCCCGTACGGGCGAGGGGCGGGGCGGGCCATGGGGCCGGCCCCGCTGAAGGCCGGCGCCCGGCCGGCCGCTGCCGGCGGTGCCGAGCGGTTTCCGGGGCGCCGCCGCGCCCGAGCCCGCCGACGCGGGCCTCAGCGCGCGGCGGTCCGGCGCAGGGCCTCCGCGGCGCCGCCCACGGTGCTCAGGGTGAGCGGTGCGAGATCGGGGGTCACGGAGCCCAGCGGCTCCGGACGCGAGTCCGAGCCGGGCCGCCGCCCGCCCCGGCCGTCACCCAGCACCTGCCAGCCGCCGCGGGTCAGCGTGATGTACGCGCCGCAGCGCAGCCCGTGCAGAGTGCAGGCGTCACGCAGCCCCCACATCCAGGCACCGTCCTCCTCGGTCCAGCGCTCGTCACCCTCACGGCAGTACATCAGCACCGCCGTCCGGACCGGGGTCCGTCGCCGCAGGTCGTGCGGGATGATCCGGCGCAGCCGCGAGAGCAGCGCGTTGCGGTACTCCCAGCCGTCCGCCGAAACGGACTTCTGCACGAACGAGGCGCTCGCGACGAGCTCTTCCTCGGGGCCCAGCACGGCTATGACGGCCGTGGCCGGAACCGGGCTGTGCCGGGAGTGCAGCCCGCTGACCACCTCGCGCGGATTGCGCAGCAGGGGAACCCCCGCCGCCGTCCACTCGGAGGGCTCGAGCAGTCTGCCGTGCCGGCTCGTGCCACCGGCCGCCGCTGCCAGTGACGTGGTCGAGGACGGGGCGAATCCGAAGGTCACGGTCCTCCCTTCGGGTACACGCCCGCGTACGGGCACGGCTGAGGTGTGGGCGCGCCGCGGCGCGGCCCAGGAGAGTGCCGACGAGCCGAGCGGGAGCACTCCGATTCTCGCGCGGCCCGCGAGGATGGGGCAATGAGCATTTGCGGCCGCGGACCGGAATTCGCCGGTATGCCGCTCATATCCTTGCCCCGCCACACCGGAGATGACGCATTCCGCTACGGCTGGAGGGCGAGCACCAGCGGAAACACCCCTTCGACCCCTGCCCGCCGCAGCAGCCGGGCGGCCACCGCGAGGGTCCATCCGCTCTCCGCGCGATCGTCGACGAGGAACACCGGACCCCGGACCCCGGCAAGGCTGGCCGCCAGGGCTGGCGGGACGGTCAACGCCTGGTGGAGCGCCCGGACCCGCTGGGCGCTGTTCGAGGACGGCAGTCCGAACTCCGGCGCCTGATCGGTGTACTCCAGCGCCCCCAGCAGCGGGAGGCGCCCCACCTCGGCGATGCGCGCGGCCAGGGAACCGACCAGCTGGGGGCGGCTGCGTGAAGGCAGCGCCACCACGCCCACGGGCCGGGCCGGGGCGTCGGCCGCCCCCGAGGCCCAACCGCCGGGCCCCCGGGCCCAGTCGGCGAGCACGGCCACCACGGCCTGTACGACATCGTCCGGAACGGGCTGATCGGCTGCCTGCGGGGCCAGCATGGGGCGCAGCCGGTTGCCCCAGCCGATGTCGGACAGCCTCCCCAGGGCGCGGCCGGTCGAGGACTGTTCCCCGGCCGGGATCCGCCCCTTGAGGTCCACGCCCACCGCCGCGAGCCCGGTCGGCCACATCCTGCGCGGTTCCAGTTCCACGCCGGGACGGCCCAGTTCGCCCCGGGCGGTGTCCAGCGCGGCCCCGGAGACCTCCGCCGTGAAGCGGGCGCCGGCGCAGTTGTCGCAGCGGCCGCAGGGAGCGGCCTCCTCGTCGTCGAGCTGGCGGCGCAGGAACTCCATCCGGCACCCGGTGGTCGCCACGTAGTCCCGCATCGCCTGCTGCTCCGCGGCCCGCTGCCGGGCGACCCAGGCGTAGCGCTCGGCGTCGTACGCCCAGGGCTCGCCGGTGGCGGTCCAGCCGCCCTTGACGCGGTGGACGGCGCCGTCGACGTCGAGCACCTTGAGCATCGTCTCCAGCCGGGTGCGGCGCAGGTCGACCAGCGGCTCCAGAGCCGGCAGCGACAGCGGACGGCCCGCCTGCGCCAGCACGTCCAGGGTGCGGCGGACCTGCTCCTCCGGAGGGAAGGCCACCGAGGCGAAGTACTGCCAGATCGCCTCGTCCTCCCGGCCCGGCAGCAGCAGGACCTCGGCGTGCTCGACACCGCGGCCCGCGCGGCCGACCTGCTGGTAGTAGGCGATGGGGGAGGAGGGCGAACCCAGGTGCACCACGAAGCCCAGGTCGGGCTTGTCGAAGCCCATTCCCAGGGCGGACGTCGCCACCAGGGCCTTGACCCGGTTGGCCTGGAGGTCGCTCTCCGCCTGCTCGCGGTCGGCGTTCTCGGTCTTGCCGGTGTACGAGGAGACCGTGTGTCCGCGGTGGCGCAGGTAGGCGGTGACCTCCTCGGCGGCGGCCACCGTCAGGGTGTAGACGATTCCGGAACCCGGCAGCTCGGCCAGGTGGTCGGCGAGCCAGGCCAGCCGGTGCGCCGCGTCGGGCAGCGTCAGGACGGCCAGGCTGAGGCTCTCGCGGTCCAGCGGGCCGCGCAGCACCAGCGCGTCCGTACCGGCCCCGGTACCCAGCTGCTCCGCGACGTCGGCCGTCACCCGGGCGTTGGCGGTCGCGGTCGTCGCCAGCACGGGAACGCCCGGCGGGAGATCGGCGAGCATCGTGCGCAGCCGGCGGTAGTCGGGACGGAAGTCGTGGCCCCAGTCGGAGATGCAGTGCGCCTCGTCGACCACGAGCAGCCCCGTGGCCGCCGCCAGCTTGGGGAGCACCTGGTCGCGGAAGTCCGGGTTGTTGAGCCGCTCCGGGCTGACCAGCAGGACATCGACCTCGCCCGCCGCCACCTCGGCCTGGATGCCCTCCCACTCCTCGGGGTTGGCGGAGTTGATGGTGCGCGCGTGGATACCGGCCCGGGCGGCGGCCTCGACCTGGTTGCGCATCAGCGCGAGCAGCGGGGAGACGATGACCGTCGGACCGGCGCCGGCGGCCCGCAGCAGGGAGGTGGCCACGAAGTAGACCGCGGACTTGCCCCAGCCCGTGCGCTGGACGACCAGGGCCCGCCGCTTGTGTGCGACGAGGGCCTCGATCGCCCGCCACTGGTCCTCGCGCAGCCGTGCGGTGCCCGTGGGGTCGCCCACGAGGCGGGCGAGTACGGAATCGGCCGAGGACCTCAGGTCTGCGTTCATGCCCCCATGCAACCCGATGCCTCTGACATCGCGCCAATGCGGCCCCGGACCTGTGGATGTTGAATACCGAACGGGTTATCCACAGGGGTTTCCGGTTCGGACCGCGCACGGGACCGTCGACGCATGACGACGAACAGCGAATCACCCAGCCCGTCCGGACGGCCCTCCCTCAGCCCTTCCGGTGCCCCCTCCGAATCCCAGATCACCCTGCGCAGCCCGGCGGAACTGGCCGACGCGCTGCCCTACATGCTCGGCTTCCACCCCACCGACTCCCTCGTCATGGTCACCGTGCACGGCGAGAACGGACGCTTCGGCGGCCGGCTCCGCGTGGGCATCCCCCTCGCCCCCGCGGAATGGGAGGACACCGCCCGGCAGGTCGCCGAATGCCTGATCCGCGGCAGCGAACGGCGCGGCGACAAGCCCGACGGCATCGTGGTCTTCCTCTGCCAGGACCCCCGGGACGGCGAGAGCGGGCAGCGGGTCATGACCCGGCTGCGGCCGCTCGCCCAGCGGCTGCGGATCGCCTGCGGCGCATTGGACGTGCCGGTCCTGGAGGCCCTGTGCCTCTCCGCCGGCCGCTACTGGTCCTACACCTGCGGCGACGACGGATGCTGTCCGGCCGAGGGCAACCCGCTGGCCCCGCCCGGAACCTCGGTGATGGCCGCCGCGGCCACCTTCGCGGGGCTCCAGGTCCGGGGCTCCCTCAAGGAGATCGAAAGCCGGCTGACCCCGCTCGGCGGGACCTGGGCCGTCGAGCAGGAGGAAGCCCTGGAGCGGGCCGCCGCCGCCCTGGTGCCGAGGATCCTCGACGGGGCGACCAGGGAGGAGGTCGGCGCGGAGACCCTCGCCCTGGCCCGGACCCTGATGCGGCGCCTGACCCTCGCCCCGCCCGTGGAGGGCGGCCCCCGCGCCGACGACTGGGACGACGCGCTGCTCGGCCACGACGAGGCCGCCGCCGTGATCCTCGGACTCCAGGACCGGGAGATCCGCGACATCGCCGCCGAGTGGATGGAGGACGAGGAGGCCGCCCCCGCCCTGAGGCTGTGGCGAGCCCTCGCCCGGCGCTGCGTCGGGGCCTACGGGGAACACGCGGCCGCCCCGCTGACCCTGGCCGGCTGGGTCTCGTGGTCCACCGGGGACGAGCCGACCGCCCGGATCGCCTTCGGGCTGGCCCTGCGCGCCGACGCCGAATACCGCTTCGCCCAGCTCCTCCACCACGCCTGCAACGAGGGCATCGACCCCGAGGGGCTGCGGGAGTGCCTGCGCGAGGAGCGCAGGCGCCGCGAACCGGGCCGCAGGAGGCGGGCCGCGGCCACCCGCCCGCCCGGCCGCCGCACCGGACGGCACCGCCGCGCCTCCCGCCGCCCCGAGGGGAGCGGGCAGTGAGCCCCCGTCAGGTCCGTGCGGGGACCCGGCGGCGGGCGGCCGGCGCGGCCCCGCCCCGGAATCACCCCGCCAGGCGCGGGCAGCCGCCACCGGGGCCCGTGACCCGGGCCGGGGTGGGGACGTTCAGGGGGAGGGTGGTGGGGGCCCGGCCGCGCCGCCGCCCCGCAGAACCGGCCGGAGCGCAGACAAGGCGGCACATGGCTCCCTCCGTACCCCGAAGCGGCCCGCCCGGGCCCCCTCCCACCCCGGCGCCCCGTCCACCCGAACCGGCGCCCGGCCACCCGCCGGAGCGCTCGGCCGGCCGTCCGCCGGGGGCCGTCGGGTCGGCGCGGCAGCCCTCGGGGCAGCCGTCCGGCGCTGGTGCGGGCCGGCTCGGGCAGGGGCGGGACGGCGGAGCCGGGCTGCCCGGGCAGGCGTCCGGTGGTGGCAGTGGCAGTGGCAGTGGCGGTGGCGGTGGTGGGCACAGGGCCGAGCTGCCTCCGGTGCACGGGGCGGTCGTCTGCGTCGCCGCCCCCTGCCTGGCCATCTCGCCCGAGCACGGCCAGCTGACCGGGCGGGGGATCGACGGGATCTACCGCTCCGGGCGCCGGCTGCTGTCCCGCTGCGTGCTGCGCGTCGCCGGGCGGGACCCGGTCGCCCTCCACGGCCGCAGCCTCGGCGCCGACCGGGCCGCCTTCACCGCCACCGTCCGCACCGGAATCGAGCCCGGACCGGACCCCGACATCGGGGTGGAACGGGTCCGCCACGCCGACGGCACCGAGCGCATCACCGTGCGCAGCTTCGCCGCCCGCCCGCTGCGCCTGCCCGTCGAGGTCTCCCTCGGCACCGACCTGGCCGACCTGGCCGCGGTGGCCGCGGGGCGCGCCGGGCCGGAGTTCGCCGCCGCGGTGCACGCGGCGGGACTGCGCTGGGGCACCGGCGACGCCCTGGCCGTCACCACCGCCGAACCGGCCCCCGACGACGCCCTCGCCTCGGCCGGGCTCCTGCGCTGGGAACTCGAACTGGGCCCCGGCGAGTCCCGCACCATCGAGCTGCGGACCACCCCCGACCGCCTCACCCGGGCCCCCGCCGGGCAGGTGGCGAACCCGCTGGCCGCGGCCCGCGCCGAGGGGGACGACCCCAGGGCCGACGCCTGGTTCCGCACCAGCGTCGAGGACCTCCGGGCCCTGCTCCTGCGGGACCCCGCGGCACCCGGCGACGCCTTCGCCGCGGCAGGAGTGCCGTGGCGGCTCGGGCTCGCCCCGGCGGAGTCGCTGTGGGCCGCGCGGATGGCACTGCCGCTCGGCACCGGGCTGGCCGCCGCCACACTGCGGACCCTGGCCCGCGCGCAGACCGGGGGACGGGGCCCGGACGCGGGGAAGATCCCGGGTCCGTTGCGGGCCGCCGGGCCGCAGCTGCCGCCCGGGTGCACCGGGACCGAAGCCACCCTCGGCTTCCCGGCGGTGCTCGCGGAGGCCCGGCGCTGGGGCCTGCCCGAGGAGGACGTGGCCCGGCTGCTGCCCGTCGCGGAGCGCTGCCTGGACTGGCTGCGCGGGTCGCTGGGGGAGGACGGCTTCCTGGCCGATCCCGATCCGGGGCCGCGGCGCTGCGAGACCCAGGCCCACGCCCACCGGGCCGCGCTCCTCGGCGCCGATCTGCTGGACGGGTGCGGTCGCGACGGAGCGGGGGAGTGGCGGGAGTGGGCGGCCGCGCTGCGGGAGAGGTTCCGGGACCGGTTCTGGATCGACGGCCCGGACGGGGGCCGCCCCGCCGCCGCCCTGCACCCGGACGGCCGGCCGCTGCCCCGGCTGACCGGAGCCGCCGCGCACCTGCTGGACACGGGCCTGCTCGGCGGGGGCCGGCTCGCCCCCGGGCTGCTGGACGCCGTCCGTACCGAACAGCTCGCCCGGCTGCTCGGAGCCCCCGCCATGGACTCGGGGTGGGGGCTGCGGAGCATGGCCGCCAGGGAGCCGGGGCACAACCCCTTCGGCCACCGGTCCGGAGCGGTCCGGGCGCACGAGAGCGCCCTCGCGGTGGCCGGGCTGGCCCAGGGGGGCTTCGAGAAGGAGGCCGCCGGTCTGCTGCGGGGCCTGCTCGACGCGGCCGAGGCCTTCGGATACCGGCTGCCGGAGATGTACGCCGCCGAGCAGCGCACAGCGGGCAGCGCCCCGCTGCCGCATCCCGCGGCCTGCCGGCCGGCCGCGGTGGCCGCCGCCGCCGGGATCCACGCGCTCACCGCCCTCGCCGGCATCCGCCCGGACGCCCCGGCGGGCACCGTCGCCGTGGCCCCCCGGGCGGGCGCCCCGCTCGGCGCCCTGCGCCTCTCCGGCCTGCGGGTGGCGGGGGAGCCCTTCACCGTCCGAGTGAGCCGCCTCGGCGTCGGCATGGTGGAGGAGGCCGCCGATGGACTGCAACTGGGAGGCTGAGACGACGGCCGGGAGGTGGTGCCGCGCGCTCGGGAGGATCCGGTCCGGGCTCCGGATCGCCGCTCTCGGGATCACCAAAGGACTGTTTATCGTCAAGCAGACGACTATGATCGCGGCATGTCTCCCTACGACCCGTCGGCCTTTCCGCCCTTCGCCGTCACCGTCGATCTGGTCGTGCTCACCGTGCGGCGCCACGCGCTCTGCGCGCTGGTCGTCCGACGGGGTGAGCAGCCGTTCCAGGGGCGCTGGGCGCTGCCCGGCGGCTTCGTGCGCGGGGACGAGGACCTGGCCGGTGCCGCGGCCAGGGAACTCTCCGAGGAGACCGGGCTCTGCGCGCACGACCCGGCCGCGCCCGGCGTGGACAACGGCGCGCACCTCGAGCAGCTCGCCACCTACGGGGACCCGCAGCGCGACCCCCGGATGCGGGTGGTCAGCGTGGCGCACCTGGTCCTCGCCCCGGACCTGCCCGCCCCGAGGGCCGGCGGCGACGCGAACAGCGCCCGCTGGGCTCCCGTCGACGAACTCCTGGAAGGCCCGGACCGGGCCTCCGCCGGGCTCGCCTTCGACCACGCGACGATCCTCGCCGACGGCGTCGAGCGGGCCCGCTCGAAGATCGAGTACTCCTCCCTGGCCACCGCCTTCTGCCCGCCCGAGTTCACCGTGGGTGAGCTGCGGCGGGTGTACGAGGCCGTGTGGGGCGTGGCGCTCGACCCGCGCAACTTCCACCGCAAGGTCACCGGGACCCCCGGCTTCCTGGTGCCCGCCGGGGGGACGACGACCCGTCAGGGCGGACGGCCCGCCCAGCTCTTCAGGGCCGGCGGCGCGACCTTGCTCAACCCGCCCATGCTGCGCCCCGAGGTCTGATCGGACGGAGCCGCGCCGACGGCGCCCTCCGCCGTCCGGGGGGCTGCCGGCAGTCATATCGGCAAGGACTCGGACCGGTTGCGTACAAAATCGGACATATCGCGTTATCTTGCTTGCGGTACTCACGCTGCCGCAGAGCGGTCTCACACCCCGCGAGAGAAGCGATGCTCCAGGCCATCGGACTCACCAGCACACCCCGTCGAGATCTCCCGCCCCTCGTGGACGACCTCACCTTCGAGGCCCGCCCGGGGTGCGTGACCGCCCTGCTCGGAGAGCCGGGTTCGGGCAAGACCACCGCACTGCGGCTCATGCTCGAACTCGAACCGGGCCGCGGCGTCACCTACTTCCGCGGCCGCCCGCTGCACCGGATCCCGCATCCCGCCCGCGAGGTCGGGGTCCTCCTCGGCGATGTCCCCGGACACCCGTCGCGGACGGTCCGCAGCCAGCTGCGGATGCTCTGCGCCGCCGTCGGCGTACCGGCCTCCCGCGCCGACACCATGATGGAGGTCGTCGGCATCGGCGGCCTGCGCGACCAGCGGCTCGGCTCCCTCTCGGCCGGCATGGACCGCCGGGTCGGGCTGGCCGCGGCCATGCTCGCCGACCCCTGCACCCTGATCCTCGACGAGCCCGCGGCGGGGCTGGCCCCCCGGGACCGGGCCTGGCTGTACGGCCTGCTGCGCGGCCACGCCTCCCTGGGCGGAGCCGTGCTCTTCACCACCGGCGACGCGAAGGAAGCCGCCCGCAGCGCGGACCGGGTCGTCTCCATCGCCGCGGGCCGGCTCGTCGCCGACCAGGACGCCGCGGACTTCGCGCGCACCAGGCTGCGGCCCCGGGTCGCCGTGCGCACCCCGCACGCCGCCCGGCTGGCCGACGTACTGGGCCGCGAGGCCAGAGCCGCGCACCGGGTGGTCGAGATCGTCGAGGAGAGCGGCAGCCGGCTCTCGGTCTACGGAAGCAACTGCGCCGAGGTGGGTGAGGCCGCGTTCCGGCACGGCGTACTGGTCCACCAGCTCGCCGACGAGACCGGCGACACCGGAGCGCCCGTCCCGCCCGTACCGCAGGCCCGCACCGGAGCCGGCTCCGGCGCACGGGTGGAAGCCCGCGCGGAGGCACGGGTGGAAGCCGCCGCCCAGGTCCGCACCGGACCGGGCGTCCCCGCGGCCGGGGGTGGCGCCGGCGTCCACCGCGAACCCGGCGCCGGTACGGGCCCCGCCGGAGGGGCCCGTACCGAACCGCCCGCCCAAACCCCGCCCGCTCCCGGCCCGGCCGTCCCCGCCCACCCGTCCGCCGGGCGTGCGCGCTCTCTCGCCGGGAGCGCCCGGCACGCCCGTCCCGCGCGCCCGGCCCCGCCGGTGCGCCGGGTGGGCGGCCCGCTGCGACCGCTGCGCTACGAGCTGCGCCGCGTCTTCGGCACCGCCACCCCCTTCCTCACGGCCGCCCTGGTCGTCGCCGTCTCCGCCGCCACCGCCCTCGTGCTGGCCCGCACCGGCCACACCCCGCTCAACCGGGTCCTCGCCGCCTGGCCGCAGCCCTTCCCGCTGCCCTGGGCCGCGCTCGGCGCCGGACTGCTGGGCGCCCTGGCCTTCGGCGAGGAGTACCGCTACCCCGCCCTCGCGGCCGACCGCGGCACCGTGCCGCGCCGGTTGGGGCTGCTCACGGCCAAGCTCGGGGTGTGCGCCGCCCTCGCCCTCCTGCTCGGAGCCCTCGTGGTCACCGCCGACGCCGCGGCGGTGCGCCTCGTCTTCGGTACGGCACCGCTGCGGGCACCGGCCGACTGGCCCGCCGCTGCCGCGAGTTGGGCCGGGCTGCTGGTCGGCTGCGCCTGGGCCGGGGTGCTCGCCTCCGGGGCCTTCCGGTCCTCCCTCGCGGGCATGGCCGCCGTGATCGCCGTACCGGTGGCGGTCGTGCCGCTGGTGCGCAGAGCCCTGGAGGGGCAGTCCGCGTACCCGGCGGGCGGGGTGGCCTCCCGGCTGCGGGCCCTGGCCTCCGCGCCCTGGCCCGCGGAGGCGGACCGCTTCGTGCTGGGGGCCCTTCGGGTGATGGCCCAACCCGTCGGCACCGCGCTGGTGTTGTCGTTGATGGTCCTGTTGTGCGCCTATGGGTTCACAGGACTGCGCGCCCGAGTCCGATGGTGATCGTTCCGATGCGGGAGGCGACTGCCCGGTGACCGGAGAAGACCGCTTCGCGCGAAATCACGCGAAGCGGACCGCAACTCCCCGCAAAAGGCCCGGTTCCTTACGATAAGTCGTCAATTGCGTAGGTGGCACCGATCACCCTTTCGTGTGCTTTTCACCAAAGACCTCAAGGGTCGTGGAGGCACGGCCGACAAAGGATTCGTGAGTACCCTTGCGCACACCATGATGACCGCCGCCCGCCATGCCGACACCGGCCTCGCCGGCCCGGGCGACCTCGACCGCTACCCCTACGCGGAGGCCGCCGGCTCCGACCGGGTCGCGCCACCCCACTGGGACGGCGGCGACGTCGAGTTGAGCCGCGTCGGCCGCCGGGCGGCCGGCAGTCGCGGCCGCGGGCTCCACGGCCAACTCGTCCAGCAGCTCGGCCAGATGATCGTCTCCGGCGACCTCGGCGCGGACCGGCCCCTGGTCCCGGAGGAGATCGGCCAGCGCTTCGAGGTCTCCCGCACCGTCGTCCGCGAATCGCTGCGGGTCCTGGAGGCCAAGGGCCTCGTCAGCGCCCGGCCCAACGTGGGCACCCGGGTCCGGCCGGTCGCCGACTGGAACCTCCTTGATCCCGACATCATCGAGTGGCGCGCCTTCGGCCCCCAGCGCGACGACCAGCGCCGCGAGCTCAACGAGCTCCGCTGGACGATCGAGCCGCTGGCCGCCCGCCTCGCCGCCGGCCACGACCGCCCCGACATCCAGCAGCGCCTCTCCGACATGGTCGAGATCATGGGCCACGCCCTCGGGCAGGGAGACGCGATCACCTTCGCGCGCGCCGACAACGAGTTCCACGCCCTCCTGATCCAGATCGCCGGCAACCGCATGCTGGAGCACCTCTCGGGCATCGTCTCCGCCGCCCTCCAGGTCTCCGGCAGCCCCGTGACCTCCTGCGACCGCCCCAGCGAAACCTGCGTGGCGCACCACGCGCGCATGGTCGAGGCGCTGGCCTCCGGCGACAGCTTGGGTGCCGAGAACGCCATGCGCCAGCTCCTGACGGTGCACCCGGAGGTAGAGCGCGTGGTCCCCGCACCGCGCGAGCACTGACGCTCCGACGCACGGGGGCGTGGGAGCGCACCACCGGTCGCCGGGTCCTTCGGGCCCGGCGACATCGGCGTGCGCGGCTCCCCGCGCGGCCCCCCGGGCCGGGCCGTACGGGTGCGCGACCGGCACGGGTGGGCGCACGCCGTGTGACGCAGCCCACGGAGGGGTGTACTCGGGACACGAAGATTGGGCGTAACGCTCCGCGACGTCACGCGATGAACTAAGAGGTGATGGCCGACGGAGGGAAGACAGCAGCCCTTGGGGATGCTGTGCAGCTCCCCGGCCCCTGCCCGCGCCCCCGGCCCATCCCCAGTCGGTGGTCGTCGGCTCCGGTCCAGCACCACGCCGGGGTCGGAAGCCGTTCCCATCGTTCCGAGAGGTTGTTCGTGTCGGCCAGCACATCCCGTACGCTCCCGCCGGAGATCGCCGATTCCGAGTCTGTGATGGCGCTCATCGAGCGGGGCAAGGCCGAGGGGCAGATCGCCGGCGATGACGTGCGTCGGGCCTTCGAGGCTGACCAGATTCCAGCGACCCAGTGGAAGAATGTTCTGCGCAGCCTCAACCAGATCCTCGAGGAAGAGGGTGTGACGCTGATGGTCAGTGCCGCGGAGTCGCCCAAGCGCACCCCCCGCAAGAGCGTCGCAGCGAAGACTCCCGCGAAGCGGACGACGACGAAGACCGTCGCGGCCAAGACGGCGGCCGCCCCGGCAGCGGCCGACGCCGTCGCGGAGCCGGGGACGACGGACCCCGACACCGCCGACGCGCTCGCCGGGGAGCCCGCGGCCGAGCCCGCCGCGAAGAAGACGGCGGCGAAGAAGACCGCCGCCAAGAAGGCCACCGCAAAGAAGACCGCCGCGAAGAAGACGGCGGCGAAGAAGACCGCCGCCAAGACCGCCGACGAGGGCGAAGAGGAGACCCTGGAAGAGGGTCCCGAGGCCGTGAAGGCGGAGGCCGAGGAAGAGGAGGAGGGCGGCGAGAACAAGGGCTTCGTCATCTCCGACGACGAGGACGACGCCCCCGCCCAGCAGGTCGTCGTGGCCGGTGCCACCGCCGACCCCGTCAAGGACTACCTCAAGCAGATCGGCAAGGTCCCCCTCCTCAACGCCGAGCAGGAGGTCGAGCTCGCCAAGCGGATCGAGGCGGGCCTGTTCGCCGAGGACAAGCTGGCGAACTCCGACAAGCTGGCCCCCAAGCTCAAGCGCGAGCTGGAGATCATCGCCGAGGACGGCCGCCGCGCCAAGAACCACCTGCTGGAGGCCAACCTCCGCCTCGTCGTCTCCCTGGCCAAGCGCTACACCGGCCGCGGCATGCTCTTCCTCGACCTGATCCAGGAAGGCAACCTGGGCCTCATCCGCGCGGTCGAGAAGTTCGACTACACCAAGGGCTACAAGTTCTCCACGTACGCCACCTGGTGGATCCGGCAGGCGATCACCCGGGCCATGGCCGACCAGGCCCGCACCATCCGCATCCCGGTGCACATGGTCGAAGTGATCAACAAGCTCGCCCGCGTGCAGCGCCAGATGCTCCAGGACCTGGGCCGCGAGCCCACCCCGGAGGAGCTCGCCAAGGAACTCGACATGACCCCCGAGAAGGTCATCGAGGTCCAGAAGTACGGCCGCGAGCCGATCTCCCTGCACACCCCGCTCGGCGAGGACGGCGACAGCGAGTTCGGTGACCTCATCGAGGACTCCGAGGCGGTCGTCCCGGCCGACGCCGTGAGCTTCACGCTCCTGCAGGAGCAGCTCCACTCGGTCCTCGACACGCTGAGCGAGCGCGAGGCCGGCGTGGTCTCGATGCGCTTCGGACTGACCGACGGGCAGCCCAAGACCCTCGACGAGATCGGCAAGGTCTACGGGGTCACCCGCGAGCGCATCCGCCAGATCGAGTCGAAGACGATGTCGAAGCTGCGCCACCCGTCGCGTTCGCAGGTGCTGCGCGACTACCTGGACTGAGCCGGGCCGAGGGCCGGCCGGGGGCGGGCGCGGCCCCGGGCCCGGCCGGATCCCGGGCTGCCGTCGAGCGGGCTTCGGCGTGCCCTCGACCGCATCGGCGGGCCTCCGGCACCGCACGGGGCAGCGGGTGCGCATGTTCCCGGGTCATCCCACTCTGGGTGTATTCGAGCACACTCAGAGTCAGGAGGCCTCATGCGTCGTCCCTTCGCCCGTGTCCTGGTGGGCGCTCTGACCCTCGTGGCGGGAGCGGCCGCGGCGCCGCTGGCCCAGGCGCCCAGGGTGGCCGCGGACAGCGTCGTCATAGGCGGGAGCCCGGTACGGGTCGCCGACAGTCCGTGGGTGGTGGCCCTCGCCAGCCGTGACCGGTTCGGGGGTATCCGGGACGGGCAGTTCTGCGGGGGTGTCGTCGTGGCACCCACCACGGTGGTGACGGCGGCGCACTGCCTCGGCCGCCAGGTACTGGGCGGGCCGGTCGAATCCGTCGCCGACTTCCGCGTGATCACCGGACGTACGGAGCTCCGCGCGCCCGAGGGCCGCGAGATCGCGGTGCTGGAGGCCCGGGTGAACCCGGCCTACGACCCCGGGACCAACGCCGGGGACCTCGCCGTGCTGGAGCTGGCCGAGGCGGTGCCGGCGGACCATGTCCTGCCCATGGCCGGGGCCGGCCACCCCGCCTACGGAGCGGGCACCGAGGCGGCGGTGTACGGGTGGGGCGACACCAGCGGCTTCGGCGACTACGCGTACGGACTGCGGGCGGCACGGGTCACCGTACTGGCGGACGACGTCTGCCGTCGGGCGTACCCAGGGGACTCGGACGGGCGCTACCAGGAGGACTCCATGGTGTGCGCGGGCGACCGCTCCGGCGGGAAGGACGCCTGCCAGGGTGACAGCGGCGGGCCGCTGGTGGCCCAGGGGCGGCTCATCGGGGTGGTGTCCTGGGGCCGGGGCTGCGGGCGCGCGGACAGTCCGGGGGTGTACACCCGGATCGCCCCGTTGGTCGGCTTCGTGAGCGGCCCGCAGGGGGGCGTACGGCCGGGCGGGCTCTAGGAACACCACCCGAGGCCGGGGAGGGGCTCCAGGCGGCCCGTACGGCCCCTGAAGGGGTGCGTGGGCCGGAAGCCGCGGAGTCCGGGCGGCTCCGGACATGAGGACGGGCGGCCATCCCTGGGTCTCAGAGATGCCGCCCGTCGACCGGCCTGGCCGGTCCTGGCTCGTCGGATGCGAGGTTCAGGCTTGTGTCAGCGGTCCTCGTCGGCCGCGCTTGCGGCGGCCGGAGCGGACGTAAGCCGCTCGGTCTCATCCTGTATTTCCGCGGCGATCTTCTTGAGTTCCGGCTCGAACTTACGCCCGTGGTGGGCGCAGAAGAGCAGTTCACCACCGCTCAGGAGGACGACGCGCAGATATGCCTGGGCGCCGCAACGGTCGCATCGGTCAGCGGCCGTCAGCGGGGTCGCGGGTGTCAGAACAGTAGTCACGTCGCCTCTTCTCTAGCTCGACGAGCTGTCGTACCAGGGTCAACATCCAACCAGGCCGAAAACGTTCCCGCTCGCGGCTTTTCCTCGAAACTTCCTTCCGAAGCTGGCCGGCTGCTGCCGGTTGGCGGCGAAGGAGCCGTATTGCGTTGCTTTACGGTTTCGCGTTGTCAGTCGTTCGCTTGTAGCAGTTCTCGTCCTCCCGGCGTGAGTGCCGGTTGTGCATGAGGACGTGCCCGAACCCTAAATGGTTCATGCGTCGAAGGGAACGTGATGTTTGCTTCACCCCCCGGGGGGATCGAACATCCGTGCGGATCTGGACTACGCTGTGGAAGCCACGAGGGTGGCGTTGCATCGGCTCTACCAGGCCTCGGTACCCTTCGACCGGCGACCGAGCCATCCCTGCGCCCGACCGGGCCAGAAAAGAAATTCAGCGAGGAGCGAACTGCGTGACCGCCGACACGTCCGTGCCTTCCAGCGCGCTGCTGTCCGGAGCAGACCGGGACGGCTCCAACTACACCGCGCGGCACCTGCTCGTCCTCGAAGGCCTCGAGGCCGTCCGCAAGCGCCCTGGTATGTATATCGGCTCCACCGACAGCCGAGGCCTGATGCACTGCCTCTGGGAGATCATCGACAATTCCGTCGACGAGGCCCTGGGCGGCTACTGCGACCACATCGAGGTGATCCTGCACGACGACGCCTCCGTCGAGGTCCGCGACAACGGCCGCGGCATCCCGGTCGACGTCGAGCCCAAGACCGGCCTGTCCGGGGTCGAGGTCGTCATGACCAAGCTGCACGCCGGCGGCAAGTTCGGCGGGGGCTCGTACGCGGCCTCCGGCGGTCTGCACGGCGTCGGCGCCTCCGTGGTCAACGCCCTGTCGTCCCGCCTGGACGTCGAGGTCGACCGGGGCAGCTCCACCCACGCCATCAGCTTCCGCCGAGGCGTCCCCGGCCTCTTCGCGGACCAGGGCCCCGACAGCGCCTTCGACCCCGCGAGCGGGCTGCGCAAGGTCAAGCGGATCCCCAAGGGCAGGACGGGCACCCGGGTCCGCTACTGGGCCGACCGCCAGATCTTCCTCAAGGACGCCCGGCTCTCCCTGGAGAACCTCTACCAGCGCGCCCGCCAGACCGCCTTCCTCGTGCCCGGCCTGACCATCGTCGTCCGCGACGAGCGGGGCCTCGACGGCGCGGGCAAGACCGAGGAGACCTTCCGCTTCGACGGGGGCATCAGCGAGTTCTGCGACTACCTCGCCCCGGACAAGGCCGTCTGCGACGTCCTGCGCCTGACCGGCTCGGGCACCTTCAAGGAGACCGTCCCGGTCCTCGACGACCGCGGCCACATGACCCCCACCGAGGTCACCCGCGAGCTCGGCGTGGACATCGCCCTGCGCTGGGGCACGGGGTACGAGACCGGCGTCAAGTCCTTCGTGAACATCATCGCCACCCCCAAGGGCGGCACCCACGTCTCCGGATTCGAGCGCTCGGTCACCAAGACCGTGAACGAGGTGCTGCGCTCCGCGAAGCTGCTGCGCGTCGCCGAGGACGACGTGGTCAAGGACGACGCCATGGAGGGCATGACGGCGGTCGTCACCGTCCGGCTCGCCGAGCCGCAGTTCGAGGGCCAGACCAAGGAGGTGCTCGGCACCTCCGCGGCCACCCGGATCGTCGCCGCCGTCGTCGCCAAGGAGCTCAAGGCCTTCCTGACCTCCACCAAGCGTGACGACAAGCAGCAGGCGCGCGCCGTGATGGAGAAGATCGTCGCGGCCGCCCGGACCCGGATCGCGGCCCGCCAGCACAAGGAGGCGCAGCGCCGCAAGACCGCGCTGGAGTCCTCCTCGCTGCCCGCCAAGCTGGCCGACTGCCGCAGCGACGACGTGGAACGCAGCGAGCTCTTCATCGTCGAGGGCGATTCCGCGCTCGGTACGGCCAAGCTCGCGCGGAACTCCGAGTTCCAGGCGCTGCTGCCGATCCGGGGCAAGATCCTCAACGTCCAGAAGTCCTCGGTCTCGGACATGCTCAAGAACGCCGAGTGCGGAGCGATCATCCAGGTCATAGGAGCCGGCTCCGGCCGCACCTTCGACATCGACGCCGCCCGCTACGGGAAGATCGTCCTCCTCGTCGACGCCGACGTGGACGGCGCGCACATCCGCTGCCTGCTGCTCACGCTCTTCCAGCGGTACATGCGCCCGATGGTCGAGGCGGGCCGGGTCTTCGCGGCCGTGCCCCCGCTGCACCGGATCGAGCTCGTCCAGCCCAAGAAGGGCCAGGACAAGTACGTCTACACGTATTCGGACAACGAGCTGCGCCAGACCCTGCTGGAGTACCAGCGCAAGAACATCCGGTACAAGGACGCCATCCAGCGCTACAAGGGCCTCGGCGAGATGGACGCGGACCAGCTGGCGGAGACCACCATGGACCCCCGCCACCGCACCCTGCGGCGCATCAACATCGGCGACCTGGACTCCGCCGAGCAGGTCTTCGACCTGCTCATGGGCAACGAGGTGGCCCCGCGCAAGGAGTTCATCACCGGCTCCGCGGCGACCCTGGACCGCTCGCGCATCGACGCCTGACCCGGGCGCGGTACCGGCTGGCGGCGGCCGGTACCGCGGATGCGGGAACGCGTTCCGGCACACCGGTGCCGCTCGCTCCATCACCTGAAGGGGTGAAGAGCACCGGTACATCAGTCCGGAAACCGACCAACCGGCACATCCTTGTGGGCACGCGGCCAATGCGGCAGCGGACAAGGAGAGTTCGGTGGACAAGCACGAAGGCCGTGATGCCGGAACGATCCGGCTGGACGACCCCTGGTACGACGCGCTGGCCGTGGGCTGGGGCGAGGGATCGGACACGGTCCCGGCCCAGGTCCCTCCGGCTCCCGGAGGCCGGGCCGCGCCCGGCGCGTCCGACATCTACCTGGAAGTGCAGCGCAGCGCCGCCTTCCAGGAGGTCCGCGGCCGCTACCGGGGGTTCGTCGTCCCCGCGACCGCCGGCTTCTTCCTCTGGTACGTCGCCTACGTGGTCGCCGCCACCGCGGCACCCGGGTTCATGGCCCGGCCCGTGGCCGGAGCGGTCAACGTGGCCCTGCTGGCCGGCCTCGGACAGTTCCTCAGCACCTTCCTGCTGACCTGGGCCTACGCCCGGCACGCGCGGCTGCGCCGCGACCGGGCGGCGCTCGACCTGCGCTGGACCGTCTTCGAGCAGGAGCGCGTACACGAACGGGTACAGGAGCGCGCACAGGGACGCGCGCCCTCCCGGGAGCAGGAGCACGGGCAGCCGCGGACGGCGACCGGCCCCGGGGAGGACGCGTGACCACCGAGCACCAGACCCTCGCGCTGATCCTCTTCAGCGCCTTCATCGCGGTCACCCTCGGCATCACGACCTGGGTCAGCCGCAACCGGCACGGCTCGGCCGAGGAGTTCTACGCGGGCGGGCGGCTCTTCTCCCCGATGGAGAACGGTTTCGCCATCGCCGGCGACTACATGTCGGCCGCCTCCTTCCTCGGGATCTCCGGGCTGATCGCCCTCTTCGGCTACGACGGCCTGCTCTACTCCGTCGGCTTCCTCGTCGCATGGCTGGTGGTCCTGTTCCTGGTCGCCGAACTGGTCCGCAACTGCGGGCGGTTCACCCTCGCCGACGTGGTCGCCGCGCGGATGAGCGAGCGGCCCGTCCGGATCGCCGCCGGGACCTCCTCGGTGGTCGTCTCCGTGCTGTACCTGGTCGCGCAGATGGTCGGGGCGGGCACCCTGGTCGGCCTGCTGCTCTCGGACGCGGGGCCCGCCGCCCGGACCCTCACCGTGATCGGGGTGGGCGCGCTGATGGTGGTCTACGTGACCTTCGGCGGGATGCGGGCCACCACCTGGATCCAGATCGTCAAGGCGGTGCTGCTGATGGGCGGGGCCCTCGCCCTGACCGTGCTCGTCCTGCTCCGCTTCCACGGGAACGTCGACCAGCTCCTCACCGGCGCCGCGGAGCGCAGCGGGCACGGGGCCCGTTTCCTGAGTCCCGGCCTGAAGTACGGAGGGGACTGGACCGCCCGGATCGACTTCATGAGCCTGGGTCTCGCCCTGGTCCTGGGCACCGCCGGGCTGCCCCACATCCTGTCGCGCTTCTACACCGTGCCGACCGCGCGGGCCGCCCGCCGGTCGGTGGTGTGGGCGATCGCGCTGATCGGCGGCTTCTACCTGATGACCGTCGTCCTCGGTTTCGGGGCGGCCGCGCTGGTGGGTCCCGACGAGGTGCGGGCCTCGAACGCCTCCGGGAACACGGCCGTACCGCTGCTGGCGGCCTTCCTCGGCGGGGGCGCCGAGTCCACCGGGGGCGCGGTCCTGTTCGCGATCGTGTCGGCCATCGCCTTCGCGACCATCCTCGCCGTGGTCGCCGGGATCACCCTGGCCTCGTCGGCCTCCGTCGCGCACGATCTGTACGCCTCCCTCAGGCGCCGGCGCGCCAGGCAGCGCAGCGAGGTGGCCGTGGCCCGGGTGGCGGCCGTGGGGATCGGGGCGGTGGCCATCGCCCTGGGGCTGCTGGCGCAGGACCTGAACGTGGCCTTCCTGGTGGGGCTGGCCTTCGCCGTCGCGGCCTCCGCCAATCTACCGGTGCTGCTGTATTCGCTGTTCTGGCGGGGCTTCACCACGCGGGGGGCGGTCTGGTCGGTGTACGGCGGGCTGGTTCCGGCGGTGCTGCTGGTCGTCCTGTCACCCGTGGTCTCCGGGAGCCCCGACTCCCTCTTCCCGGGCGTGGACTTCCAGTACTTCCCGCTGCAGAACCCGGGGATCGTCTCGATCCCGCTCGGCTTCCTGGCCGGCTGGCTGGGCACCGTCACCTCCGCGGAGGAGGCGGACGAGCGCAAGCACGCCGAGACGGAGGTCCGCTCCTTGACCGGGGCCGGGGCGGTGTGAGCCGCCGGGGCCTAAGCGGTGTCCGGCGGGCGCCAGGCGTAGCGGTGTTCGGGGCGGCCGGTCTCGCCGTAGCGCAGGGCCAGGGTGACGCGGCCGGCGCGGTCCAGCAGCTTCAGGTAGCGCTGCGCGGTCTGCCGGCTGACGCCGGCGCGGTCGGCGATCTGCTGGGTGGACAGGGGGCCTTCGGCGGCGCGCAGCACCTGGCGGACCAGCTCCGCGGTGGTGGGGGAGTGGCCCTTGGGCAGCTCGTTGGGGGTGTCGGCCGCGGCGAGGGCGCCGAAGATCCTGTCGACCTCCGCCTGTTCGGCCTCGCCGCCGCCGGAGAGGGAGCGGCGCAGGGAGGCGTAGGCCTCCAGCTTGGCGCGCAGGCCGGCGAAGGTGAACGGCTTGACCAGGTACTGGAGGGCGCCGAGCCGCATGGCCGCCTGGACGGTGGTCAGGTCCCGGGCGGCCGTGACCATGATCACGTCGGTGTGGTGGCCCAGCTGGCGCAGGCGGCGTACCAGGTCGAGGCCGTTCCCGTCCGGGAGGTAGTGGTCGAGGAGGACCAGGTCCACCGGGCGGGCGGTGAGGAAGCCGAGGGCCTCGGCCGCCGAATGGACCTCGCCGGACACCTGGAAACCGGGAACCTTCGCCACGTACGCCGCGTTGATCCTGGCAACACGCATGTCGTCGTCGACGACCAATACGTGGATCGGGGTCTCGTTCATCGCAGGGCCTCCGGGAGTACGACGGAGAACTCCGCCCCTCCGTCCGCTGCTTCACCGGCCCGGGCGCTGCCGCCCTGCCGCTCCGCGAGGCGGCGTACGAGGGCCAGCCCCAGCCCGCGCTCGCGGTGGGCCTTGGGCCGCTTGGTCGACCAGCCCTCGGTGAAGACGTCCTCGCGCCGGCCGGCGGGGATCCCGGGACCGCTGTCGCGCACCCGCAGGACGGCGGTGCGTCCCTCCGCGCGGATGTCGACCTCGACCAGGGGCGAGGCCGAGCCGGCCGCCGCGTCCATGGCGTTGTCCACGAGATTGCCGAGGATCGTGACGAGGCCGCCCGGGTCCACCAGGCGGTCGGGGAGGAGGGCGGCCGGGGCGAGGCGCAGCGCGACGCCGCGCTCGGCGGCGACGGTGGCCTTGCCCACCAGCAGGGCGGCGAGCAGGGGGTCGTGGACCTTCTCGGTGACCTGCTCGGCCGTGGTGCGGTGCACGCCGACGACCTCGGTGACGAAGGCGACGGCTTCCTCGTGCAGTTCCAGTTCGAGCAGGCCGAGGAGGGTGTGGAGACGGTTGGCGTGCTCGTGGTCCTGTGCGCGCAGGGCGTCGATCAGGCCTTTGGTGGAGTCCAGTTCGCGGCCCAGGCGCTCCACCTCGGTGCGGTCGCGCAGGGTGGCGACGGCTCCGCCGTCCGCGGTGGGCATGCGGTTGGCGACCAGGACCCGCGGGCCCTGGACGGTCAGCAGGTCACGGCCGGTGACCCGGCCGGTCAGGACGTCGCTGGTGCGGCCCGCGCCCAGCACCTCGTCCAGGGGCCGGCCGGCGAGGGTGTCCGTGCTGTCCTCGGGGAGGCCCAGCAGCCGGGCGGCCTCGTCGTTGACGAGGCGGACCCGGTCGTCCGGATCGAGGGCGATCACGCCCTCCCGGATGGAGTGCAGCATGGCCTCGCGTTCCGCGAGGAGGCCCGCGATATCGGAGAAGGCCAGGTCGCGGGTCTGCCGCTGGATCCGGCGGGAGAGCAAGTAGGCGGCCAGCGCACCGGCGGCCAGGGCGCCGCCCGCATGGGCGAGCAGTCCGGGGATGGCACCGAGCAGCCGGTCGCGGACGCTGTCGTAGGCGATGCCGACGGAGACGGCGCCGACGACCTCCCCGTCGGCGGCGACCAGGGGGACCTTGCCCCGGGCGGAGCGGCCCAGGGTGCCCTCGTCGATCTCCATCACCTCGTGGCCCGCGAGGGCGTCGCCGGGGTCGGTGGAGACGGGTCGTCCGATGCGGTCGGGGCTCGGGTGCGAGCGGCGGATGCCGTCGAGGTCGATGACGACGACGTACTCGGCCCCGGTCGCCCTGCGGATCCGTTCGGCGGCGGACTGCACGGGGCTGTCCGCCGACGGCCGCGACCGCAGGAGGTCGGCGGCCAGGGACGGGTCCGCCGCCGCGCTCTGGGCGATGGCCAGGGCCCGCCGCATCGCCTGGTCGTCCAGCTGGCCGCTCAGCGGGGCCAGGAAGAGCCCGGTCGCCAGGACGGCGACGCCCGCCGCGATGGCCAGCTGTGTCAGCAGGATCTGTGAGACGGCCCGTCTGGGCAGCCCGAGGCGCCGAGAGCCCGTGGGGAGGAACCGCATGACTAGCACCGTAGGCGGGCGGGAGAGGAAGCGGAATTCCCCCGTCTATGAGAAGGCCCACCCGGAGGCGGTGCGTCGCCGCCCGGCCGGGGGCCCGGCGGCCGTTCCGGGCGGCGCCCCGAGGGCACGACGGGTATCAGGGCAGCGGGCGGGGAGGGCGGGGGCCCGTGTAGTGGCCGCTCGGGCGCATGCGCAGGGGGCGTTCCTGGTACTCCTCCAGCGCGTGCGCGATCCAGCCCGCCGTCCGGGCGACCGCGAAGACCGTCTCCCCCGCCTCGGCGGTCATCCCGCAGGACACCGTCAGTACCGCCAGTGCCAGGTCCACATTGGCGTGCAGCCCGTGCCGGGCCATCACCGCCGCCACGTCACGTGCCGCGCCGAGCGCCGGGGCGGCCTGCGGGAGCGCTTCCAGGCGCCCGAACAGGGCCCGGGCCCTCGGGTCCTCGCCCCGGTAGAGCCGGTGGCCGAGCCCGGGCACCCGGCGACCCGCGCGCAGGTGCTCCGCCACCACCGGCGCGGCACCGCCCCGCTCCAGCACCTCCGTCAGCATCCGGTGCGCGAGCCGCCCGGCCGCCCCGTGCAGGGGCCCCTCCAGCGCGCCGAGCCCGGCCGAGACGACCGCGTACGGATGGGCCCGCGCCGAGGCGGCCACCCGTACCGCCAGGGTGGAGGCGGCCAGGTCGTGGTCGGCCAGCAGGGCCAGGGCCAGGTCCAGGGTGTCCACCGCCGACGGGTCCGGCTCCCGCCCGGTCAGGCGGGGCCACAGGGCCCGGGCGAGCCGCCCGTCGCCGTCCCCGCCGGCTTCCCGGGGTGACGGCCCGGGCAGGGCGCCGACCAGCGTCGGGATCAGGCAGCGCGCGGAGCCCAGTACCGCCTCCTCGGACAGGTCGAAGCGCAGCGGGTCCACCACCGCCGCGCCGGCGACCGCGACCCGCAGCCGGTCGAGGGGCCCGCTGTGCTCGGGCAGCGCGGCCACCGCCCGCCGGGCGGCGGCGAGCGCCTCCGGGGGAGCGGTGAACCGGGCGCCCCGCGGCAGGGCGCCCGTCCAGAGCCATTCGGCGACCTCCTCGAAGGCGTACGCGGAGGCCAGTTCCACGGCGTCGACGCCCCGGAAGAAGTACCGGTCGTCCTCGATGAGGGTGAGCGAGGTGCGCACGGCGAGCTCCCCGGCGGGGACCGCGGCCTCCCGTCGGCTGCGCCTCGCCAGGGCCTCCACCTCGCGGGCGTCGAAGGTGCTGCCCCGCCCGACCGCGTCGCGGCGGCTGCCGAGCTGGCCGCGGCTGACGTACGCGTACACGGTCGCGGGCTTCACCCCGAGGAGCTGCGCCGCCTCGCGGGTGGTCAGCCGTCTCTCGGTACCGGTCTCGGCGGGACGGTCGTCGCCGCGGTCGTCACTCATGACGCACAGCCTACATATGTTGATTCGATCAATATTGAAATCGATCGAGTCAAGGGTTGATGGTCGACCCATGAACACCACCGTCGAAGTACCCCGCGGTCTCGCGGGAGTCGTGGTCACCGAGACCCAGCTCGGTGACGTCCGGGGCCGCGAGGGCTTCTACCACTACCGCCAATACTCGGCCGTCGAACTCGCCGCGAGCCGCACCTTCGAGGACGTGTGGCACCTAATGTTCCGCGGCACGCTCCCCGCGGACCTCGCCGAGCGGGCCGCCTTCGCCGCCGAGACCGCCCCGCTGCGGCACCTGCCCGCCGAGGTGCGGGACGCCCTCCCCGCCCTCGCCCGTGCCACCGCCCCCTCCGGGCCGCTCTCCGGACTGCGCACCGCGCTCTCCCTGCTCGGCGCCTGTTCCGGCTTCCGGCCGGTCTACGACCTCGACCCCGGCCGCCGGGCCGCCGACGCCCTCGCCGCCTGCGCCGCCGTGCCCACCCTGCTCACCGCCCTGCACCGGCTGGGCCGGGGCCTGGAGCCGGTCGGACCGCGCGACGACCTCCCGTACGCCGCCAACTACCTGTGGATGCTGACCGGCACCGAACCCGACCCGGTCCGGGCCCGCGCCGTCGAGCGGTACCTGATCTCCACCGTCGACCACGGCTTCAACGCCTCCACCTTCACCGCCCGCGTCATCGCCTCCACTGGTGCCGATGTCGCGGCCTGCCTCACCGGGGCGATCGGCGCGCTCTCCGGCCCGCTGCACGGCGGGGCGCCCAGCCGGGCCCTGGACACCCTGGACGCCATCGGCACGGTGGAGCGCATCGGCCCCTGGATCCGGGAGCGGGTCCTGGCCGGTGACCGGATCATGGGCTTCGGCCACCCCGTGTACCGCACGGAGGACCCGCGTTCGCGGATGCTGCGGGAGATCGCCCGGGAGTTCGGCGGGCCGCTCGTGGACTTCGCCGTCGAGGTCGAGCGGCAGGTGGAGGAGATCCTCGCCGAGCTCAAGCCGGGCCGTGAGCTGCACACCAACGTGGAGTTCTACGCGGGCGTGGTCATGGAGCTGTGCGGGCTGCCGCGCGCGATGTTCACCCCGACCTTCTGTGCGGCGCGGGTGGTCGGCTGGAGCGCCAACGTCCTGGAGCAGGCCGCCGACTCGAAGATCATCCGCCCGGCCGCGCGCTACACCGGCCCGACCCCGCCGCAGCCGGTACCCGTGCCGGCCTGAGGCCGGCCCGACGGCCCTGACGGCCGGCGGTCCACCTGACGACGGCCCACGGTCCACCGGCCGGTCCGGTGCCGGCCCGGCCGGTACCGTCCCGGGCTGGCTACGATCGTCCGGATGAACAGCGTCCAGCCCATTCCCGTCGTGGTCCTCGCCGGATTCCTCGGCTCCGGCAAGACCACCGTCCTCAACCACCTCCTCGGCAACCGGGGCGGCACCCGGATCGGCGTCGTCGTCAACGACTTCGGCTCGATCGAGATCGACGCGATGTCGGTGGCCGGACAGGTCGGCGACTCGATGGTCTCCCTCGGCGGCGGCTGCCTGTGCTGCGCGGTCGACGGCAGCGAACTGGACGCGTACCTGGACAAGCTCGCCGCGCCCGTCCACCGGATCGACGTGATCGTCATCGAGGCCAGCGGGCTCGCCGAGCCCCAGGAGATGATCCGGATGCTGATCGCCAACGAGAACCCGGCGATCCGCTACGGCGGTCTGGTGCAGGTCGTCGACGCGGCGGAGTTCGACCGGACCCGGACCGCGCACCCGGAGACCGACCGTCACCTCGCCGTCGCCGACCTGGTGGTGCTCAACAAGACCGACCGGGTGGACCCCGCCGAACGTTCCCGGATCGAGGGGGAACTCGCCGCGCTCTGCGCCCCGGGGACGCCCGTGGTCGGCGCCGACCACGGGCGCATCGACCCGGAGATGCTGTTCGACCGCCGCCCCTGGGCCGAGACGCGCGGGCAGCTCTCCTTCGAGGACCTGATCGCGGAGGCGGCCCAGGACCACGACGGCGCCGCCCACGCCGGGCACGCGCACGCCCGCTACGAGAGCGTCGAGTTCACCTCCGACCAGGCCCTCTCCCCGCGCCGGCTCATCGACTTCCTCGACCGGCGCCCGGCCGGCCTCTACCGGATCAAGGGGTTCGTCTGGTTCGGCGTGCCCGGCCACGAGGAACGGTACGAGGTCCACGCGGTCGGCCGCTTCCTGCGGTTCGGCCCCGGCCCCTGGGGGCGGGGGGAGCCGCGCCGCACGCAGCTCGTCCTGATCGGCGCGGGCATCGACGGGCCGGGCCTGCTGCGCGAGCTGGAGGCCTGCCGCGAACCGGCACCGCACGAGACCCGTCCCGAGAGCATGTGGGCGGTCCTGCGCTACGTCCCCCGGCCGGTGCCGGCCGAGCCCTCGGACCCCTTCGTGCCGGAGGACGCCCTCGCACCGGAGGACCCCTTCGCGCCGGAGGACCCCTTCGTGCCGGAGGACCCCTTCGTGCCGGAGGATCCGTCCGGCTCCGAGGGCCCGTTCGCGCCGGAGGAAGACCCCTCCGCGCGGGAGCCGTGAGCGCCGGGCTCGGGCTCTGACTCGGGCTCAGGCCACCTCGACGCCGTACTCCCGCAGCAGGTCCGTGAGGCCGCCCCGGTAGCCCTTGCCGCCGATGACGAACTTCCAGTCGCCGTTGGGGCGGCGCCGGAAGGAGCCGAGCACCAGGGCCGTCTCGCCCGCCCGGCCGTCGGAGACCTCCAGCTGGTCGATCTCCGCGCCCGCCGCGTCCAGCAGCCGGATCCGGGCATCGGTGAAGCCGGCCAGGTCCGCGTCCGGATTCACCTGGGGGTCGACCGCGGCGACCAGCACCAGGCGGTCGGCGCGCTGCGGGAGGGCGTCGAAGCCGACCTCGACGGCCGCCTTGTCCGGGGCCGAGTGCGGGCGCGAGCGCACCGAACCGTCCGGGGTCGCCGGGTTGTTGAAGAAGACGAAGTGGTCCTCGCTCAGCACCCGGCCGCCCTCGCAGACCAGCGCGCACACGTCCAGTGCCACCCCGCCCGACCAGGTCATGCCCAGCAGGTTGCGGTCGGCGGGGACGGGAGGCAGCTCGGCCCCGGCGGCCGGCTCGGCCGCGCTGGGCGTGGCGGCCGGGCCCGCGGCGCCGGCCGCCGGCGAGGAACCGGCGCTCCGCTGGGCCGGGACGGAGCCGCCGCCGAGGCGCCCCCGCAGGCCGTACCGGTGCAGCAGCTCCACCAGGTCCGCGCCGGGAACCAACTCCAGCGGCTTGCCGTTGGCAAAGGTGTACGACCCGGGTCCGAAGGACGAGGTGGTGACCAGTACCCCCTTGTTCGCCCCCGCGTCCTGGACCGTGCCGTACAGGTCCCGTACCGCCGTCGGCGGCACGGTGTTGCGGTAGCGCTTGACCTGCACCACGATCCGCCCGCCCCGGATCGGGGCCGGGTCCAGCGCCTCGACGTCCACACCGCCGTCGCCGGACCGCTGCGTGGTCACCGCCTCCATGCCCATCGCCCGGAAGAGTTCGGCGACCAGGTTCTCGAAGGCGATCGGGTCCATCTGGAAGAGGTCGGGTTCCTCCTCGCCGCCCCCGGTGTGCCCGCCGTGGCTGACGACACCCCCGCCGACCTCGCCCGGCCGGCGGCCCGCCCGGACGGCCATCAGCTGGTCCGGCCGCGCCGACAGCTGCCCCCGCAGCCCCTCGGTCAGGCAGTCCACCGCGCTCACCTGCTCCAGCCGCAGCCCGGAGAAGGCGGTACGCGCCGCCTGCACGGCCGCCAGTACGATCTGGGCCTCCCGGCCCGTCACCGGATCGTGGTCGTCCACGAAGCCGTTGACCACCACCGAGTCCAGGGCGCCGAACTCGTCCGCCGCGTACAGCTCGCGCGGTACCAGCAGCAGGCACTGGGCGAGCACGTCCCGGTACAGCGCCCGGCGCTGCGTGGCCGGCCGGGCCGTCTCCCTGTCCTGGTCCGTGCTCGGCATGTACCGCACGGACTTCACCTCCGGCACCACCTCGTACCGGGGCAGCTCCCAGTCCAGTACGAGCTGGCGCGCCGCGGGGTCGTACGCCGCCGAGACCTGGCGGGGCAGCTCCCCGGGCCAGGCGGTCGAGGCGTACAGCGCCGCGGAGAAGTACTCCACCACCGCGTCGGGCTCTCCCGCGCGCAGGGCGCCGGCCAGATCGGTGAGGCCGTCGTTGTGCCGGCGGATACCGGCGAGCTGCTCCGCCGCCCACCGGTCGTACTGCTGCCGGTACGCCGCCAGCCGGCGCAGGCGATCCTGTTCGGCGGCGTGCGCGGCCTGCCAGGCCCGCGTGTACCGGTCGTGGGCCTCCCGCTCCGCCTGGGCCCGGCCGCGCGAGCCGAGGGTCCAGCCGCTGCTCTGCTGCTGGAACTGCGCCAGCTGCGGCATGGGCACGGGGTGCCCGAGGGCGCCGGGGTCGAAGGGCTGGAGCTGCTCGGGCCGCACCAGGGAGGCCATCCGGAACGCCGGTGCCCGGCAGCCCGAGGCCAGCAGCCCCCGCAGCACCTCCACCCGCGCGTCCAGCTGCTCGGTACGACGCCGCGCCTCGGCCTCGCGGTGCTGTCGGTAGGCGGCCTGCTGCTCGCGCCGGTCCCGGGCCGCCTCACGCTCGTACGCCCGCTGCCGGCGCTCCGCCTCGCGCATCTGGATCAGCTGCGTCTGCTGCTGCTGTCGCTGGGCCTCGGCCCAGACCCCGATCATCCCGCTGGACCGACGACTCATCGGCTCTGCTCTCCCCCCACCCGCGTGTACCGGGAAAACAGTAGTGGGCGGGCGGGGCGGGCGGCCCGGCGAACGCCGACGTCCACCCGCTCCGCCCGCCCCCGTCACACGGCTACAGCGCGGCGCCCGCCAGCGAGTCGACGTCGGCCGGAAGCGCCGTGCCCGAGCCGTCGCGACGCGGGTCCGGGGCCGGCAGGGCTGCCGGGGAGCCGTTCTTCGCGGCCGCCCGGACCGGGGCGTTGCCCGCCCAGGCCAGCGTCAGCGTGTCCTCGCCCTTCAGGAACCGCTGGCAGCGCACGCCGCCGGTGGCCCGGCCCTTGCGCGGGTACTGGTCGAAGGGGGTCAGCTTGCCGGAGCGCACCGAGTCGTCCAGCGTGCCGTGCGAGCCCGCCACGGTGAACACCAGGGCGTCCCGGGCCGGGTCCACCGCCGAGAAGTGGATCACCTTGGCGTTCTCCGAGAGTTTGATGCCCGCCATGCCGCCCGCCGGGCGGCCCTGGGGGCGGACCTGGCTCGCCGGGTAGCGCAGCAGCTGGGCGTCGTCGGTGATGAAGACCAGGTCCTCCTCACCCGTGCGCAGCTCGACCGCGCCGACGACGCGGTCGCCCTCCTTGAGGGTGATGACCTCCAGCTCGTCCTTGTTCGCCGGGTAGTCGGGCACGACCCGCTTGACCACGCCCTGCTCGGTGCCCAGGGCCAGGCCCTGCGAGGACTCGTCGAGCGAGAGCAGGCAGACCACCGTCTCGTCGGCCTCCAGCCCGGAGAGGAACTCCGCGACCGGGGCGCCGCCCGCCAGGTTCGGCGCGGCGTGCGTGTCCGGCAGCTGCGGCAGGTCGATCACCGAGAGCCGCAGCAGCCGCCCGTACGAGGTGACCACGCCCACCTCGGCCCGGGCGGTCGCCGCGACCTGCGAGACGATCACGTCGTGCTTGGCCCGGGGCCCGCCCTCCTGCTCGGGAAGCGGTTCGCCCGTCACGGTGCGCGCCAGCAGGCCCGTCGAGGACAGCAGCACCCGGCACGGGTCGTCCGCGACCTCCAGCGGAACCGTGCCGACCGCCGTGGCCGCCGACTCCAGCAGGACCGTACGGCGCTCGGTGCCGAACTTCTTCGCGACCGCGGCCAGTTCGGTGGAGACCAGCTTGCGCAGCTCGTTGTCGGACTCCAGGATCCCGGTCAGCTCGTCGATCTCGCCGGTCAGCCGGTCGCGTTCGGACTCCAGCTCGATGCGGTCGAACTTGGTGAGCCGGCGCAGCGGGGTGTCCAGGATGTACTGGGTCTGGATCTCACTGAGCGAGAACCGCTCCATCAGCCGGGCCTTGGCCTGCGCCGAGTTCTCGCTGTCCCGGATGAGCCGGATGACCTCGTCGATGTCGATGAGCGCGACCAGCAGGCCCTCGACCAGGTGCAGGCGGTCGCGGCGCTTGGTGCGGCGGAACTCGCTGCGCCGCCGGACGACCTCGAAGCGGTGGTCGAGGTAGACCTCGAGCAGCTCCTTGAGGCCGAGCGTCAGCGGCTGTCCGTCCACCAGCGCCACGTTGTTGATGCCGAAGGACTCCTCCATCGGCGTCAGCTTGTAGAGCTGCTCCAGCACCGCCTCCGGGTGGAAGCCGTTCTTGATCTCGATGACCAGGCGCAGGCCGTGCGAGCGGTCGGTGAGGTCCTTGACGTCGGCGATGCCCTGGAGCTTCTTCGAGCCGACCAGGTCCTTGATCTTCGCGATGACCTTCTCGGGACCCACCGTGAAGGGCAGTTCGGTGACGACCAGGCCCTTGCGGCGCGCCGTCACGTTCTCCACGGCCACCGTCGCGCGGATCTTGAACGTGCCGCGGCCGTTCTCGTACGCGTCCTTGATCCCGGACAGTCCCACGATCCGGCCGCCCGTGGGCAGGTCCGGGCCCGGCACGAAGCGCATGAGCGCCTCCAGGTCCGCCTGCGGATGGCGGATCAGGTGGCGGGCGGCCGCGATGACCTCGCCGAGATTGTGCGGGGGCATGTTCGTGGCCATGCCGACCGCGATCCCGGACGCGCCGTTGACCAGCAGGTTCGGGTAGGCGGCGGGCAGCGCGACGGGCTCGCGCTCCTGGCCGTCGTAGTTGGCGGTGAAGTCGACCGTGTCCTCGTCGATCGACTCCGTCATCAGCGACGTGGCGTCGGCCATCCGGCACTCGGTGTAACGCATCGCGGCCGGCGGGTCGTCGTTGCCGAGCGAGCCGAAGTTGCCGTGGCCGTCGACCAGCGGCAGCCGCATCGAGAAGGGCTGCGCCATGCGCACGAGGGCGTCGTAGATCGACGCGTCGCCGTGCGGGTGCAGCTTGCCCATCACCTCGCCGACGACGCGGGCGCACTTCACGTACCCCCGGTCGGGCCGCAGCCCCATCTCGTTCATCTGGTAGACGATGCGCCGGTGGACCGGCTTCATCCCGTCCCGGGCGTCCGGCAGGGCGCGGGAGTAGATCACGGAGTAGGCGTACTCGAGGAAGGAGCCCTGCATCTCATCGACGACGTCGATGTCGAGGATCCTCTCCTCGAAGTCCTCCGGCGGCGGGGTCTTCGTGCTGCGGCGGGCCATCGCTGCGCGGCTCCTTAACCAAGGTTCGGGTGTACTGGGTGAATCTGGCGGGGTTGACGCGGACCATTGTGGCCCGACGCACCGACAACGCGGACTCCGACCCCGGGGGTCCCCCTACGGAGTCGGGGGAGTGACCCGGGAACTTCTCCGGCCGTCGGTGCGCTTGCATACAGTGGCAGGTCTGACAGAAATCTCTGCATCGCGATCGAAGGGACCACATGCCCATGGGTCACACGGCCACAGCTCAGGCCGGCTCCGGCGGCCTGACAGCGACCGAGCACCGGCTGGCCAACGGCCTGCGCGTGGTGCTGTCCGAGGACCACCTCACTCCGGTCGCCGCCGTCTGCCTCTGGTACGACGTCGGCTCGCGCCATGAAGTCAAGGGGCGGACCGGTCTGGCTCACCTCTTCGAGCACCTGATGTTCCAGGGGTCGGCGAGCGTACCGGGCAACGGCCACTTCGAGCTCGTCCAGGGTGCCGGCGGCTCGCTGAACGGCACCACCAGCTTCGAGCGCACCAATTACTTCGAGACGATGCCGGCGCACCAGCTGGAACTCGCCCTGTGGCTGGAGGCGGACCGCATGGGCTCGCTGCTGGCCGCCCTGGACGAGGAGTCCATGGAGAACCAGCGCGACGTCGTCAAGAACGAGCGCCGCCAGCGCTACGACAACGTTCCGTACGGCACGGCTTTCGAGAAGCTGACCGCCCTCGCCTACCCGGAGGGCCACCCGTACCACCACACCCCGATCGGCTCGATGGCCGACCTGGACGCCGCCTCCCTGGAGGACGCGCGCAACTTCTTCCGTACGTACTACGCGCCCAACAACGCCGTGCTGTCGGTCGTGGGGGACATCGACCCCGAGCGGACCCTCGCCTGGATCGAGAAGTACTTCGGCACCATCCCGGCGCACGACGGCAAGCAGCCGCCGCGCGACGGCACGCTCCCCGAGATCATGGGCGGGCAGCTGCGCGAGGAGATCGTCGAGGAGGTCCCGGCGCGCGCGCTGATGGCCGCCTACCGCCTGCCGCACGACGGCACCCGTGAGTGCGACGCCGCCGACGTGGCACTGACCGTGCTGGGCGGCGGCGAGTCCTCCCGCCTGCACAACCGCCTGGTACGCCGCGACCAGACGGCCGTGGCGGCCGGCTTCGGCATGCTGCGGCTGGCCGGCGCGCCCTCGCTGGGCTGGCTGGACGTCAAGACCTCCAGCGGCGTCGAGGTGCCCGCCATCGAGGCGGCCGTGGACGAGGAGCTCGCGCGGTTCGCCGCCGAGGGCCCGACGGCCGAGGAGATGGAGCGGGCACAGGCGCAGCTGGAGCGCGAGTGGCTGGACCGGCTGAGCACGGTGGCCGGACGGGCCGACGAACTGTGCCGCTTCGCGGTGCTGTTCGGCGACCCGCAGCTGGCCCTGACCGCCGTCCAGCGGGTGCTGGACGTCACCGCCGAGGAGGTGCAGGCCGTGGCCGCGGCCCGACTGCGCCCCGACAACCGCGCGGTACTGGTCTACGAGCCGCTGGCCGGCGCCGAGGCCCACGAGACCGAGCAGCACGACGAGAACGAGGGGGCGGAGCAGTGAGCGACACCGCAGCCGTCACGATGACCTTCCACCCGCGGCCGCAGGCCGGCGAGGCGAAGCCGTGGGCCTTCCCGGCCCCCGAGCGTTCCACGCTCCCCAACGGCCTGACCTTGCTGCGCTGCCACCGCCCCGGCCAGCAGGTGGTGGCGGTCGAGGTCAACCTCGCGGCCCCGCTGGACGCCGAGCCCGAGGGGCTCGACGGGGTGGCCACGATCATGGCCCGCGCCCTGTCGGAGGGCACCGACAAGCACTCCGCCGAGGAGTTCGCCGCCGAGCTGGAGCGCTGCGGCGCCACGCTCGACGCCCACGCCGACCACCCCGGCGTGCGGGTCTCCCTGGAGGTCCCGGCCTCCCGGCTGCCCAAGGCGCTCGCACTGCTCGCCGAGGCCCTGAGCGCGCCCGCCTTCGCCGACAGCGAGGTCGACCGCCTGGTGCGCAACCGGCTCGACGAGATCCCGCACGAGCTGGCCAACCCGCAGCGCCGCGCCGCCAAGGAACTCTCCAAGGAGCTGTTCCCCGCGACGCTGCGCATGTCCCGTCCGCGCCAGGGCACCGAGGAGACGGTCGCGCGGATCGACGCCGGCGCCGTACGCGCCTTCTACGAGGCGCACGTACGCCCCTCCACCACCACCGCGGTGGTGGTCGGCGACCTGACCGGCATCGACCTGGACGCCCTGCTGGCGGACACCCTGGGCACGTGGACGGGCGACACGGCCGCGCCCCGCCCCGTCCCGCCGGTGACGGCCGACGACCGGGGCCGCGTGGTCATCGTGGACCGGCCGGGCGCCGTCCAGACGCAGTTGCTGATCGGCCGGATCGGCCCGGACCGGCACGACATCGTCTGGGCACCGCAGGTGCTCGGCACCTACTGCCTCGGCGGCACCCTCACCTCCCGCCTGGACAAGGTGCTGCGCGAGGAGAAGGGCTACACGTACGGCGTGCGGGCCTTCGGGCAGGTGCTGCGTTCGACCGCCGACGGCAAGGGCGCCTCGATGCTCGCCATCAGCG
The DNA here is from genome assembly GCF_055569445.1 of Streptomyces sp. NPDC029122. NCBI lineage: Bacteria > Bacillati > Actinomycetota > Actinomycetes > Kitasatosporales > Streptomycetaceae > Streptomyces > Streptomyces sp. NPDC029122. The sequence continues at coordinate 25,777 of NZ_JBVHWK010000020.1, read as the reverse complement.
GTTCGGTGGACACCCCCCACACGGGTCCCGCGCTGGAGGACCTCTGGAAGGTGCTGCGCACCCTCGCGGAGGGCGGACTGACCGACGCCGAGCGGGACGTGGCGGTGCAGAACCTGGTGGGCGTGGCCCCGCTGAAGTTCGAGACGGCCGCCTCGGTCGCCGGCACGCTCGCCGACCAGGTGGAGCAGGAGCTGCCGGACGACTTCCAGTCGCGGCTGTACGCGCGGCTGGTCGAAACCGGTACGGCGGAAGCCACTTCGGCCGTGGTGAGCGCCTTCCCGGTGGACCGCCTCGTCACCATCCTGGTGGGCGACGCCGCGCAGATCGAGGAGCCCGTCCTGGCCCTCGGGATCGGCGAGGTCACCGTCGTCTCCAACTGAGCGGCGCACCGCCTGAGACGGGCCGGCAACCGGCCCCGTTTCCAGGGGGCTTCGGCGGAACATCCGCCGAAGCCCCCTTTGTCCGTTTGGTGGAGTGGCTGCGTGTATGCGGTGTGGCGTACGCAACAAAAGCGCTCGTCTGTTTGGCGATTGACTGACGATCCGCCTAGCGTCGGCCGTGCTGTTCGTCAGTTCGTACCCGCCGCACCCGCGGCACCGGACAGCGATCGCCGAGTCCCCGTCAGGCGCGAGCCTGGGGAGCCGGGGACCCACATGCGTCCCTGGGGTGAATCGGACCCCCTCGCAAGAGGAGGCCCGTAGGAGACCTTCCTGCTCCGAACCCGTCAGCTAACCCGGTAGGCGAGAGGGAAGGAAAGGATCACCCCCTTCATGGCGTTTGGCAGTCGTGCCGCCGGTTCTGGTAAGCACCGTGGTTCCAGCCGTCTGAGCCGCAAGACCGCCGGCTACGCCGGCATCGCCGCCCTCGCCACCACGGGCGTGGTCGGCACCCTGGCCGCTCCGGCCTTCGCGGCGGACAACAGCAGCGCTCCGTCCATGGAGGACACCGGTCAGAACGCGATCGTCGTCGCCGACGGTCTGCAGGACGACATCGAGGTCCAGGCCGAGTCCCAGCAGCGCGCCGCCGAGGCCGTCGCCGCCCAGGCGCAGGCCGAGGCCGAGGCGAAGCAGCGGGCCGCCGAGGCCAAGCGCGCCGCCGAGGCCGCCGAGGCCAAGGCCAAGGCCGAGCGTGAGGCCGCCGAGGCCAAGGCCAAGGAGGAGGAGCGCAAGCGCTCCAACGCCTTCGTGGCCCCGGTCAGCGCCTCCGTCACCACCCAGTACGGCGCGGGCGGCGGCATGTGGTCCTCCGGCAGCCACACGGGCATCGACTTCGCCGTCGCCCAGGGCACCTCCGTGCACGCCGTTGGCGCGGGCACCGTCGTCGAGGCCGGCTGGGGTGGCGCGTACGGCAACAACGTCGTCATCCGCCACAACGACGGCACCTACACCCAGTACGGGCACATGTCCTCGCTGAACGTCTCCGTCGGCGAGCAGGTCGGCGCCGGCACGGTCATCGGCCTGTCGGGCAACACGGGCAACTCCAGCGGCGCGCACCTGCACTTCGAGGCCCGCACGGGCGCCTCGTACGGCTCGGACATCAACCCGCTGACGTACCTGCGCAACCGCGGCGTCGGCATCTGACCCGCAGCGCGCTTCACCGAAGAAGGCCCCGGCTCACCGAGCCGGGGCCTTCTTCGTCGTGCCTTCTTCCGCCGCGTGTCCGCCGCTGTCGCCGTCGCCTTCGCGCCACCGGCCGGCCGTCGATTGTTCCGGATTTCCGGGCCCGCTCGGAAATTATCGCGTGTTGCAATAGAGTCGCAGCACGGCCACGATAAACCGAACCGAAACCCAGCGGAGGTCCGGCCTTGCGTATTCCGGCGCACGCGGTGTGCACAGCGATTCGCGACGATATCGTCTCCGGATTCTTCGGGCCGGGCGGCCGGCTCACCGAGGAGGTGCTCGCCCGCCGCTACGGGGTCTCGCGCGTCCCGGTCCGCGAGGCGCTGCGCACCCTGGAGTCCGAGGGCTTCGTCACCACCCGGCGGCACGCGGGGGCCTGCGTGGCCGAGCCGACCGAGCAGGAGGCCGCCGACCTGCTGGAGCTGCGGATGCTGCTGGAGCCGCTCGCCGCCTCCCGGGCCGCCCGCCGGCGCACCGACGGCCACCTGAAGGTGCTCCGCGGACTGGTCAGGCTGGGCCGGGAGCGGGCCGGCCGGGGCCAGGGGGAGGACCTGCGCGCCCTGGGGAGCTGGTTCCACGAGACGCTGGCCCAGGCCTCGGGCAGCCCGGGGCTGATCGCCCTGCTGACGCAGACCCGGCACAAGATCGCCTGGATGTACGTGGTGGAGGCCCCCGCACAGCCCGTGGAGTGCTGGGCGGAGCACGGCGCGATCGTGGACGCGGTCGCGCGCGGGGACGCGGAGCGGGCCCGGGCCCTGACCGCGCTGCACGCGCAGCGGACGGCCGGGGCGCACCGGCCGAGGGTGAGGAATCCGCAACCTGCCGTAAACACGGCGAGCGCTCCGCATTAACACGTCCCGTATACAACGGAGGGATATCCGTGCGGTGCCGGTTTTCCTCGGATTTCCCGACCGGTATTACGTGCCGTGCTCCGGTTCCCTTGCATGGAATTCGGAATTGCCCGGAGGTGCGAGAGGGCCTTGCCCTTCCGTCGCCCGTCGCCCGTCGTCCGGTCTCCCGGGCGGCCGGAAAACGCGGAAGCCGCGGTCCCCGAGGTGGTGGGCGGGGACCGCGGCTTCCGGCGTACCGGACCCGAAGGGGTCAGACGGTCTCGGGAAGCTCCTCGAGGCCCTCGGCGACCAGCTTCGCGAGGCGGTCGAGCGCGACGTCGGCACCCTCGGCGTCGGAAGCCAGGACGATCTCCTCGCCGCCCTGGGCGCCCAGGCCCAGGACCGCCAGCATCGACGCGGCGTTGACGGGGTCGCCGCCGGCCTTCGCGATGGTCACCGGGACGCCGGAGGCGGTCGTCGCCCGGACGAAGATCGAGGCGGGACGAGCGTGCAGGCCCTCGGCCCAACCGACGTTGACGCGGCGCTCTGCCATGGTGATGCCCTTCAGGTTCTTGCGGTTGTCTAGACCAGTCTCTCACGCCGTCCGGAATGCTCGGGCCCGCCCTCCGGCCCGGATCCACCGCCGTTCGACCCTCCCCAGCTTGCACTGGTTCGCCCCGGTCCGCCGCATTCGCCGCGCCCTCGCCGGACGGCCCGCCCACCGCACCCGTACACCTGCCCGGGCCGCCCCTTAAGGTGACCCCATGACCACCGCGTCGGACCCCTCGTACCCGGCCCACTGGGAAGCGGACGTCGTGCTGCGCGACGGCGGCACCGCCCGGATCCGCCCCATCACCACCGAGGACGCGGGCCGCCTGGTCAGCTTCTACGAGCAGGTCTCGGACGAGTCGAAGTACTACCGCTTCTTCGCCCCTTACCCCCGCCTCTCGGACCGCGACGTCCGCCGCTTCACGCACCACGACTACGTGGACCGGGTCGGCCTGGCCGCGACCATCGGCGGGGAGTTCATCGGCACCGTCCGCTTCGACCGCATCGGGCCCGACGGACGGCCCGCCTCCGCCCCCGCGGACGAGGCCGAGGTCGCCTTCCTGGTCCAGGACGCCCACCAGGGCCGCGGGGTCGCCTCCGCCCTCCTGGAGCACATCGGCGCGGTGGCGCGGGAGCGGGGCATCCGCAGGTTCGCGGCCGAGGTGCTCCCCGCCAACACCAAGATGATCAAGGTGTTCACGGACGTCGGCTACCAGCAGAAGCGCAGCTTCGAGGACGGCTCCGTCCACCTCACCCTCGACCTCGAACCCACCGCCGAGTCCCTCGCCGTCCAGCGCGCCCGCGAACAGCGCGCCGAGGCCCGCTCCGTGCAGCGGCTCCTGGCCCCCGGCTCCGTCGCGGTGATCGGAGTCAGCCGCTCCGGCGCGGGCGTGGGCGCCACCGCCCTGCGCAACCTGCGCGACGGAGGCTTCCGCGGGCACCTCTACGCCGTCAACGAAGCCCGCGCCCCCGGCATGGAGGGCGACCTCCTGGAAGGCGTGCGCGCCTACCGCGGCCTCGCCGACATCGGAGCCCCCGTCGACCTCGCCGTGATCGCCGTCCCCGCCGCACGCGTCCCCGACGCCGTCGCCGCCTGCGGGGAGCACGGCGTGCAGGGGCTGGTGGTCCTGTCCGCCGGATACGGCGAGAGCGGGCCGGCCGGACTCGCCCGCCAGCGAGAACTGGTGCGGCAGGTCCGCTCGTACGGGATGCGCCTCATCGGGCCCAACGCCTTCGGGGTGATCAACACGGCCCCGGAAGTGGAGCTGAACGCCTCGCTCGCCCCGGCCCCCGCCGGCGCGCGCGGCAGGATCGGCCTGTTCACCCAGTCCGGAGCCATCGGCATCGCCCTGCTGTCGGCCCTGCTGCGGCGCGGAGAGGGACTGTCGTCCTTCGTGTCGGCCGGGAACCGGGCCGACGTCTCCGGCAACGACATCCTCCAGTACTGGTACGAGGACGAGGCCACCGACGTGGCCCTCATGTACCTGGAGACCCTCGGCAACCCCCGCAAGTTCACCCGCCTCGCCCGCCGCACGGCCGCCGCCAAGCCGGTGGTCGTCGCCCGGGGCGGCCGCCACACCCCCGCCGGACACGTCGTCCCCGGCACCCGGCTCCCCGAGGCCACCGTCTCCGAGCTGCTCCGCCAGGCCGGCGTCATCCGCGTCGACACCGTCACCGAGCTGGTCGACGTCGGCCTGCTGCTGGCCGGCCAGCCACTGCCGGCCGGACCCAGGGTGGCGATCCTCGGCAACTCCGAGTCCCTCGGCGTGCTCACCTACGACGCCTGCCTGACCGAGGGGCTGCGCCCGCTGCCCCCGCTGGACCTGACGACCGCCGCCGGCCCCGCCGACTTCCGTACGGCCCTGTGCGCCGCCCTCGCCTCCGACGACTGCGACGCCGTCGTCGTCACCGCCATCCCGTCCGTGAGCGACCGCGAGCTGGCCGACGACCTCGCGCGGGCGCTGCGGCAGGCCGTCGCCGAGGTCCCGGGCAAGCCCGTGGCCGTCGTGCACGTGGAACTCGGCGAACTCGTCGAAGCCCTGTCCGCCGCCGGCGACGCGTCCCGCGCCGAGCCCCCCGCGGCGCCCCTCCCGCCCGCCGGGCCCGCGGCCGGCGGCGACGAGCCCGACGGCGACGAGCCCGGCGGCGACGAGGCCGGCCCCGAGGGCGCCGGCCGCATCCCCGCCTACCCCGCCGCCGAGCGCGCCGTGAAGGCCGTCGCCGAAGCCGTGCGGTACGCCCGCTGGCGCCGGGACAACGCCGAGACCGGGCAGGTCCCCGAGTACGAGGACATCGACGAGGCCGGCGCCGCCGCCCGGCTCGCCACCCTGCTGGCCGGCGTCGAAGAGGGGACCGCGCTGACCCTGGACGAGGACGACGCCCGCGAGCTGCTCGGCCGCTACGGCATCCGGGTCCTGCCCGCCCTCCCCGCCCCCAGCCCCGACGCCGCCGTCCGCGCGGCCCGGGTCCTCGGCTACCCGGTCGCCCTCAAGACCACCGCCCCGCACCTGCGCCACCGCGCCGACCTGGGCGGCGTACGCCTCGACCTCACCACCGAGGCCGAGCTCAGGCGCTCGTACGAGGAGCTCACCGACGCCCTCGGCAAGCCGGCCGAGCTCCAGCCCGTGGTGCAGACGATGGCTCCGCGCGGGGTGGACACCGTCGTCCGGGCCACCGTCGACCCCGCCGCCGGAGCCGTCCTGTCCTTCGGGCTCGCCGGAGTCGCCTCCGAGCTGCTCGGCGACACCGGGCACGGCCTGGTCCCCGCCACCGACCGGGACGCGGCCGCCCTGATCCGCTCCATCCGCACCGCGCCGCTGCTCTTCGGCTGGCGCGGCAGCGACCCCGTCGACACCCCCGCCCTGGAGGAGCTGCTGCTGCGGCTGTCCCGGCTGGTGGACGACCACCCCGAGGTGACCGGGGTCTCGCTGGAGCCGGTCGTCGTCGCCACCGAGGGGCTCTCCGTGCTCAGCGCCACCGTCCGCGTGGCCCACCCGCCCGCGCGGACCGACCTCGGGCCCCGCACCCTGCCGAGCTACTGAGCGCACGGCAGGCAGGGGCAGCCCGTACGGGCCTTAGGATGGACCTCATGGCGAAATCCGGTACGACGACCCAGGGACTGCGCGCGGCCATCGAGCGCAGCGGCTACTACCCGGCCCTCGTGGCCGAGGCGGTGGAGGCCGCGGTGGGCGGCGAGCCGATCTCGTCGTACCTGGTCCACCAGGAGACCACCTTCGACTCCAACGAGGTGCGCCGGCACGTCACCGTGCTGGTCCTGACCGGCAACCGGTTCATCGTCAGCCACACCGACGAGCAGGCCGCCGACGCCGGGTCGCCCTCCCCGTACGCGACCACCTCCACCGAGTCGGTCAAGCTCTCCAGCATCTCCTCCGTGGTGCTCAGCCGCGTCGTGGCCAACCCGGAGTCGTACACGCCCGGCCAGCTGCCCCGCGAGGTCGTCCTGACCATCGGCTGGGGCGCCGTCTCGCGCATCGACCTGGAGCCCGCCGCCTGCGGCGACCCCAACTGCGACTCCGACCACGGCTACACCGGCAACTCCACCGCCGACGACCTCAGCCTGCGCGTCAGCGAGGCCGGCGACGGCCCCGAGACGGTCCGCCAGGCGCTGGTCTTCGCGCAGGCGCTCAGCGAGGCGACGGCGGCGACCTCCGGTCCCGCCCGCTGATGTCGTACTCCGTGCCCTCGAACTGGCAGGACGAACCGGAACTGCTCGACCTCGCGGGCGCCCCGGTCCCGCAGTACGGCTCCGGCTCGCTCGCCGACCTGCTGCCCACCCTCGCCGCCGGCCAGGGCGTACCCGGCCTCACCGCCGGGATCACCGAGCTGGCCCCGGCCGACCGGAACTGCGTGTTCCTGGTCGACGGCATGGGCTGGGAGCAGATCAGGGCGCACCCGGGCGAGGCCCCGTTCCTCACCTCCCTGCTCGCGAGCTCGCGCGGCGGCACGGGCCTGCCGATCACGTCCGGTTTCCCGGCGACGACCGCCACCTCCCTGGCCTCCGTCGGCACCGGCCTGCCGCCCGCCCGGCACGGCCTGCCCGGCTACGCCGTGCGCAACCCGGCCTCCGGCCAGCTGATGAACCAGCTCCGCTGGCAGCCCTGGACCCCGCCGAAGCCCTGGCAGCCGTACCCGACCGTCTTCCAGCTCGCGGACGCCGCCGGGGTGCACACCGCGCAGGTGTCCGCGCCGCACTTCCAGACCACCCCGCTCACCCAGATCGCGCTCAGCGGCGGCACCTTCCACGGCCGCATGACCGGCGAGGAACGCATGGACCTCGCGGCGATCCAGCTCGCGGCGGGCGAGCGCTCGCTCGTGTACACGTACTTCAGCGAACTCGACGGAGCCGGCCACCGGCACGGCGTCGACTCCGACGCCTGGCGCGGCCAGCTCATGTACGTCGACCGGCTCGTGCAGCGCCTCGCGGAGCAGCTGCCGCCGCGCTCCGCCCTGTACGTCACCTCGGACCACGGCATGGTCGACGTCCCCTTCGACGAGGACTCCCGGATCGACTTCGACGAGGACTGGGAGCTGGGCGCGGGCGTGGCCCTGCTCGGCGGCGAGGGCCGGGCCCGGCACGTCTACGCGGTGCCGGGCGCGGAGGCCGACGTACTGACCGTGTGGCGCGAGGTGCTCGGGGACCGCTTCTGGGTCGCGAGCCGCGAAGAGGCCCTGGAGCTGGGCTGGTTCGGTACGCCGGGCGAGTGCGACGAGCGGGTCCTCGGGCGGATCGGCGACGTGATCGCCGCGGCCCAGGCCGACGCCGCGATCACCGCCTCCCGCAACGAGCCCAACGAGTCGGCGCTCACCGGCATGCACGGCTCCATGACCCCGGCCGAGCAGCTGGTCCCGCTGCTCGAAGTCCGCACCTGACCACCCCTGTTCGCCCTTCTCCCGCCCTGACCCGAAAGGTCCCGTACTTCCCATGCCCGAGCTGGTGTTCTTCTCCGGAACGATGGACTGCGGAAAGAGCACGCTGGCTCTGCAAATCACCCACAACCGCTCCGCGCGGGGCCTGGTGGGCGTGATCTTCACGCGGGACGACCGCGCGGGCCAGGGCAAGCTGTCCTCCCGTCTGGGACTGGTCACCGAAGCGGTCGAGGCGACGGAGGGCATGGACCTCTACGCGTACCTCGTCGCCCAGCTCTCCAAGGGCGGCAAGGCGGACTACGTCATCGTCGACGAGGCGCAGTTCCTGGCCCCCGGCCAGATCGACCAGCTCGCACGCATCGTGGACGACCTCCACATGGACGTCTTCGCCTTCGGCATCACGACGGACTTCCGCACCAAGCTCTTCCCGGGTTCCCAGCGCCTGATCGAGCTGGCGGACCGCCTGGAGCAGCTCCAGGTCGAGGCCCTCTGCTGGTGCGGCGCGCGTGCCACGCACAACGCCCGGACGGTGGGCGGGGAGATGGTGGTCGAGGGCGCCCAGGTGGTGGTCGGGGACGTGAACCGTCCGGCGGAGGAGATCGGCTACGAGGTCCTCTGCCGCCGCCACCACCGCAGGCGGATGACGAGCGCCGCGGCCCACGCGAGCGCCCTCTCGCCGGACGTCCTCCCGGTCAACCACGCCTGAGAGGGTGAGCCGGGGGCCGGAATCGGGCACGGTGACGGGAGGTAGTCCAAAAATGTATCCCAGTTCGGCCGTCCCGCCAGCCACACTGGCCCCATGACCGGTCGCGACTTCGACGAACCGCCGGGCCCTGATCGGCAACCGCCGACGGTCCGGCCGGGATACGGCTCCGTCTACCGGACGCCACCGCCCGGATCGGGGCCCGTGCCGGGCAATCCCTACGCCCGCCCGCCGGTGCAGGCAGCGGACTTCGTGCCCCTGCCCCGCCGCGGCCTGCGGGGCAGGAGTGGTGCGCTGGTCGCGGCCGGGGTCGCGGCTCTGCTCGCCCTCGGCGGCGGCTCGTACGTCCTCCTCCGCGACGGCTCCGGTGACGCCGGGGACGGCGACACCGCCGCCCCCGCCGTGTCCGCGTCCGTGGACCAGGGAGACGGCCGGGGCCCCGGCGGCCCCCCGTTCGTCTTCGACCCCAACGCCGGGATCCAGCCGGGCGAGGGCCGGGTCTGGCTGGTGTCGAACCGGACGGAACTCGCCGGCTCGGGAGCCTCGCAGTACGGCCCCTGGCGCGTGGGGGACGCCGTGATCAAGGCGATGGACAAGGAGATCACCGCCTACACCGCGACCGACGGCAAGGAGAAGTGGAAGCTTCCCCTCGCCACTGCGCTGTGCGGGGTCCCGGAGAGTCCCGCCCCGAACGGGAAGATCGTCGTCGGGGTCCGCGAGAAGGACAGCGCGACCTCCGAGTGCACCCACCTCCAGCAGGTCGACCTCACCACGGGCCAGGCGGGCTGGAAGCTGGAGATACCGAAGGAGAAGGCCTCCGACCGTGCCTCGGAGTTGCGGCTGGCCATCTCGGGGGACACCGTCGCGGTGGCGCGTGCCGCGGTCATGAGCGGTTTCTCGGTCACCGACGGGCACAAACTCTTCGGTACACCGAGCATCGGCTGCCCCCCGACGACGTTCGGCGGCGGCACCGCCCGGCTGATGCTCGTACGCGAATGCTACGGCCAGGGCTCGGCCGACGGGCAGGCGGTGATCGAGGAGGTCGACCCGGCGACCGGCGCTGCCAAGTGGAGCTACCAGTACGCGAAGGGCGCGAAGCTCGGCCAGATCCTGTCCGTCGACCCGCTCGTCGTCAGCACCTACAACACGCAGGAGAAGGTCTGGCACATCACGGCCTTCGCCGCCGACGGCAAGGTCCGCTCGCAGACCAATGCCTCCTTCGGGGTCAGCAAGCGGTGCAACGGCTGGGGCAGCGGAAGCGGCGACCTGCACGACTGCCCCGCGGCGGTGGCCGACGCGGACACCCTCTACATCGCGGGCGGCACACCCGACGCCAAGTACCCGCTGCACGTCGACAAACCCGACGAGGTGATCGCGGTCGACCTCAACACCGGTCAGGTGAAGTGGCGCACGACGGGCCCCGACGGCCGCGTCATGTTCCCCCTGGCCATCGAGGAAGGGAAGGTCGTCGTCTACGTCGACACGGACAAGGGCCTGTCCGCGGCGATGGCGGCCATCCCGACGGGCGGAGGCCGGCCCCAGATAGTCCTGCAGAGCCCGAAGATCGCCAAGGGGCCCCAGTCCGCCTTCTACACCTCCAGCGTCCGGCTGGCCTGGGTCGAGGGACGCGTCTTCCTGCTCAACGGGTCCGTCCGCAGCCCGGAGCCGAAGAAGGTGGACCACTCCCTGCTGTCCTTCGGGAAGTAGGTCGCGGGACCCCGGCGGGAAGGGTGGCCGGATCCGCACGCTCCCCGCCCCGGAGCGTGACGAGCGGCGGCCACCGCCCTATCGTTGCGCGCCATGTGGCCAGGACAGCAGACGCCCGATGGCGACCAGAGCAGGCAGAACCCCGGGCAAAACCCATACCGGCAGCCGGATCCCGGACAGCAGGGCTCCCAGACCGGCCCCTACGGACCAAGCGTATTCGGCCAACCTTGGCAGGGCGCCACGCCCGGTGCGCACCAGCAGTACCCTTCCGGCGCGCCGACTCCGCCTCCCGGACCGGCGCCGCGTTCCGCGCCCCGGCGGAAGGCCGTCGTGGCGATATCGGTGACGACGGCCGTGGGGGTGGCCGCCGCGGCAACCGCCGTGGTCCTGTTCCGGGACGGCGGCACGGCGGACGGCGCCGGGGGGCCCGCTTCCCCCGCACCCGCCTCCGGTTCCCCGTCCGGCTCCGCCTCCCCGGGTGCCCCGGGCTCGGTGAAGCCGACGGTCAAGGGCTGGAAGGTCGTGGTGAATCCGGCGCACGGCACCGCCTTCGACGTACCGCCGGACTGGGAGGTCCTGGAGCCGCAGATCTTCAGCGGCTTCTCGGACGACAAGAACCCCGACAAGCCGGCGATCGGGCACACCGCGCCCGCCTTCTTCAAGAAGAAGTGGTGCAGTCTGGACGCCAACGGCGACGGCTACGTCAACGACATCGCGCTCGCGTCCACCGGCACCAAGGGCGCCGACGGCGCCAAGACCACCGACGAGGTCGCCGAGAAGACGGCGACGGCCTGGGCGTACTCCGCGTTCGCATCCCCGGACAAGCAGGTCGTCAAGTGGGACAAGCCGGTGGCCTACACCACCAAGGCCGGGGTCAAGGGGAGTTACGTGAAGGCACGCACCGAGGGCGCCAAGAAGGACCACAAGTGCGCGGGGGACGGCTGGGCGATCGCCTTCGGCTTCAAGAACTCCAAGGGTGACTTCGTCGCCTGGGACTTCTACGGCCGGTCGGGCGTCCAGGGAGCCGTCCGCGACGACTTGGTCATGCGCATCCTCAGCACGGTCCGCCTCTCCGGCGACCCGGTCCCAGACCCCCTCCGCAAGGAGACCGCTCCTTCGTCTCCGTGAGCCTGGAGCCGCCCAGTTCCTCGCGCCGGAGCAGACCGACCAGCCGGCACGCGCCTTTGAGGGCATCTCGCCGAGTCACGGGCGAACCGGACGCGGATGTCCTACCGTTGGCGGCGCGTGCCGATGTGGGCCGTGAAGCTCCGAAAGCCGTGGGACGGGGGACGTGTAGTGCCGATCGGATTCGTCGATCGCGTGGAGCACATGGAGGAACTGCGCTCGGTCCTGGCCGGGCTCACGGAGGGGCGGGGCGGTCAGGCGGTCGTCTTCGACGGCGTGTCAGGAATGGGCAAGTCCGCGCTGCTGAGGGCCTTCGAGGCCGAGGCCGTCGTGTCGCCGGGTCCGGTGAGGTGCCGGATCGTGTCCGCCAGGTGCCAGCCCGGAATCGGGCCGGACCTGATGTACGGGCCGGTGCTCGATCTCCTCCTCAGGCTCGGTGAGGACCAGGAGCCCCGGCGGCGCGGTGTCTTCAGGAGGATGCTCGGCGCCACCGGGCAGGGGATGGTCCGGTCGGCTCCGGAGGTGCTGTCCGCGATCGTTCCCGGGCTCGGAGCGGTGTTCACGCTGGGCCGGGAGATCACCGAGGCCTCGCTCGAATCCGGGTCGATGCCCTTCGACAGCCTCTTGCCCTTCCGGCACGCGGCGGCGCTCAGGATCGTCGACGGTCTGCTGGAGGTGGTCAGGCAGGGCCCGCCCACCGCGCTCGTGATCGATGACGTCCAGCACATCGACGAGAGCAGCCAGTTCGTCCTCGACCAGCTCCTGCGCAGACTGCCCCGGGAGCGGCTCGCCATCGTGCTCGGCCACACCAGCGACGGAGCGTACGCGGACGGCCGGGAGTCCAAGGTCGAGGCGCTGCTGCACCGCTGGGCCACCGAAGGGCTGCTGCGGCGCAGGACGATGAGGGGACTGCCGCAGGACGCGATCGCCGAACTCGTCGCACAGCGGCATCCGGCGGCTCCGCCCGCCCTCTCGCACCGGCTGGCGGAACTGACGGGCGGCCATGCCATCTTCGTGACGCTCTGCCTGGACGAGTGGAGCCCCGACCACGGGGCGGATGTGGCCCTGCCGCCCTCCCTGTCGCGGGTGGTGGAGGAGCGGCTGCGCATGCTGACCGAGCAGGACCGTGTCCTGCTCGCCACGGGCGCCGCCCAAGGGGAGGTGTTCCTGTCCGGCACGGTCGCGGCGGTCACGGGTGTGGCGCACGACGTGGTGATGGAGCGGCTCCGGCTGATCGCGCGCGACCACCGGCTGATCGTCCCCGAGGCGCCTCCCGCGTGGGCGCGCTGGGAAGCGGCGGACTGCTACCGCTTCGAGCACCGCGCGCTGTGGACGGTCGTCTACGGGCAGCAGAGCGCCGAGCAGACGCGCTCGCGGCACGCACGGATCGCCGTGGCGCTCGGCCAGGCGGGACCGGAGACCACGTCGATGGAGCGGCGGCTGGAGATCGCGCGTCATCTGAGGCAGGGCGGCCCCGCCTGTCTCGCGGCGTCGGCCGACGCCCATTTGGCACTCGCGCGCGACGCGGCCACGGAAGGGCTCTCCTTCGCCGAGGCCGAGCGGCACTGTGAAGAGGTGATCAGGGCCACCCGGGAGCTCCCCGCGGGCGCGGAGGGCCGGGACCGGCGCTTCGTACAGGCGGTCGAGCTGCTGCTCTCGCTGACCGAGGTGCGCTGGCGCGGGCAGAGCCGGCCCGCGGGCGGACCGGACATCGACGGTCTGGCGGCTGAGGCGGAGGACGCGGCGGCCCGGTGCGGGGAGCCGGAACTGGCCGTCCGCGCGACGCTGCTGCGCGGCAAGACCCTGCTCGCCACGCAGGGACTCGGCCCCTCACTGGTGAAGCTGGCCGCGGCCGTGGAGCTGGCCGAGGAGCACGGGGACCCCGTCGCCCTCTTCGTCGCCCGTGTCGAATACGGCCGCCAGGTCTCCAAGCGCAGGCTGGCCGACGGCCTGGAACAGCTCCGGGAAGCAGAACGCATGTACGCCTCGGACCCGCGCCTGGGTGGCAGCGGTGAGCCGGTCCTGCAGCACGCCCGCAACCTGGGGGAGATGCAGCTCGGGATCACCCTCTTCGACAGCGGGCACCTGACCGAGGCGCTGACGAGGCTCACCCGGTGCGTCGCGCGGTTGCGCGACGAGCCGTTGCGGGCGGAGCTGCCCATGGCGCTCAACTACCTCGCCCAGGTGCACGTGGGCCTCGGCGACTACGGGAAGGCGGAGGAGGCCCTGCGAGAAGCCCTCGAGTTCGAGGCGGACCGTGGCGGGGACAGCGCCTGGCACGCGTACAACGCGGCGCTCCTCGCCCGTATCGTCTCGCAGCGATCCGAGGACCCGGACGAGAGCCGCCGGCTGATCACCGAGGCCTGGGCGGAGACCGAGCGGACGTGGCTGGCCAATCTGGTCCCCATCGTGCGGAACCTCTACGCGGAAGTGCTGCTCGACCATGCGGGCGAGTACGGGGAGGAGCTCGACGGCGCGGAACGGCTGGCGGTCGCCACGTGCGTCGAGACGCGGCGCAGCGGCATGGTGCGCAGCGAGATCGCCGCGCACTCGCTGCGCAGCCGGATCCTGGTGCGCAAGGGCGACGTGGCGGGAGCCGAGGAGCACGCGCGGGAGGCCCTGCGCATCCTGGACGAGGTCGGGGACATGCCCGCCCTGCGTACGGAGGAGGTCCTCTACCACTCGGCGCTCGTCCTCTCGGCACGCGGATCCGAGGACGAGGCGCGGACACTGCTCGGCCGTGCACGGGACGAGGTCCTGCGCAAGGCGGACCTGATCACCGATCAGGCGATGCGGGAACGCTTCCTGGCAGGCGTATCGCTCAACCGCGCCATTCTCGGAGACGGCGGGGCCGGCCGGTGATGCGCGGAGCACTCATGCCGGTGGGCTTTCCGCCGCTCGCGGCCGAACTGGGGTGGCCATGCTGACGATCACCAAGGAGTTCCACTTCTCGGCCAGTCACGTTCTCGACCGGCTGCCGAGCTGGCACCCCTGCGCCCGGATGCACGGGCACAACTACGTCGTGGTGCTCGAGCTCCGCGCCCGCCGGGAGGACCTCACCGAGGCGGGGTTCGTGCGGGACTACCGGGACCTCGACGCGTTCAAGAGATGGATGGACGACACCCTCGACCACCGTCACCTGAACGAGGCGATGGGGGGGGGGTGCCTCACCCTCGGCGGAGAACCTCGCCGTGTGGATCTTCGATCTCTGGACGGAACGGATCCCCGAGCTCACGGCGGTGAAGGTCTCCGAAACCCCCAAGACCTGGGCCGAGTACCGGCCCCGCTGACGCCAGGCGCGCGCCGGGCCGCCTTCCACCGTCAGAAGCGGCCGGGCGAGGCCGGGCCGACGATGCTGAACACGGCGCCGTCGCGGTCCCTCAGGGTGCGTTCGTCGGGGAAGGCGGCGGAGTCCCCGGCGGGTACGGTGCTGCCGCCCAGCGCGGTGGCCGCCTCCACGGCGGCGTCGAGGTCCGGGACCCGGAAGTGGACGCGCCAGCGCGGCCTCAGGTGCGGGTCGGGGGTCTCCGCGAGCGTTCCGCCGTGCAGGCGGGCCACGGTCCTGCCCGCGCGGCGGAGCAGGATGCGGTCGTCCTCCTCGACGTAGGCGACCTCGCAGCAGTTCCCGTGGTCGCAGGCCCACTCCAGGACCTCGCCGTAGAAGATGGCGGCGTCGAAGGCGTTCCTGGTGTGCAGCTCCAGCCAGGCCGGCGCCGCGTCGCCGCCCATACCCCAGTCGGGGATGGCCTCGCCCTGCCAGATGCCGAAGACCGCCCCGTCGCGGTCGGAGGCGAGCGCCGCCCGGCCGGTGCCGAAGGACAGGGGGCCGACGGCCACCGTTCCGCTGCGCTCCCGGATGCGTGCCGCCGTGACGTCCGCGTCGTCCACCGCGAAATACGGGGTCCACGCGACGGGGATGCTGAGGGTGGGGGGCAGCGCGCCGAGACCGGCCACCGGGATCCCGGTGGCGAAGCCGACGGTGAAGGCCTCGCCGAGGTGGGCGGGCCCGAATTCCCATCCGAGGACCGCGCTGTAGAACTCTTTCGCCGCACCGAGGTCGCGGGCCATGAGACTGACCCAGCAGGGTGCGCCGAACGTTTCGTGACTCGATGTCGACACGTTGAACCCCATCCGCCGGTGCGCCCCCGGAAGCCCTTCCACAGTACTCGCGGGCGGCTTCTCGGGGCGTCGCGTAGCCGTGCGGGCGCGCTCCGTCAGGTCGCGGAACGCCCGCCACATCCTCGTACCGGGCCGCGGCGGACCCACGGCGACACGCCGTCAGGCCTCCGGGACGAGACCGTCGGCCACCAGGCCGGCCAGGACCGCCCGGCCCAGGGTGTCGACAGCGGAGCGGGGGCGGACCATCACCGTGAACTCCTTCACCCGGCCCGCGTCGTCGAACTGGAGAAGGTCGATGCCGTGGATCTGCTTGCCCGCCACCAGCGCCCGGAAGGGCAGGATCACCGACCGGGCCTCCTCGCCGTCCGTGCAGGTCTCGGCCGCGCCCTCCAGCCGCCCCAGGTAGCGCAGGTCGTCGAAGGTGCGCAGCAGGACGCCGAAGAGGCCCAGCACGGCGGCCTTGCCCTCGAACGGCTTGAACTTCACCGGGCTGTAGAGCCGGATGTCCTCCGCGAACAGGTCGTCCAGCGCGGCGAGGTCGCGCTTCTCCACGGCGGCGCGGAAGCGTTCGGCGGTCTCCATGGCCCCTCCTCCAGTCGGTGACTACTCAACGAGGCGACTAGTCATATTGTTGACTATGCTGCCGGGAGGGGCACCGAAAGGGAAGAGGGATACCGGCCATGGCCTTGCGGCACGCGGTACTGGCGGCACTGCTCGACGGCGAGTACAGCGGCTACCAGCTGGCGAAGGCGTTCGACATCAGCGTCGCGAACTTCTGGCACGCCCTGCCCCAGCAGCTCTACGCCGAACTGGCGAGGCTGGAGGCGGACGGGCTGGTCGCGGGCCGGGAGGTGGTGCAGGAGTCCCGGCCCAACAAGCGGCTGTTCCGCGTCACCGACGCCGGGCGGGCCGAACTGGAGCGGTTCGCCGGGGCCCCCTCGAAGCCCTCCTCGATCCGCGACGACCTCCTCGTGAAGGTCCAGAGCGCCGACCGCATCGGCACCGCCCCGGTCATCGAGCAGCTGGAGCAGCGGGCCACCGCCGCCGAGGCCAAGATCGAACTGTTGCGCACGCTGCTGCGGACCATGCGCGGCGGGATGGACGAGGACGCGTACCTGCTCCGGGGAGAGCGGATCGGCGGGTACCTGACCTGCCTGCGCGGGGTGGCCTTCGAGGAGGGCCACCGGGACTGGTGCCTGCGCACGGCGGACGTGCTCAGGCGGAGGGAGGGGACCAACCGTGCGGAGGACTGAGTACCTGCGTTACGTCGCCCTGGGCGACAGCCAGACCGAGGGGCTCGGGGACGGCGACGACACGACGGGCCTGCGGGGCTTCGCCGACCGGCTCGCCGGGCACCTCGCGGCCGCCGCTCCCGGGCTGCTGTACGCGAACCTCGCGGTCCGGGGCCGGCTCGCCGGGCAGGTCCGCGCGGAACAGCTCGCGCCCGCCCTCGAGCTGCGGCCGGACGTCGCGACCGTCGTCGCCGGGGTCAACGACCTGCTCCGGCCGCGCTTCGACGCCGCAGAGGTGGCCGGGGAGCTGGAGGAGGTGTTCGCGGTGCTCACGGCAGCCGGTGCCCGGGTGGCCACCGTGACGTTCCCGGACGTGGCGCGCATCGCACCCCTGGCCCGGCCGCTGGGCCCCAGGGTGACCGAGCTCAACACCCGCGTCCGCGCCGCCGCCGGCCAGCACGGGGTCGTGGTCGCCGAGACCGGCCGGGCGGCCGTCGCCACCGATCCGCGCCTGTGGACCGCCGACCGGCTCCACGCCAGCCCCCTGGGCCACGCCCGTATCGCCGCCGCCCTCGCCGAGGCCCTGGAGCTGCCCGGCAGCGGCGGCGCCTGGAAGGAACCGCTGCCGCCCCGGCCGCCCCGCTCCGGCGCCCGGGCCGTCGCCGCCGAGGCGGCCTGGGTGGCCGGGTTCCTCGGCCCCTGGCTGGGCCGCCGGCTGCGCGGCACCTCCTCCGGCGACGGCCGCGGCGCGAAGCGCCCGCGACTGCTGCCCGTCCGGGCCTAGGGAGCAGCCGTCCGCACCAGGGCGAAGACCGCCCCCTCCGGGTCCGCCACCATGGCCAGCCTGCCCGTGATCCGGTCCCGGGGCGGTGCGACGACCCGGCCGCCCAGCTGGGTCACCCGGGCGGCGGCCGCGTCGGGGTCGGCCACCTCGAAGTACGTCATCCAGTGCGGCCCCCGGTCGTGCGGCAGCGCGCGGCCGACCCCGTGGACGGCGGCGACCGGACGGCCGCCCAGGCGCAGCGTCAGATAGTCGAAGTCGGCCGCGAGGTCCGGGTGCCGTTCGGCGTCGTGGCCGAAGACGTGCTCGTAGAACTTGCCGACCGTCGAGGTGTCCTGGGTGACCAGCTCGTTCCACACCGGGGTGCCGGGCGTCCCCGCCCGCCGGGTCCCGGGGAGCCCTTCGGTCTGCCAGATCCCGAAGATCGCGCCCAGCGGGTCGGAACAGATCGCCATCCGTCCCGCGGCCCCGGCGTCGAGCGGGCCCACCGCCACCGTGCCCCCGCAGGACCGGATGGACTCGGCGGTGCAGTCGGCGTCGTCCGTGGCGAAGTACGTCGTCCACGCCACCGGAAGATGGCGGTCCGGCGGCATCTCGCCGATCCCGGCGACCTCCTCGCCGTCGAGGAAGGCCCGGACGCACGGGCCGAACTGGGTGGTGGGACCGGGCTCGTACTCCCAGCCGAACAGGTCGGCGTAGAAGTCCTCCGTGCTCCCGAGGCCGTGCACCATCAGACTCACCCAGCACGGTGTGCCGGACGTGCGCCGTGAAGCTCCCGATGCCTCCGTCATGTCAGCCGTCTCCTGCCGTCGTGTCCCTGGTCCCCGCAGATGCTTCCACTCCGCGGCATCCGGCGCGCCCCGACCGGCCGCACGACCGGGGCCGGGAACAGAGATGACCGAATCACTGCGGCCCGTCGACGTCCGGCTTCTGACACGGGTTCGAGGGCCGGGAGGAAGATGGGCGCATGACTGCGATTCTCTCCGCCTCCGAACTGAAGAGCGAGCTGGCCGCTCCCCGGCCGCCGGTGCTCCTGGACGTCCGCTGGCAGCTGGGCGGCCCCGACCAGCGTCCCGCCTACGAAGCCGGGCACATCCCCGGTGCCGTCTACGTCGACCTCGACCGCGAACTGGCAGGTCCGCCGGGGGCGGGCGGCCGCCACCCGCTCCCGGACCCGGAGGACTTCGGCGTCGCGATGCGCCGGGCCGGCGTACGCGCCGACGGGCCGGTGGTCGTGTACGACGGCGGTCTGGGCTGGGCGGCCGCCCGTGCCTGGTGGCTGCTGCGCTGGACGGGACACCCGAACGTGCGCGTGCTTGACGGCGGGCTGGCCGCGTGGACGGCGGTCGGCGGTGCCCTGACCGCCGAGGCGGTGACACCGACCGAGGGTGATTTCAAGCCAACCCCGGGAGCGTTCGGACTGCTGGAGGCCGACGACGCGGCCACGCTGGCCCGAACGGGCCTGCTGCTGGACGCCCGCGCGGGGGAGCGCTACCGCGGAGAGGTCGAGCCGATCGACCGGGTCGGCGGGCACATTCCGGGCGCGGTGTCGGCCCCGACCACCGAGAACGTCGGCCCGGACGGCCGGTTCCTGCCGGCCGGGGAGCTCCGCGCCCGGTTCGCGGCACTGGGCGTGGCGGGGGACACGGCGGTCGGCGTGTACTGCGGTTCGGGGGTTTCCGGGGCGCACGAGGTCCTCGCGCTGGAGGTGGCCGGCATCGCGGCGAGCCTGTACGCGGGCAGCTGGTCGCAGTGGTCCTCGGACCCGGCGCGGCCCGTGGCCACCGGCCCCAACCCCTGACGGTTCCGCGGCCGGCGGCGCCCCCTCGGGGGTGCCGCCGGCCGGGCTACTCCTGCTTCTTGCGCCGGGTCCCGAAGACGATCTCGTCCCAGCTGGGCACGGCCGCCCGGCGCCCCGGCCGGACCCCGTCGGCCTCGGCCTGCCGGTCGGTGGTGCCGGTCAGCCGCTCGCGGTGGCCCGCCACCGTGCGCGGCATCAGCACGTCCGCGTACGCCGCACCGGCGCCGGCGGACGCCGCCGCGGCGGGCGGCTCCTCGGACTCCGGTTCCTCGGCGGGTGTCTCCGTACGGTCCGGGACCACCAGGTCGCCCCGGAAGCTCGGGACCGCCTCCAGCAGGCTGGTCAGGGTGTCCCGTTCCTCCTCGGGCTCCGGCGCGGGAGGCGGGGAGGGCCGGTTCTCGGGCCGCTCCAGCTGCCGGTCGAGCGCGCGGTCCAGCGGCCGGTCGCGGGGCAGCCGGGCGATCCTCGGCACGAAGGGGAAGCTCGGCTCCGGGGTGGAGGGCAGGTCGTCGGCCTCGCCGATCAGGGAGCGGGCCTCGTCGTCCACCGCCACGACGAGCCGGCGCGGCGGGTCGTACGACCAGCTCGCCGAGTGCGGTTCGCCCGCCACCCGGTAGACCAGCAGGACCTCCCACGTGCCGTCGTCGCGGCGCCAGGAGTCCCACAGCACGGAGTCCTTGTCGGCGCCGCGCAGCGTGAGGCGCTCCTGCACGGCCTCGCCGAGCTGCGGGCCGGTGTTCTCGCCGGGGCGGCGTACGGGGGTCTTGCGGGCCCGCTCGGCCATGAAGGCGCGCTCGGCCAGCACCGGACCCTCGAAGCGGCGTACCCGGTCGACCGGGATGCCCGCGAGCTGCGCGACCTCCTCCGCGGAGGCACCGGCCCGTATGCGGGCCTGGATGTCGCGGGGGCGGAGGTGGCTCTCCACCTCGATCTCGATCTGGTTCAGGCGCGCGCGGTCATTGCGCACGGCAGCCCGCAGCCGCTCGTCGATCGGAAGCGTGTACTCCGTGCTGTCCGCAGCCTTGAGCACCAGTCGTGTTCCGTCATTCGAGACGGCCACGACACGCAGTTCGGGCATGGGGACCTCCCGGGTGGTGCCTGCCGACGTCACGTGCGTCGCTGCTTCCGCTAGTCGAGTGTGGCCTGCCCGGGTGCAGCCTGCCACAACCTTGCCGAGTTAAACCGGCGTGTCGGGCATGCGCCCTTGATCGACGTTATGGCACGGTTACCTGTTGGGCACGCACAGTGACCGAGTGGTTACTGTGCGCAGCAGGAGCCCGTGCAATACCGCGGCATCACCGGTCTTGAGCGCCGCTTCTGCATCAGCCGGCCCCCTCTCCCGGGTCCGGACATCCGCGAGGAAGGACGGCCCCAGGGCTCGCCACAGTACTCCATTCGGGCCACCCGGGTGGACCGCCGCGCCGCCGAACTTGTCCCGGGCGGTGGGAGTCGGCCTGCCCGGAATCGGGTCCGGAGCCGGGTCCACCTGCGGACGCGGCCGTTTCCGGGTGTCCTGCTCCACAGAATCCGCATGAACGGAACTGCCTGTTCGCTCAGGGCGCCGAGGAGCGGTCCCCCGGCGCCCCCTGAGCGGGGGTCAGTCCCCGAGGATCCGCCTCAGGTAGTCGTTGCCGAACAGCCGGTCCGGGTCCAGCCGGTCCCGCAGCGCGGTGAACTCGGCGAAGCGCGGATAGGCCGCGGCGAGGTACTCCACGTCCCGGGTGTGCACCTTGCCCCAGTGCGGCCGTCCCCCGTGGGCGGTGAAGATCCGCTCGGCCGCGGTGAAGTAGGCCTGGTACGGGGTGCCCCGGTACATGTGCACCGCGATGTACGCCGTGTCCCGCCCGGACGCGGTGGACAGGGTGATGTCGTCCGCCGGGGCCGTGCGCACCTCCACCGGGAAGCTGATCCGCAGCGGGGAGCGGTCGACCATCGCCTTGAGCTCCCGCAGCGCCTCCACCGCCCGCTCGCGCGGAAGGGCGTACTCCATCTCCACGAACCGCACCCGGCGCGGGCTGGTGAACACCTTGTACGGGATGTCCGTGTAGGTCCGCGCCGACAGGGCGCGGCTGGCGACGCGGGCGATCGAGGGGATCGTCGCCGGAACGGCGCGGCCCAGGGAGTTGACGGCCTGGAAGAGGCCGTTGGAGAGCAGCTCGTCCTCGATCCAGGCGCTGACCGCACCGGGCGGCGCGGCGGGGCCCTGGCTGCGGTTGTTGCGCTTGGTGTTGCAGTTGCCGGTGTGCGGGAACCAGTAGAACTCGAAGTGCTCGTTCTCCGCGACGTGCTGGTCGAACTCGGAGGCCACCTGCTCGAAGCGCATCGGCTCCTCACGGGCGGTCAGGAGGAAGAGCGGCTCCACCGCGAAGGTGATCGAGGTGACGATGCCCAGGGCGCCGATGCCGATCCGGGCCGCGGCGAAGACCTCGGGGTTCTCCTTCTCGGAGCAGGTCATCAGCCGGCCGTCCGCCGTCACCAGTTCCAGTGCGCGGATCTGGGCGGCGATGGAGGCCGAGTCGCGGCCGGTGCCGTGGGTGCCGGTGCTGGTGGCGCCGGAGACGGTCTGCTCCATGATGTCGCCCATGTTGGTGAGCGAGAGGCCCTGCCGGGCCAGGTCCCTGTTCAGGGCCTTGAGGGCGGTGCCCGCCGCCACGGTGACGGTGCCGGCCGTCCGGTCGACCGACAGGATCCCGCTGAGCGCCTGCGGCCGTACGAGCACCCCGTCGGTCGCGGCCGCCGCGGTGAAGGAGTGGCCGGTGCCGACCGCCTTCACCCGCAGCCCCTCCCCGGCGGCCCGGCGGACCGCCTCCTGGAGCTCGCCGACCGAGGCCGGAGTCACCACGCGCGCCGGCGTGGAGCGGACGTTGCCCGCCCAGTTACGCCACGCGGCCGGTGCGTTCTTCGCTGCTGCTGTCCCCGACGTCGCCATCGCTGGCTGGCTCCTCCCCTTGCGCCGGCCTCGTCAGCCGGCGGTATCCCGCGAACGCCACCGCCGCCGCGGCCACTCCCGAGGAGATCGAGACCACGAACCCGCGCTGGGCTCCGGCCGCGTCGATCACCAGACCGGTCGCCGAGGAGCCGACCGCCACCCCGACCGCCAGGCCGGTGCTGATCCAGGTCATGCCCTCGGTGAGCTTCGCGCGTGGTACGTGCGCTTCGATCAGGGCCATCGTGGTGATCATCGTGGGAGCGATGGCGAGGCCCGAGACGAAGAGCGCCACGGCCAGAAACGGAAGGTTCCCGGCCAGTAGGAGGGGGATCATACTCACGGCCATCGCACAGATGCCCAGTACCCAACGGCGTTCGGCCTTGCCCTTGAGGTGCAGCAGGCCGAAGACGATTCCGGCGATACAGGACCCCGCCGCCCAGATCGCCAGGATGAAGCTGGCGGACGACTTGCTGCCCTGCTCGTCGGCGAAGGCCAGCGTCGACACGTCGATGGACCCGAAGATCGCGCCCGTCGCCACGAAGGTGGCCGTCAGTACCTGCAGTCCCGGGGAGCGCAGGGCCGAGGTGCGTCCGGTGTCCGGGGCGCGCGGATGCGGGGCCGGCTCCGTGGAGCGCTGCGCGGTGAGCAGCCAGACGCCGACGAGCAGACAGCCGGCCGCGATCACCGGTCCGGCCTCGGGGAACCAGGTGGTGGACAGGCCGATGGCGAGGATCGGACCGAAGATGAAGCACACCTCGTCGATCACGGACTCGAAGGAGTACGCGGTGTGCAGGTCGCGCGGGGAGTCGCGGTAGAGCTCGGTCCACCGGGCCCGGACCATCGAGCCGACGCTCGGTACGCAGCCGGCGACGGCGGCGCACACGAAGAGCGTCCAGTCGGGCAGGCCGTACGCCGCCGCGAGCACCAGTCCGGTGACGGCGGCGACGGAGACCACGGTCGCGGGGCGCAGCACCCGGCGCTGCCCGTGCTGGTCCACCAGCCGGGAGACCAGGGGGCCGACGAAAGCGGCGGCGAGGGCCAGGGTGCCGGTGAGGGCGCTGGCCATGGCGTAGCGGCCGGTCATCTCAGAGATCATCGTGAGGATGCCGACGCCCACCATCGATATCGGCAGACGGCCTATGAGGCCGGCGGCGCTGAACCCCTTGGTGCCGGGGGCCGCGAAGATCGCGCGGTAGGGACTGGGCAAGGTCGCTCCGTAAGGGACGTCATCGGCCCATACAGGTTAGGACCGCCGGCAAGGCGCCCGCATGGGGAAAAATCAGCGCTTCGGCTTAGGGTTACCTTACCTACGCCGCGTCCGGGATGCGGACCGGCCGGTTCTCCCCGGCGGAACCCGAGTGGCAGGATTCGAGGCATGTCAGACCAGCTCCGTGCACCCGCCGCGCCGGTGGCCGAAGGCCTCGCCGCCCCCTACGACGCCCTGCTGCTGCTCTCCTTCGGCGGCCCCGAGGGACCCGACGACGTCGTGCCGTTCCTGGAGAACGTCACGCGCGGCCGCGGCATCCCGCGCGAGCGGCTCAAGGAGGTCGGGCAGCACTACTTCGGCTTCGGCGGGGTCAGCCCGATCAACGCGCAGAACCGCGAACTGCTGGACGCCCTGCGCAAGGACTTCGCCGAGCACGGGCTGGACCTGCCCGTCTACTGGGGCAACCGGAACTGGGCTCCGTACCTGACCGACGTGATGCGGGAGATGGTCCGCGACGGGCGCCGCCGCATCGCCGTCCTCGCCACCAGCGCCTACGCCTCCTACTCGGGCTGCCGCCAGTACCGCGAGAACCTCGCCGACGCGCTCGCCGCCCTGGCGGAAGAGGGCCTGGAGCTGCCGCGCGTGGACAAGCTGCGGCACTACTTCAACCACCCCGGCTTCGTGGAACCCATGATCGACGGGGTGCTGGCCTCGCTCGCGGCCCTGCCCGCCGAGGTCCGGGACGGGGCGCACCTGGCCTTCACCACCCACTCCATCCCGAACGCCTCGGCCGACACCTCCGGCCCGGCCGAGGACCACACCGAGGACGGCGGGGGCGGGGCCTACGTCAAGCAGCACCTCGACGTGGCCCGCGTCATCGCGGACGCCGTCGCGGTCGAGACGGGCACCGCGCACCCCTGGCGGCTCGTCTACCAGTCCCGCAGCGGCGCCCCGCACATCCCCTGGCTGGAGCCGGACATCTGCGACCACCTGGCGGCCCTGCACGCCGAGGGCGCGCCCGCCGTGGTCATGGTCCCGATCGGCTTCGTATCCGACCACATGGAGGTCCTGTACGACCTCGACACCGAGGCCACGGCCAAGGCCGCCGAGCTGGCCCTGCCGGCCCGGCGCTCCGCGACCGTCGGCGCCGACCCCCGCTTCGCCGGAGCGGTACGGGAGCTGGTGCTGGAGCGCGCGGCCCGCGAGCGCGGGGAGCGCCCGCAGGAGTGCTGGGTGGGCACGCTGGGCCAGAGCCACGACCTGTGCGCGGTGGGCTGCTGCCCGGCCCGCGCACCCCGGCCGGCGGCCGCCGGTGCGGACAGCCCGTACGCGTAGGGGGAGAGCATGATCCCGGAAGAGCTGAGGACCGAACTGCTGGACGTGGCCCTGGAGGCCGCACGGCGGGCCGGGGAGCTGCTGCGCGACGGCCGGCCGGCCGATCTGGCGGTGGCCGCGACCAAGAGCAGCCCGATCGACGTGGTGACCGAGATGGACATCGCCGCCGAGAAGCTGATCACCGGCGTCCTCGCCGAACGGCGGCCCGCAGACGGGCTGCTGGGCGAGGAGGGCGCGGACAGCCCCGGCACGAGCGGGGTGCGCTGGATCGTCGACCCGCTGGACGGCACCGTGAACTACCTCTACGGGCTCCCGAGCTGGGGCGTGTCCATCGCGGCCGAGTACCGGGGCGAGACGGTGGTCGGCGTCGTGGCGGCGCCGATGCGCGGGGAGACGTACCACGCGGTGCTGGGCGGCGGGGCCTGGTCGGGCACCGCCCCGCTGGCCTGCCGGCCGGCCGCGCCCCTGGACCAGGCGCTGATCGGCACCGGCTTCGCGTACGTCCAGACGCGGCGGGCCCACCAGGCCGAGGTCGCCGCGCGGATCATCCCGCTGGTGCGGGACGTCCGGCGCGGCGGTTCGGCGGCGCTCGACCTGTGCGACGTCGCGGCCGGGCGCCTCGACGGGTACTGGGAGCGCGGGCTGAACCCCTGGGACCTCGCGGCGGGCGAACTGATCGCCCGTGAGGCGGGCGCGCGGACCGGCGGGCGGCCTTCGGAACCGGCCTCCGGGGAACTGGCGCTCGCGGCCTCCCCGGCGGTCTTCGCGTCGCTCCAGCCGCTGCTGGAGGAAGCCGGAGCCTGGCACGACTGACGTCACCCGGAGCCGGCCCGGCACGACCGGGCGGGCACCGGGACAGCACCGGGGGGGGGGGGGGGGGGGGGGGGGGGGGGGGGGGGGGGGGGGGGGGGGGGGGGGGGGGGGGGGGGGGGGGGGGGGGGGGGGGGGGGGGG
>NZ_JBVHWK010000019.1:123621-147100 GCF_055569445.1 Streptomyces sp. NPDC029122 | reverse complement strand
AGGAACGGACGCTTCCTTTGTACTCACCCTCGCGGGCTTTCCTCCGGGCTTTCGTTCTGTTCTTCGTTCTTGCGTTTCCGACTCTATCAGACTCTTTCGCGTCCGATTTCCGCGGCGCTTTCGAGGTCCTGCGCTTTCGCGCTTTCCCTTTCCGGCGGTCCCGACTCTACCAGTGGATTTCCGTCTCTCCGACCGCTTGCCGTTTCGCCTCGAGGGCACACGGAAAGGATCAAGTGGAGATTGAAATGATCACTGGTTGAGGAGGAGTCCCGTCCCGACTGTTCGCGAGGTGTTCACGCGGTCCGTCCTGGCGGGACTCACGACTGTACATCTCCCGTGGGGGCGCAGGCAAATCGAATCAGGCGTATGGTCTAGTCCACCGGTCTAGTCCACTAGTCTCCGTGCGGAAGGGACAGCCCGGAGCGGGATCAACATCGGGCGAACCCGCACAAGCCGTGACATATCCTTCTGACGAGTACGCCGTTCGCAACACATAGTGACGGCGGCACCAAGAAGCCCCACCCCCTGGGAGGCCCCCATGACCATCGTGACGTCCCCACTCGCCGGGCGCGCCATCGGACTCGCGGCAGTGCCCGATCCGGTGTTCTCCGGCGCGATGGTGGGACCGGGCACCGCCATTGACCCCGTGCGCGAGGCGTCGGAGGCGGTGTCCCCCGTCGACGGTGTGGTCGTCTCCCTGCACCCGCACGCGTACGTGGTCGTCGACAGCGAGGGCCACGGCGTTCTCACCCACCTCGGTATCGACACCGTCCAGCTCAACGGCGAGGGCTTCGAGCTGCTCGTCAACAAGGGCGACACCGTCACCCGCGGTCAGGCCGTCATCCGCTGGAACCCCGCCGCGGTCGAGGCCGCCGGCAAGTCGCCGATCTGCCCGGTCGTGGCGCTCGAGGCGACGGCCGACTCCCTCGGCGGCGTCATGGAGGACGACGACGTCAAGGCCGGAGACCAGCTCTTCAGCTGGCAGTGACGCGGCCGCCCGCACGGGCGGGCCGGAGTCGGATATCCATCGCGGCGGCTGGATCCGCCGCTCAATCGGAGACGGGTGAAATGGAGACAACGCTGCGAGGCGTCGGCGTGAGCCACGGTGTGGCGATCGGCGAGGTCCGGCACATGGGTACGGCTGTGCTCGAACCGCCGGCGAAGCAGATCGCCGCGGACGAGGCGGAGCGCGAGCAGGGGCGCGCCCGTCAGGCCGTGGAGGCTGTGTCGGCCGACCTGATCGCGCGCGGCCAGCTGGCCGGCGGCGAGGCCCAGCACGTGCTCGAGGCCCAGGCGATGATCGCCACGGACCCCGAGCTGATGTCGGACGTCGACCGGCGGATCGTCGTCGGCAGCACCGCCGAGCGCGCTGTCTACGACGCGTTCGCCTCCTACCGCGATCTGCTCGCGGGGGCCGGCGAGTACATGGCCGGGCGGGTGGCCGACCTGGACGACGTACGGAACCGGATCGTGGCGCGGCTGCTGGGCGTGCCGATGCCGGGCGTGCCGGACAGTGACGAGCCGTACGTGCTGATCGCGCGGGATCTGGCGCCCGCCGACACGGCGCTGCTGGATCCTGCCCTCGTGCTCGGGTTCGTGACCGAGGAGGGCGGGCCGACCAGTCACAGCGCGATCCTGGCGCGGGCGCTGGGTGTGCCGGCGATCGTGGCCCTGCCGGGCGCGGGAGAGATCGCCGAGGGTACGGTCATCGCCGTCGACGGCAGCACCGGTGATCTGTACGTGGAGCCCACGGCGGAGAAGCGGGCCCAGCTGGCGGCCGCGGCGGCGGAGCGGAAGGCGGCGCTGGCAGCCTCTTCCGGTCCGGGTGCGACCTCCGACGGCCACAAGGTGCCGCTGCTGGCCAACGTCGGCGGGCCGGCGGACGTGCCGGCCGCGGTGGAGGCCGGGGCCGAGGGCGTGGGCCTGTTCCGCACGGAGTTCCTGTTCCTGGACGACAGCAAGAAGGCGCCGTCCGAGGAGAAGCAGATCGAGTCCTACCGCAAGGTGCTGGAGGCGTTCCCCGAGGGGCGTGTCGTCGTACGGGTGCTGGACGCGGGCGCCGACAAGCCGCTGGACTTCCTGACGCCGGCGGACGAGCCGAACCCGGCGCTGGGCGTGCGCGGTCTGCGCACGCTGCTGGACCACCCCGAGGTGCTGCGGACGCAGCTGTCCGCGCTGGCGAAGGCCGCGGAGGGGCTGCCGGTCTACCTCGAGGTCATGGCCCCGATGGTGGCCGACCGCCAGGACGCCAAGGCGTTCGCGGACGCCTGCCGCGAGGCCGGTCTGGTGGCGAAGTTCGGGGCGATGGTGGAGATCCCCTCCGCCGCGCTGCGGGCGCGCTCGATCCTGCAGGAGGTGGAGTTCCTGTCGCTGGGTACGAACGACCTCGCGCAGTACGCCTTCGCCGCCGACCGGCAGGTGGGTGCGGTGTCGCGGCTGCAGGACCCCTGGCAGCCGGCGCTGCTCGACCTGATCGCGATGTCGGCCGAGGCCGCCGCCGCGGAGGGCAAGAGCTGCGGTGTGTGTGGTGAGGCCGCTTCGGATCCGCTGCTGGCCTGTGTCCTGACGGGTCTGGGGGTCACCTCCCTGTCGATGGGCGCCGCCTCGATTCCGTACGTGCGGGCGACGCTCGCCAAGTACACCCTCGCGCAGTGCGAGCGGGCGGCCGCAGCCGCCCGCGCCGCTGACAGCGCGGAGGAGGCGCGGGTGGCCGCGCAGGCGGTGCTGTCCGGCGAGTGACGGGCGGTACGTGGTGGTCGTCCGAGGGGCCTTCGCCGGTGGCGGGGGCCCCTCGGGCGTTTCCCGGTGCGGGTGCCGGGCGGTCTACTCGCGGTGCGGGCCGGGGACGTCCACCTCGTAGCCGGGGCAGTATTCGACTCCGGGCTCCGGCGCTACGGGGTCGCCGGTGTCGGCGTCCGTGCAGTAGGCGTCGAACACGGCCGCGGCGGTGAGGGCCACCAGGCGGCCGCGGTCGAGGCGCCAGCCGTGGACCCGGTCGCGGAAGCCGTCGGTGGTGCTCCGCAGGACCAGTCCCCCGGCGCCGCCGAGGGCGAGTCCGGCGGCGAGGACGGTCACGAAGTCCAGGCCTTCGCGGCCCTGGATCCGGGGGCGGCCGCCGGGCTGTCCGGCCGCTTCGGCGTGCAGGACGGCGATCAGCTGCTGCTCCTCGGCGGGGACGCTGCACACCAGGTGGTGGTGTCCGGGGCCGGCTCCGGCGACGAGGCGTTCGAGCATGTCGGCGGCCCGTTCGAAGGAGGCCTTGCCGATGTCCTCGCCGCAGTCCGCGCAGGCTCCGACGCCGGCGAGGAGCTCGGTGGCGTACTCCCAGGTGGACTGCCGGACGGCTTCGTCGACGAGGAGCGGTACGAGTTCCTCGACGGGCTGGCCGGCGTAGGGCAGGGTCGGGCCGCCGGCGAGCTCGGCGGTGAAGCGGGTTCGGGTGCGGGGGCTGTCCGGGTCGAGGCCGTGTTCCGCGCAGTACTCGGCGTACTCCTCGGGGTCGAAGAGGGCGACGGTGGTGTGGATGCCCTGGGCGGCGAGGGAGCGCAGCAGGGCGTCGACGTGGTGGAGGTAGTCGGCGTACTCCTCGTGCTGGTCGAAGCCGAAGGTGCGGTAGTCCCGCATGGCCGCGAAGTCCCCGGGGTCGGTGAGGAGCCCGACGGTGCTGGGGACCTCGCGGCGCAGTTCACGGCGGCGCGAGGTGGTGGTCCTGCGGTTGGTGGTGTGGGGTGTGTCGGGTGTGGCGTTCATGGTCTCCCCCTGAGCGTGCGATCACTTGCTCACTCACGGTAACCACTGCCACTGACAGTCACCTCCGGGTACGGCCGAGCTCCTCGTAGAAGGCGAGCAGCTCCGGGTTGTCGACGGAGCCGGGGTTGACGGCCTTGGCCATCGGGGTGCCCTGGAGCAGGCGCTTGACGGGGACCTCGATGCGCTTGCCGGTCAGGGTGTGCGGGACGGCCGGGATCTCGATGACCTCGTCGGGGACGTGGCGGGGCGAGAGCTGCTCGCGGATGGTGGCGGCGATCTTCTTGCGCAGGGCCTCGTCGAGGGTGGCGCCGGGGGCGAGGTGGACGAAGAGGGGCATCCAGTAGCCGCCGTTCGGCTCCTCCAGGCCGATGACCAGGGATTCCTTGATCTCGGGGAGGCGTTCGACGACCTCGTAGATGTCGGCGGAGCCCATCCGGACGCCCTGCCGGTTGAGGGTGGAGTCGGAGCGGCCGTGGATGACGACGGAGCCGTGGTCGGTGATCGTGATCCAGTCCCCGTGGCGCCAGACGCCGGGGAACATCTCGAAGTAGCTGTCGCGGTAGCGGCTGCCGTCCGGGTCGTTCCAGAAGCGGATCGGCATGGAGGGCATGGGGGCCGTGACGACGAGCTCGCCGACCTCGCCGGTGAGGGGCTTGCCGGCCGGATCCCAGGACTGGAGGTCCGTACCGAGGCAGGCGGCCTGGAGCTCGCCGATGTGGACGGGGAGGGTGGGTACGGCGCCGGCGAAGCAGCTGCACACGTCGGTGCCGCCGCTGACGGACGCGATCCAGAGGTCTTCGGCGACCTCCTCGTGGAGCCAGCGGAAGCCGTCGGGGGGCAGCGGGGAGCCGGTGGTGGCGACGCACTTGACGGCGGAGAGGTCGAAGTCGCGGGAGGGGTGGACGCCGGCCTTCTTGCAGGCCATCACGTAGGCGGCGGAGGTCCCGTACAGGGTGGCACCCGTGCGCTCGGCGATCCGCCACTGGGCGCCGGTGTCGGGATGGCCGGGACTTCCGTCGTACAGGACGACGGTGGTGCCGGTGAGCAGGCCGGAGACGAGGAAGTTCCACATCATCCAGCCGGTGGAGGTGTACCAGAAGAACCGGTCCCCGGGCCCGAGGTCGCAGTGGAGGCCAAGCTGCTTGAGGTGTTCGAGGAGGATGCCGCCCTGGGACTGGACGATGGCCTTGGGCGCTCCGGTGGTGCCGGAGGAGTAGAGGATCCACAGCGGGTGGTCGAAGGGGACCGGCTCGAAGACGGGCTCGGCGGAGGAGGAGGTCAGCTCCGACCAGGCGCGGGTGCCCTCGGGGGCGGGGGTGCCCAGGAGCGGGACGTGGACGACGGCGCGCAGCGAGGGGAGGCCTTCGCGGAGCTCGGCGACGGTCTCGCGGCGGTCGTGCTCCTTGCCGCCGTAGCGGTAGCCGTCGATGGTGAACAGCACGACGGGCTCGACCTGCTCGAAGCGGTCGAGGACGCTGCGGGCACCGAAGTCGGGTGCGCAGGAGGTCCACACTCCGCCGACGGCGGCGGTGGCGAGGAAGGCCACGGCCGCTTCGGGGATGTTGGGGAGGTAGCCGCTGACCCGGTCGCCCGGGCGTACGCCGAAGGCGCGCAGTTCGGCGGCGAGGGAGCCGACCTGGCGGCGGAGCTCGGCCCAGGTGACGGGGGTGGGTTCGTGGGTCTCGTCGACGCGGAGCAGGGCGGGGTCGTCGGCGCGGGCCGGGTCCTCGGCGGCGCGCAGGGCGTGCTCGGCGTAGTTGAGGGTGGAGCCGGTGAACCAGCGTGCGCCCGGCATGGAGCGGTCGGCGAGGACCTCCTGGTAGGGGGTGCTGAAGCGGACCTGGAACCACTCGGCGACGGCCTGCCAGAAGGTGTCGAGCTCGTCGACGGACCAGCGCTGCAGGGCCGGGTAGCCACCGTCGGCGGGGGCTCCGAAGCGTTCGGCCGCCCAGTCCTGGAAGCGGGTGACCTGGGCTCCGGCGATCCTGTCGGGGCTCGGGGACCAGAGGGGTTCCGGCTGGGTGGCAGAGGTCATGGGTCGGCTCCCGGTCAAGTCTGGCGCTCGCGCTTCGTGTGCGTACGGCGCCGTCGCGGCGTCGGTGTGCGCGCGGCGGCTCACAGGGGACCATGCCACGTGATCGACATCCGCACCAGAGCCGTCCCGGACCGTACGGGTTGATCGTTTTCCGGGTGAACGGCAGTTGAACGCCGCCCGCGCGGCCGGGGTCCGGTGGCAGGGTGACCGGCATGGACGGTCGTGATCTGGTGCGTGCGGTGGGGGAACTCGGTACGGCGCGCGGGCGGCGGGCCTGGCGCTCGGCGTGGCGCCACCGGCGGGCGGACGCCGAGGGGCTGCCGCGCCGGGGCGCGGAGCGGGCGCGGGTGCCGGGCCTGCTGACGGGTACGGAGGCCCGGCCGGGCGGGGGTGTGCTGCGTTTCGCGCGCAGTGAGCTGCTGGTACGGGTGACCGTGGGCGGTGCGGTGTTCTGGGGCTGGGACGGGGCGGAGCCGGTGCCGTCGTACGCGGTGGTGGGCGGCGGCCCGGAGCCGGATGCGCGGGCGGTGCTGGAGCCGGACACGGACGGCGGCTGGCGGGTGGTGTCGGAGCGGGTGACGGTGGCGGTGTCCCGGCAGGGCGCGGTGGAGGTGCGGACCCCGGGCGGGGCGGTGCTGCGGCGGGAGCTGCCGCCGCGCTGGTGGGACCCGGCGGAGGGCGCGCGGGGGCCGGCGGAGGGCGGTTCCCGGTGGCTCCAGCGGGCGGAGGTGCCGGCGGACGCGCGGTTCTTCGGGCTGGGCGGCAGGGCGCGGGGGCCGCGGCTGCGGGACGGTGAGTACCGGCTGTGGAACACCGATCCGAAGGGCGGGTTCGGGCCGGACACGGATCCGCTGTACATCACGATGCCGGTGCAGGTCGTGGTGGCGGACGCGGGGACGCACCTGGCGTTCTACGACAACCCCTGGGAGGGGCTGGTCGTCCTGCGCGGGGGTGAGGAGGGGGCCGGTTCGGGGCCGGACCGGCCGGGGGTGAGCGAGCTGCGGCTGGAGGGCGGGCCGCCGAGGTGCTGGGTGCTGGTGGGGACGCCGGCGCGGGTGATGCAGGGGTGGGCGGGGCTCACGGGGGCGGCCGCGGTGCCGCCGGAGTGGGCGCTGGGTTACCAGCACGCGCGGTGGGGGTTCGGGAGCGGGGCCGAGGTGCGGCGGGTGGTGGCCGGGTACGAGGAGCGGGGGCTGGCGCTGTCGGCCGTGCACCTGGACATCGACCACTACGACGGGCACCGGGTGTTCACCGTGGACCGGGAGGCGTTCCCCGATCTGCCGGGGCTGGCGCGGGAGGTGGGGGCGCGCGGGGTACGGCTGGTGTCGATCGTCGACCCGGCGGTGAAGGCGGGGGACGCGGTGCACTCCTCGGGCCGGGCGGTGGGGGCGCACGGGGCGTTCGTACGGGACGCCCGGGGCGGGAGGTGCGGGGCGAGGTCTGGCCCGGCGAGTGCGCGTACCCGGACTTCACGGACCCGGCGGTGCGGGAGTGGTGGGGCGGGCTGTACGAGGAGCGGCTGGCGCAGGGGTTCGCGGGCTTCTGGCACGACATGAACGAGCCGGTGTCGTTCGCGCCGTGGGGGGACGCGACGCTGCCCCGGTCGGCACGGCACGCGTTGGACGGGGCTGGCGGGGACCACCGGGCCGGGCACAACGTGTACGGGCTGCTGATGGCGCGGGCCGGCTGGGAGGGTCTGGTGCGGCTGCGGCCGGCCGAGCGGCCGTTCCTGTTCTCCCGGTCGGGGTGGGCGGGCATGCAGCGGTACGGGGGCACGTGGTCCGGTGATGTGGAGAGCAGCTGGGAGGGGCTGCGGGCGTCGCTGGCGCTGGTGCTGGGGCTCGGGCTGTGCGGGGTGCCGTACTCGGGTCCGGACGTGGGGGGCTTCGGGGGGTCTCCGTCGCCGGAGCTGTACCTGCGGTGGTTGCAGCTGGGGGCGTACCTGCCGTTGTTCCGCACGCATTCGGCGCTCTGGGCGGGGCGGCGGGAGCCGTGGGAGTTCGGGCCGGAGGTCGCGGAGCGGGCCGGTGCGGTGCTGGCGGAGCGGGAGCGGCTGCGGCCGTACTTCGTGACGCTGGCCCATCTGGCGCGGCGGACGGGGGCTCCGTACGTGCGGCCGGTGTGGTGGGGGGCGCCGGAGGACCGGCGGCTGCGGGACTGCGAGGACGCGTTCCTGCTGGGGGACGCGCTGCTGGTGGCGCCGGTGCTGGAGTGCGGTGCGGACCGGCGGGCGGTGCGGCTGCCGCGGGGGCGCTGGTACGACACGGCCACGGGGGCGGCGTACGAGGGGCCCGGGCAGGTGCTGTTCGACGCCCCGCCGGGGCGGATGCCGGTGCTGGCGCGGGCGGGGGCGTTGCTGCCGGTGCGGCGGGGGAACGGGGAGGTGGGCCTGGAGGCGTGGGCTCCGGCCCGGGGGCGGACCGGGGGCGGGGTGGTGATCCGGGATCCGGGGCCGGGGTTCGAGCCGGGCGAGGTGGAGCGGTACACCGTGCGGTGGGCCGGTGAGGCGGTGGTGGTGGAGGACGAGGCGGGGGGTGTGGTGAGCGGGGTGGAGGTGCGGGGCCTGTAGGGCGAATCGGCCCTATGGGGCGTATAGGTCCGGCGGAGGGGGGTCGGGGATCCTGCGGGCGGCGGCGGGTCCGCCGCCGCCGGTCCGGTTGAGCAGGGAGTGTGTGATGGTCTTGACGAGCCCGGCGCGGGCGTACGCGCCGGACCGGTCGGCGCTGGGCCGACGGGTGCCGGCCACCGTGCGGCGATGGGACCGGGTGCCGGGTTCCGAGGTGGTGGGGGCGTGGCAGGCGCTCACGGTGGGGGCCCTGCTGGTGGTGACCGGGGTGGTTCCGGCCGGCTCGCCTTCCGAGGTGGGGGTGGCCGCGGCTTCGCTGGGCGTGGCGGGCTTCCTGCACGGGCTGCTGCTGGTCAAGGCCCTCGCGGTGCTGGGCCGCTGGACCGCCCGGATGAGCGCGTGGCCGCGGCCGGTCGCGGTGGGGGTGCTGGTGGCCCCGGTGTCGGCGCCGGCGGCCGCGCTGGTGCGGTGGTGGCTCGGGGCGCAGGGCGTTCCCGTCCCGGGCTTCGGGGTGGTGTGGGCCGGGTGTGCGGCGGGTGCGCTGCTGCCGCTGGCGGTCGGTGCGGTGCTGCGGGGGCGGGCGCGGCCCTTACCCGCGGGGGCGCTGTGGGCGCGGGGCGCGGTGGTCGCCGGGACGGTGGTGGGGGTGGTCGGGCTGGCGTCGCTGCTGATGGAACTGCCCGTGTAGGAGGGGATCGGGGTGCGCCCGAGCCGGGTGGGCGAAGGGGGGCCCGCCCCGCTGCGGGGCCGTTCGCCGTCAGGGCGAGTGCGGGGGCACGGCGTCGCGCCCCTGGGGTGGACCGGCAGCCGGTCGCTGAACCGGTGGAAGCGGCTGCCGAGCGAGATCGCCGTCCTCAGGCGCCCTGCCGGGCGTAGTGGCCCGCGAACCAGGAGGCCGCCGCGCGCGTGTGGAGGGGGAAGGCCAGTTCCGCCGGGGAGCGCAGGAGGTGCCAGCCCGTCGTCTCGTCCGTGGCGGCCGAGGCCGGGAGGGCCGAGGCCGGCCGCGTCGGCAGGAGGCCGAAGACGAGGAGGTGGCCTCCCGGTGAGCTGAGGACGTCGGCGAGGGCCACGTCGGAGGCGGGGGCCTCGATGCCCGTCTCCTCGCGGAGTTCGCGGACCACGGCCGTGCGCCAGTCCTCACCGAAGTCCATGAACCCGCCGGGCAGCGCGATGCCGCCCAGGGCCGGCTCGATGGTGCGGGTGACGACCACCAGGCCGGTGCCGGCGGCGTCCTCGGCGGGGAGCAGGGCCACGGCCACCGGGAGCGGGTTGCGGTAGGTGACGGCGCCGCACGCGGGGCACGTACGGGGCCAGGAGTCCGTGTCGAACAGAGCTCCGCAGGTGGAGCAGTGCGAGTCCCTCAGCTGTGCCGGCATGCGGCGATGGTAAGCCAAGGGGCATGAGGATGCTGGTGGTTGCGGCGGTGCTGGCGGTGCTCCCGGGGGCCTCGGCGGGGATCCCGGGGGCCTCCGCGGGGGTCCCGGGGTTCGTGGCGTTGCGGGACGTGGATCCGAGCATCGTGGAGGACATGCGGTACGCGGGCCCGCGGAACTTCACGGGTGCGGCCGTGGACGGCTACGAGGAGCCGGTGTGCCTGCTGGCCCGTCCGGCGGCCGCGGCCCTGCGGCGGGCGCAGCGGGAGCTGCTGCGGTCCGGGTACGCGCTGAAGGTGTACGACTGCTACCGGCCGCAGCGTGCCGTGGACCGGTTCGTGCGCTGGGCCGGCGACCCGGCCGACCAGTCGACGAAGGCCGAGTACTACCCGGAGCTGGACAAGGAGCGACTGATTCCGGAGGGGTACATCGCGGCGAAGTCCTCGCACAGCCGCGGGAGCACGGTCGACGTGACGCTGGTGGCGCTGCCTGCGCGGCGGGAGCTGGACATGGGGACGGCCTTCGACTTCTTCGGACCGCTGTCGAACACGGACGATCCGCGGGTGACGGGCGCGGCGCGGGAGAACCGGCTGCTGCTGCGGCGGGTCCTGGAAGGTCAGGGTTTCGTGAACCTGCCCCAGGAGTGGTGGCACTTCACCCTGCGGCCGGAGGCGTTCCCGGAGACCGCCTTCGACTTCCCGGTCTCTGTCGCGGCGGGACGGCCCGTGGCAGACTTCTGACGCTTCGTCAGATAACGCTGCCCGGGAGGGGACTTGGAACGCACACGCACACCCGTGGTGAGCGGGTGGTTCACCGATACGGGCGCCGGAGGCGGCTTCCGCCTGCTCGGCACCCGGTGCTCCGCCTGCACCTCGGTGTTCTTCCCGCGCGAGGACGCGTACTGCCGCAATCCGCACTGCCCCGGCGGCGGCGAGCTCGCCGAGGTACCGCTGTCCCCTCGCGGCCGGGTCTGGTCCTACACCGACGGGCGGTACCGCCCGCCGGCCCCGTACGTCTCCGACCCGGGCGCGCCCTGGGAGCCGTACACCCTGGTCGCGGTGGAGCTGGAGGCGGAGCGGATGGTCGTGCTCGGGCAGGCCGCGCCCGGGGTGACGGTGGCCGACCTGACGGTCGGCATGGAGGTGGAGGTGGTCGCCGGGGTGCTGGACGAGGACGCCGGGACCACCTGGCTGACCTGGTGGTTCAAGCCGGTGGAGGGGGCGCGGTGAGCGAGGACGTGGCCGTCCTGGGGGCCGGCATGCACCCGTGGGGCAAATGGGGCCGCGGCTTCGTCGAATACGGGCGGGCCGCCGCCCGGGCCGCGCTCGCCGACGCCGGGCTGGAGTGGACCGACGTGGAGTCCGTCGTCGGCGCCGACACCGTGCGCGGCGGCTACCCGGGCTACGTCGCCGGGGCCACCTTCGCGCGGGCGCTCGGCTGGCAGGGAGCCCGCGTCACCAGTGTGTACGCGGCCTGCGCCTCCGGGGCCCAGGCCATCGGGGCGGCCCGGGCGCAGATCCTCGCCGGGCTGGCGGACGTGGTGCTGGTGGTGGGCGCCGACGCCGCGCCCAAGGGCTTCTTCGCCCCGGCCGGGGGCGACCGGCCGGACGATCCCGACTGGCTGCGGTTCCGGATCCTGGGGGCCACCAACCCCGCCTACTTCGCGCTGTACGCCCGCCGCCGGATGGCCCTGCACGGGGACACGGCGGAGGACTTCGCGCTGGTCAAGGTGAAGAACTCGGCGGCGGGGGCGCACAACCCGAACGCCCGTTACCGCAAGGCGGTCACCGCCGAGGAGGTGGCGGCCTCGGCGGTGGTGGCCGATCCGCTGCGGCTGCTGGACATCTGCGCCACCTCGGACGGGGGCGCGGCGCTGGTGCTGAGCAGCATGGACTTCGCGCGGGCGCGCGGGGTGACCGCCCCGGTGCGGATCCGGGCGGTGTCGACGGTGACGCCCACGTATCCGCGTACGGTGCTGGACCTGCCCGACATCGCGACCGACTCGGCGGCCGCCGTCGTGCCCGCGGCCGGTTCCTTCCGGGCCTCGATCGCCCGTGCCGCGTACGAGGAGGCGGGGCTGGGGCCGCGGGACCTGTCGCTGGCCGAGGTGTACGACCTGTCCACCGCGCTGGAGCTGGAGTGGTACGAGGACATCGGGCTGTGCGGTGAGGGCGAGGGGGCCAAGCTCGTACGGGAAGGGGCGACGGCGCTCGGAGGGCGGGTGCCGGTCAACGCGAGCGGCGGGCTGGCCTCCTTCGGGGAGGCGGTGCCCGCGCAGGCCATCGCCCAGGTGTGCGAGCTGACCTGGCAGCTGCGGGGTACGGCCGGCGCCCGTCAAGTGCCGGGGGCACGGGCCGGGATCACCGCCAACCAGGGGCTGTTCGGGCACGGTTCGGCGGTGGTCGCCGTGCGGTGAGCGCCCCGGGGAAATGCTGCCGTCAGGGTGCTTGACGACCCCGGGCGGCGGGTTCACACTCGCTCCACGGTCCCGCGCTACCGGGACCCCCCGACCCCCCATGAGAGCTGCGGCCCGTACCCCAGTCGGCGGGGGTACGGGCCGCCTCCACGTGGGGACCCGGCGGGGCCGGACCGTCGAAGGCCCGCCTGGCCGGCGCCGCTTCGACGACAGGGCCTAGGACGAGGCGCTCATGGTCCGGCGGCGGGCCCGGGCGAGGGACATGGCGTGCTCCACGACTCCCACCAAAACGTCCTTGACGGACTCCCGGTCGCGGGCGTCGCAGAGCAGCACCGGCACCTCGGGGTCGAGGTCGAGCGCCTCCCGTACGGTCACCACCGGGTGGCGGTCGGCCCCGTCGAAGCAGTTGACCGCGACGACGAAGGGGATGCCGCGCCGCTCGAAGTAGTCGATGGCGGCGAAGCAGTCGGCGAGCCGGCGGGTGTCCGCCAGCACGACGGCGCCCAGGGCGCCCTGTGCCAGCTCGTCCCACAGGAACCAGAAGCGGTCCTGTCCCGGCGTGCCGAAGAGGTACAGCACCAGGTCCTCGCGGAGGGTGATGCGGCCGAAGTCCATGGCCACGGTCGTGGTGCTCTTGCCCTCCACTCCCCCGGTGTCGTCGATGGCGGCACCCGGCTCGGAGAGCCGCTCCTCCGTCCGCAGCGGACGGATCTCGCTGACCGCGCTGACCAGGGTGGTCTTGCCCACCCCGAAACCGCCCGCGACCAGGATCTTCAGGGTCAGCGGCTCGACCGGCGACACGGCATGCATCGCGCCGGTGCGGCTAGAGCGCCCGAAGGCCATCGATCACCTCTCGCAGAATGGATTCATCGGGCAGTTCGGCCGGCGGGACCGGCCGGGTCACGTGGACCAGCTCCTCGTCGACGAGGTCGCCGATCAGGACCCGGACGACGCCGATGGCGAGGTCGAGGTCCGCGGCGAGTTCCGCGACCGACTGGGGGCGTTCCCGGCACAGCCCGAGGATGTGGGCGTGTTCCGGGGAGAGGGTCATGTCCCAGACCGGATCGTCGGCGGCCGCTTCGGCGACGACGAGGGCGATCAGGTCGAGGCGGTGCTGGGCGGCGTGGCTGGTCCGGCCGCGGGTCATGGCGTACGGGCGTACGACGGGACCCGCGTCGTCGTCGAACCAGTGCGGGTGGCCGGTCTCGGGCGTCGGACGGTCGGTCGTGGGGTGGTCCTGGCCTGGATCGCTCATGCCGTCCGTCTCACCCTCCGGCTGGCAGTCCGGAGCGCGGGGCGGTCGCCAGGTGGTCGCCTACGCGCTTGACCATGAGCGTCATCTCGTACGCGACCTGGCCCACGTCGGAGTCGGAGTCGGAGAGCACGGCCAGACAGCTGCCGTCGCCCGCGGCCATGACGAAGAGGAAGGCCTCGTCGAGCTCGACCACCGTCTGGCGCACCCGCCCGGAGTCGAAGTGGCGGCCGAC
Source organism: Streptomyces sp. NPDC029122 (assembly GCF_055569445.1). Taxonomy (NCBI): domain Bacteria; kingdom Bacillati; phylum Actinomycetota; class Actinomycetes; order Kitasatosporales; family Streptomycetaceae; genus Streptomyces; species Streptomyces sp. NPDC029122. Next base: position 133,473 of record NZ_JBVHWK010000019.1, on the reverse strand, counting down.
GCCCTTGGCCAGGCTGTGGAAGCCGGAGGCCACGGCGGCCAGGTGCTCGCTGTCCTCGCGGGTCAGGTCCTTGGAACTGCCCGTCGGCAGGCCGTCGCCCGAGAGGACCACCGCCTTGCGGATGCTGCCGACCTTGTCGACGAGCTCGTCGAGGAGCCAGTTGAGCGGGCCGGAGCCACGGCCCCTGGTGTCGTTTACGGTCTGCGGTGCGGTCATCGACCGTCCCCTTCGTTCTCGTGCGCGGGACCGGCGCCGGAGCGGCCGGCCTCGGTCTCGGACTGCTGCTGTGCGTGCTGGTCGCGGCCCGCCGTCCAGCCCCGCTGGAGGGCGGACATGCGCGTGCGTACGTCCTCCGCGTCCCGGTCGGTCACCGGGTCGTCGGAGGGCTGCGCCGCGGCGGGAGCCGCGGCGTTCTTGAGCTGGGGTGCGAGGTTCGCCTGGCGGACCCGGCGCGGCAGCCCTCCGGGGCCGGGTGCGGGGCCGCCCGCCGCGGCGGGCTCCTCGGCGGTGGTACGCGGCTGCGCCGGGCCCTTCACGGCGGCCGGGCGGGGCTCCACCCGGCGCCCGTGCTCGGCCACCAGGGTGGGCGCGGGACGCCGCCGGGGCAGCGGCACGGTTCCGCCGGCCTGGGGGCCGTCCGGGTGGGCCGGCTCGGGGCGGGAGCTCTCCAGGCGGACCGGGCCGGTGGGGGGCAGCGGCTCCCGCTCGCGGTCACGGTCGGGCTTCCAGGGGCCGCGCTCGGCACGCCCCCCGCCGTGCGGGTGGCCGCGCAGGGGCCGGTCCGCGGAGCCGGTGCCGAGGAGGGCGCTGCGCGGGATCCCGCCGGGCGGGGTCTCGTCGTCGAGGGTGGCCATGGGCGGGCGGCCGCCGACACCGGTGAGGCCGGTGATGCCGGTGAATCCGGTGGCGGCCTCGTCGAGTCCGGCGGGGTCGTCGAGACCGTCCGGGCCGAGGAGGCCGAGGGAGCCGAGGGTGTCCTCGAGCTCGACCGGGCCGTTGAGCACGCCGGCGGGCAGCCGGCGGGCCGACTGGGCCCGGTCGACGGCGGTCCGCCCGGGCCGCGCGGAACTCTTGGCCCCCGGGCCGGTCCTGACGCCCCGGACCCCCTTCACGGCGTCGAGGCGGATGCCGCTGCCGTTGGTGTCGGGGGCCTCGGTGAGGAGGTCGGCCGGGAGGAAGACCACCGCGGTGGTGCCGCCGTACGGGCTGGGCTGGAGGACGACCTTGACGTTGTGGCGGCGCGCGAGGCGGCTGACCACGAACAGGCCCAGGCGGTCGGTGTCGGAGAGCTCGAACTCGGGGGTCTCGGCGAGCCGGAGGTTGGCGTCGAGCAGCGCCTCCGGGTTCATGCCGAGGCCGCGGTCGTGGATCTCCAGGGTGAAGCCGTTGGCGACGCGTTCGCCGTGGACCTGGACGGCGGTGTGCGGGGGCGAGAACACCGTCGCGTTCTCGAGGAGTTCGGCGACCAGATGGGTGACGTCGGCGACGGCCGGGCCCTCGATGCCGATGCGGGGCAGGCGCCGCACCTCGATCCGCTCGTAGTCCTCGACCTCGGCCACGGCGGCCCGTACGACGTCCATGAGCTGGACGGGCTTGCGCCACTGCCGGGAGGGCGCGGCTCCGGAGAGGATCACCAGGCCTTCGGCGTGGCGGCGCATGCGGGTGGTCATGTGGTCGAGGCGGAACAGGTCGGCGAGTTCCTCGGTGTCCTCGGTGCGCCGTTCCATGGTGTCGAGCAGGGTCAGCTGGCGGTGCAGCAGCACCTGGTTGCGGCGGGCGAGGTTGACGAAGACCTCGGACACGCCGCGGCGCAGCTCGGCCTGCTTGACGGCGGCCTCGACGGCGGCGCGCTGGAGGCTGTTGAGGGCGAGGCCGACCTGGCCGACCTCGTCCTTCTCGAACTCCAGGCGGGGTGCCTCGGTCTCGACGTCGACGGTCTCTCCGGCGGCGAGGCGGCGCATCACGCTGGGCAGCCGGACGCCGGAGGCCTCGTGGGCCTCCTTGCGGAGCCGGGAGAGGTCACGGATGAGGTCGCGGCCGATGCGCACGGACATCACGAGGGAGAAGGCGAGGGCGAGGAAGCCGAGGACGCCCGCGACCGCGGCCTGGACGAGGACGCCGACGGCGATCGGTTCGACGCGCTTCTGGTAGCGGTCGCCGGCGGCGGTGCCCATGGTGGCGAGGTCGCCGAGGACCTTGGTGGCGGCCTCGTCCCACTGGGCGGCGGTGATGCGGGGGTTCTTGCCGGCGCCGCCGGTGATGAACCGTTCCTCCGCGTCGCGCAGCGCCTTGGTCTGGGGGCCGTTCCAGTACTGCTGGAAGAGCTTGCGGTCCTCGGCCGGCAGGATCGCGAGGTTGAACTCGTACAGCAGGCCGCGGTTGGCCGCGAAGTCGGAGACGCGGCGGACGTCGCCGGCGGCGACGTTGCCGGCGGCGAGGGCGGAGGCGACGACCGCGTCCTCGCGGGAGAGGGTCTCCCGGGCGCGGGTGATGCCGACGAGGGCGCGGCCCTGCTGGTCCATCTCGACGTTCTCCAGGGCGTGGAGATTCATCAGGAACTCGTAGCAGGGGTCGACGAGCCGGCTGTAGAGCTCCAGGGCCTGGGCGGGGCTGAGCGACCCCTGGTCGACGGAGCGGCGCAGCGCGGTGATGCCCCGGAAGGCTTCGGTGATCGACCGCAGGCGCTGGCGGGCCTGCGGGCTGAGCTCGTCGGTGACCTGGGGGTCGAGGGCGTTCGCGGTGATGGAGCGGACCATCGTGTCGGTCGCCGTGCGGCTCTTGGTGAGTTCGGCGGTGGCGGCGGCGGCGCGCGGGTCGCCGAGGACGACCAGGGTCTGCCTGCGTTCCTTCTGGACGACGCGTACGACGTCCTCCATCGGGTAGCCGACCTTCTTGATGACGTACGCGACGTCGAGCAGCTGTAGTGCCTCCCGGCCGGTGATGACCGTGGAGAAGCCCCAGAGGGCGGTCAGGGAGACGAGCGGCACCAGGAGCAACGCCACGATCTTCCGGCGGATGGACTTCCCGCGAAAGCGCATGGCCTCCCCAGCCTCCCCCAGCTCAACCCCGTTGTACGAGGTCGGTGTTCCGTCATTTAAACGGCGTGAGCCTACTACTGCCACGGCGCGGCTTCGCAGGGGTGTCCGGACGTTTTCGGCCTGCCCTTCGGACGAAGATCACCAGTTGTCCGATACTTCCGGTCAAGTCCGCGCCGATATGTGGCAGATGACACGTGGTGGGGTATCAGGTCCGTTGTTCGAACGGATGGCTGGAATTCTGTGTTCCGGGTCCGGTATACGGAACTTTCCGGGTGCTTCCCGTCGTCTGACGGACAGGGCAGGGAATGGCGGTGCGGGGCGGGCGGGCGCGTGGCGCGGCATGGCGGACCGGCGGCCGGGAAGTGAGCGGACCATGAGGATGTACGAAGAGGACGGCGCGGCGGTCGAGGCCGCGGGGCGGGGCCTGTGGGTGGAGGAGCCGGCCCGGCGGCGCCGCATGCCGGACCCGGTGCGGTCGTCGGCCGTGCGGGCGGTGCTGATCGTGGCCGTGACGCTGACGGAGGCCACGATCACCTTCTTCCTCGCGCTGACCGGGTCCTGGCTGGCCTTCCCGATGGTGCTCATCGGGATAGCGGCCACCATCGTGGCCACCTGGGCGGTGCTGGACGTGTGGATCACCCGGCAGATGTGGAACCAGCGCCACGGCGTCCTGTCGGAGCCGAGCAGCGCGGCGCGCGAGCCCTGGCGGGGCCGCATACCGGGCCACGAGGGCCGCCTGACGGCCCCGGGCCGGGGGTGATCCCGGCCCGGGAGGGCGTCATGCGGAAGGAACCGGGGTAGTCGTCCCGGCCCGGGAGGGCGTCATGCGGAAGGGGCCGCGCCCGTGCGGCGGAACATGCGGGTGGCGGTGATCTCCCCGTGGATCGTCTCGCCTTCCGGGGACGGCTGCGGCAGGCCCGGGCGCAAGTGTTCCTCGACGCTGATGTACTTCAGGCCCGCGCGCAGATCGGCGTCGTTGCGCAGCCGGATGACCAGCGGGAACTCGGCGAGGGCCGTGGTGTCGAAGAGGCCCGTCGTGTACAGCAGCTGGACCCCGAGGGCGTCCGAGACGGCCCGCTGGAGCTCCAGCAGGTACGTGGCGTTCGCGCGCCCGATCGGGTTGTCGAGGAACAGCGTGCCCGCGTGACGGTGCTTGTCGCGGCCCCGGTCGTTGCTGCGCAGCGCGGCCATCGTGCAGTAGAGGGCGATCGCGGCGGTGAGCAGCTGGCCGCCGGAGAAGACGTCGCCCATCTGGCCGACGGGGACGCGCTCGGCGCGCAGCACGGCGTCGGGCTTGAGGATCTCGACGGAGATTCCCTTGGGTTCGAGGGCGGCCTGGACGCCCCGCAGGAGCAGGGACATGCCGTCGCGGCGGCCCTCTCCGAAGGCGGCGTTCTTCTTCACTGCCGTGCGGGTGGCCTCGTCGATGACCTCGCCGAGCCGCTCGGTGAGCGTGGCCTGGTCGGGCTCCTCGAAGCGGATCCGCAGGAACTCCTGCCCCGACCACTCGCCGAGCCCCTCGGGGAGCTGGGAGAGGCGCTGGGCGGAGCGGAGGGTGGCCAGGGCGGATTCCACCAGGCCGCGCAGCCGGTCGACGATGCTGTCGCGGTTGCGCTCCAGCTGCGCGAGTTCGTCGGTGAGCACGCGCAGCCGCGGGGCGAACGCGGCCGCCCAGGCGGCGGCGTGCTCGGGCAGGGCGGAGGCGGGCAGCTCCCGGATCTGCTGGCGCGCGGGGGTGCGTACCTGCTCGTAGCGGTTGGCGTTGGCGTGCCGGACCAGGACGTCGCCGGCCTCGCGCACCGCGGACTCGGCGGCGGACAGGTCGGCGGCGCAGGCGCGCAGGGAGCGGCGGGCCTCGGCGGCGGACTGCCGGGCCTCCTCCAGGGTGCCGTGGTGGGCCGCGGGCTCCTGCTCGTCCTCCGGGTGGTTCTGGTCGCGCAGCAGGTCCCGCAGGAGGGCCGCCGTCTCGTCGAAGCCTCCGGCGCCGTCCTCGGCGGCGCGGTGGGCGCGCAGCAGGTCGGCGTGGGCGGCCCGGGCGGACTCCACGGCCGCGGAGTGCGCGGCGAGCTGGGCGGTGGCGGTGCGCAGCAGGCCCTGGGCCTGTTCGACGTCGGCCGGGATCAGCTCCTCGGGCAGCTCGGTGTGCGCGTCGCCCTCGGCGGGGGCGTGCCGTTCGGCTTCGCCGCGCAGCCGGCCGAGCTGCTCGCTCGCGGCGGAGGCACGGGATTCCAGCATCTGGACGAGGGCCTCGGCTCGGGCGGCGGCGGCCTGCCGGGAGGGGCCGTCGGCTCCGTCGGTGCCCTCGAGGAGCTGGGCCGCCCGGGTGCGGACCTTGTTGGTGAGCCGGTCGAGTTCGGCGAGGGCGGCGCTCTCGTCGCTCTCGGCGCGGGCCTGTTCGGCGCGCAGGTCGGCGCCGACGCCGACCTTCTCGTACAGCCGGGAGGCGGCGCGGTAGGCCTCGCGGAGGTCGGGCAGCGGCGGCCGGTGCCCGTCGGAGCCGCCGGCGTCCTCGGGGAGGGGCTCGGGGGCTCCGGCGATCTCGGCGCGTTCGGCGCGCAGGGCGCGGGCGGTGCGGCGGGCGTCGTCGGCCGCGCGCTGGGCGGCGCGGCGGTCCTCGTCGGCTGCGCGGGCGCGGTCGAGGCAGGCCTCGGCCCGGGCCTCGGACTCGGCGGCCTCCTCGGTGAGTTCACGGACGCGGGCCTGCCAGCCCGAGCGTTCGCGCAGGCGGTGGGCGAGGCCGGCGAGGGCGTCGGCGGCGCGGCGGGCGCGCTGGGCGGTGTCCTGGCGCTCGTCGCGGACGCGGGCGGCGTCCGCGGCGGCCTCGTCCGCCTCGGCGCGTACGGTACGGGCCTCCGCGAGCTCGGCGTCGGCCTCCTCGGCGAACGCCCGGGCGGCGGCGGCCTGCCGCGCCAGTTCGGCGAGACGGCCGGGCGGGCAGCCGGTGCGCCAGGAGGCGAGCCGGGCGGCGAGCTCCCGGTCGCCGGCGAGGCGGGCGGCCAGGTCGCGGATCTCGGTGTCGCGGGCGGTGGCGCGGACCCGCAGCGCCTGGCGCTCCTCGTCGGCGGCGTGCTCGTCGTGCATGGCCGGGTTCGGCGGTACGAGGAAGACGGCGTCGTCGGGGCCGGCGGCCGGCGGGACCGGCGCCAGCAGGGCGGCGGCCGTGCCGACGGCGACGGTGGAGCGGGGCAGCAGGGCGGCGCCGGAGAGCACCTCGCGGGCGCGGGTGTGCGTGTCGGGGTCGGTGATGACGACGCCGTCGACGAGTTCGGGGCGGGCCGTGAGGACGGCGGCGTGGTCGGCGGGGTCCACGGACTGGGCGAGGTAGCGCCAGCCGGGCAGGGCCGGGATGCCGTGCTCGCCGAGGTACTCGACGGTGGCGAGGACGTCGGGGCCGGGCGGCAGCAGGCCGCCGTCGCCGAGCGCGCCGAGGATGCGGGCGTCGTCCGCGGCGGCGGTGCGCAGCTCGAACAGCTGGCGCTCGGCGGAGCCGACGGTGTCGGCCAGCAGTTCGCGGAGGGTGTCGGCGTTGCGGTCGAGGTCCTCGGCGGTGAGCCCTCCGGCGGTGAGTCCGGCGGCCTCGGGGCGGCCCGGGCCGCCGGCGGTCGCGGTGGCGGTGGTGCCCGCGCGGCCGGGGGTGCCGCCGCTCGCGGCCGGGACGGGTGCGGCCGCGCCGTGGCCCGCCGCCCCGCCCGGCGTACCGGAACCCGTGGGGGCCGCGCCGGATCCGGCGGCGGAGTCGGCGGCCCGGCCCGCGCGGGGGTGCGGCAGGAAGGTCTCGGGGACCGGCGGGAGGCCCAGGAGCTCCGCCAGGCGCGGTGACGCGGCCAGGGAGCCGGCCGCGCGGTGCTCCGCCGCGTGGGCCGCCTCGGCCGCGTCGGCGGCGTCGGCGGCGCGGGCGGCGGTGAGTTCGGCGCGGGACTCGGCGGAGGCGGCCTCGCGGGCGGCCTCGGCGGCGCCGCGGGCGGCCTCGCGGGCCTCGTCCCAGGCGGCCACGGCGGCCTTCTCGGCGTCGCTGGCCGCGAGCGCGGCGCGGGCCGGGTCGGCGTCGGGCGCGGTGTCGTCGAGCCAGCCGGCGCGGACGGCGTCGGCGGTCTCCTGCTCGACCTCGGTGAGGCGGGCGCGCAGGTGCTCGGCCTCGCTGCGGGCGCGCTGGGCGGCGGTGGCCGCCGAGGTGGCGTCGCGGTGGGCGGTCTCGCCGACGGCCTGCAGTTCGGCGGAGCGCTCCTCCTCCTCGTTGGCGGCCCGTTCGCCCTGCTCGGCGGCGGTGTGCAGGGCGCGTACCAGTTCGGCGGCGGCGGTGGCGCGGGCGGCCAGCGCGGGGGCGGCGTCGCGTTCGGCCTCGAGGATCGCGGCGGCGACGCGGGCGGAGCGGTCGGCGGCGGCGCGGTGGCGCAGTACGGTCTCGGCGGCCTGCCAGGCCGAGTGGAGGGTGCGGGCTTCGAGGAGCTCGCGGCGCTGGGCGGCGGCGGCCTTGTCGGCGACGGTCAGGGCCAGGGAGGCGTGCCGGTAGGCGAGTTCGGCGGAGACGGCGGCGCTGCGGGCGCGCTGGGACTCGGCGGCGGTGACCTCGTGGGCGGCGTCGGTGACCCGCTGGGCGAGGTCGGCGGCGCGGCCGCGTTCCTCCGAGGCGCGGGCGGACAGCCGCCGGGCGAGGGAGCGGGTGCGGCGCTCGGCTCCGGCGTGGACGTCGCGCAGCCGGGAGCGGGTCTCGGCGGCCTCCACGATGCGGTTCAGGAGGTCCACGGAGCCGGCGGTGAAGTCGCGTTCGGCCATCAGCTCGGCGCGGCGGCCGAGTTTGTTGCCGAAGCCGTGGACCAGGTCGGCGAGGCCGTCGGTGTCGCGGGTGTCGGTGACGGCGCGCAGCAGCAGGTCGGTGAAGTCGGAGTCCTTCTTGACCGCGAAGAGCCCCGCCGCCTCGCCCTCGTCGGCGTTCATCTCGCGCTGGTAGCGGAAGAGTTCGGGGTCCAGGCCGAGTTCGGTGAGGTGCTCGTTCCAGCGGTCGTGGATCTCCTCCCAGTACACCTCCAGGTGCGGGTACGCCTTGCCCGCCTCGGTGAGGGCGTCGCGGAAGCCCTTCATGGTGCGGCGGCGGCCCTGGGCGCCGGAGGCGCCTTCGACGGGCGGGCGGACGGAGGTGGCCTCGGCGACCGGGAGGTTGTCCAGGCTCAGTCCCGGTCCGGGGCGGAAGGAGTACCAGGCCTCGGCGAACTTGCGCGGGTCGTTGGAGACCTGGCGGCCGCGCCACTCGCTGACCTTGCCGACGACCACGCATTCGCCGGTCTGGGTGTGCTGCCATTCCAGGGCCACGTGGCCGCAGTCGTCGGCGAGCAGGAACTTGCGCAGGACGCCGGAGCTCGCGCCGCCGAGGGTGTTGCGGTGGCCGGGGAGCATCACCGAGAAGATCAGCTTGAGCAGGACGGACTTGCCGCCGCCGTTCTCCAGGAAGAGGACGCCCGCGGGCGCGGGGCGCCGGGGCGGGCCGGTGGGCTCGTCCTCGAAGAACTCCGCCTGGGCGGGCGCCGGGTGGGGCACCGGTTCGCCGACTCCGCGCAGGTCGAGCACGGTGTCGGCGTAGCGTGCGCCGGCGGGCCCGATGGAGTAGAGGCGGATCCGGGACAGCTCGTACATGGCGGCGGACTCTCGTTGCTTCTCGGTGTTCTCGGTGCGTTCTCGGTACGGAACGGCAGGTGGATCAGGCGTGGAACGGCAGGCCGGCGTCGGCCGCGAGCTCCAGGTCGTCGCCCTCGGGCGGCGGCAGGAGGGTGGCGGTGCCGTCGCTGACGGGGACCACGCCGAGTTCCAGCAGTTCGGCCATGGCCGCCGTGCCCGCCATGTCGCGGACCTGGAGCTGGTAGCGGGGGGTGGTGCGGTAGGTGCCCCCGGCGTCGTCGCCGGTGCGCTGGAGGAAGCCGGATTCGGTGAGGAAGGCGGCGGCCTTGCCGACGATGCCGGTGGTGGAGCCGGCCAGCCGGCGGGCGTCCTTGGTGGCGCCGGTCGCGCTGCGGCGGGAGTAGACCCGCCAGGCGGCTTCCAGTCCGGGGGCGTCGGAGGCGGGGTCGGTGTTCTCGCCGAGCTCCTCGGCGCGCTCCTCCAGGCGGCGGCAGGTCTGCCGGACGAAGGCGTCGACGCCGTTGACGGTGACCCGGCCGATGTAGCCGTCGTCGGCGAGGTCCTCGGGGCGGGGGAAGGCCAGGGCGGCGACGGCGAGGTGGGCGAGGCCGTGCAGGAAGCGGTCGCCGCCGTCGGCGGAGGTGCGGCGGGCGTAGTCGCCCATGCGGACGGCGAAGACGGAGTCCTCGCCCGCGGCGACGGCCATCCCGGCGCGCGGGGACACCTCCAGGACGACGAGGCCGAGGCCGGTGGCGACGGCGTCGGCGAGCCGCCCGAAGGCGGGGTCCTCGCGGTAGCGCCGCAGCAGCTCGGCGTACTCGGCGTCCCGGGCGGGGAGCAGCTTGGGCTGGAGCCCGAACCCGACGAGCCGGGCCGCGTCGGCGGCGTCGGCCGGCGTGAGGGCGGCGGCGGCCTGGGCGGGCGCGGCGGGGGCCGACGGGCCGTCGGGCTCGCTCCACGCGGGGTGCTCGGCGTGGTGGTCGCTCACGGGTGGGTCTCCTCGGCGGTGCGGTGGTGCTCGAACGGTGGTACGGGTGCGGCCGGCCCGGGCCTGCGCCCCCGCGGGGTACCGCCGGTGGGCGGGCCGTACGGCGGGCGGGGGAGGGGGGGGGGGGGGGGGGGGGGGGGAGGGGGGGAGGGGGAGGGGGGGGGGGGGGGGGGGGGGGGGGGGGGGGGGGGGAGGGGGGTGGGGGTGGGGGGGGCG
>NZ_JBVHWK010000019.1:25602-123613 GCF_055569445.1 Streptomyces sp. NPDC029122 | reverse complement strand
GCTCAGTGGGTGTGTACGTCGGTGTCGAGAGAGGAGGGGATGGGGGTGAGCGGGGGGGGGGCTGCGGGCGGGGGCGCCTGGGGGGGGCGTCGGGGGGGCGGGCCGGGAGCCGCCGGGCGCGGAGGGAGCGTGCGCGGCCGGGAGGCGGGGGCCGGACGGGAGGCGGGGGCCGGACGGGAGGCGGGGGCCGGCCGCCGGGCGGGCGGCGGGGCCGGCCACCGGAACCGGCGGGGTCATACGGCCTCCGAGCGGGCCGCCGCCATGCCCGCGGCGTCCAGGAGGGCCGTGCCGACGATCAGGTCGGCGCCGCCGAACTCCGGGTCGTCGAGCTGCGTGCCGTCGTCCACCGCGAACAGCAGCCGCTCCTCGCCCTGGCGGTACGCCGTGCCCACGGCCGGGCTCGCCGCGTGGACGGCGAGCAGGGCCACCAGGTAGGGCAGTTCGGGGTCGGCGCGGCGGGCTTCGGCGAGGAGGCCGGAGAGCCTGCGCGGGGCGTCGTGCGGCAGTTCCAGGAGCTGGGTGGCGGCGGCGAGCTGCTCCTCGCTGAAGCGGCTGTCGTCGGGGGTGGCGATGAGGTCCGGCTCGGGCATCTCGGCGCCGAGGTGTTCCCGTTCCACGGGCGGGGTGAGGAGTATGTCCACCAGGTCGGCGACCCGCACCGAGACGGGGGTGCGCAGACCGGTGCCGGCGGCGAAGAAGGCGTCGGTGACCCGGGCGGCGTGCTCCACGGGGAGCGGCAGCAGGGGCGCGACGAGCTGGCCGTAGAGGTCGATGCCGGCGCGGCGGGCGGGCGCGGCGAAGGCCTGGCGGTCCTGCTCGGCGCGGAAGAGCGGGCCCGCGTCCAGCAGCCGGGACTGGAGCTGGGTGTGCCGGCGGATGCAGTCCTTGACGATGTCGACGAGTTCGGCGGCGCGCCGCTTGTTCTCGGGGTCCTCGGCCTCGTCGCGGGCCTTGCGGATGTTCGTCAGGATCGCGTTCTCGTGCCGGTAGCGGTCGGCGACGTGCTCCAGCGCTTCGGCGATCATGTCCGGGACGGCCTGCAGCCAGTCGACCGCGCGGACGTTGCGCCGCGTCGCGTCGAGGGTGCGGCGCAGGGTCTCGGCGTACTGGACGGTCCGGTAGCGGGCCTGCTCGGCGGCGAGCTGGGCGTCGGCCAGCCGGCCCCGGCTGATCAGCACCTCCAGCTTGACCTCGGCGGCGATCTGGGCGCTGGTGACGTCCGTGTCGAGGGCGCCGACGAGGACGTTGACCGCCTCGTCGGTGGTCCGCAGGTACACCGCGCCGCCGTGGCCGGGCACCTCTTCGATCAGCTTGAAGTCGTAGTCCCGGCGGACGTACACCCCGTCGGGGCCGAAGGTGCCGTAGATCGCGCGGAAGCCCCGGTCCACGCTGCCGACGTTGATCAGGTTCTCCAGGACCCAGCGGGCGACCCGTTCGTGTTCGGCGGCGGGCCGCCGGGGGGCCTGGGCGGCGACGCGCGGCAGCAGCCGGGCCACTATCTGCTCGTGGTCGGCGCCGGTGTCGAAGTCCATGTTGAGCGTGACCAGGTCGATCGCGGACAGCGCGACCTCCGCCATCGCGTAGACCCCGTACTCGCCGGCCAGATTGGCCTTGCGTACGTCGAGGTCGTGCAGCGGGGCGGTGCAGGCGAGGGCGCGCAGCCGCCGGGCCAGGCCCTCGTCGGCGGCGGGGCCCGGCGCCGGGGACGGGAGGGTTTTCGCCGGGGCTGGGAGAGTCACGACGGAAAGAGTAGGCGGTGTCAGGGACAACATCCCAAACGGCATGGTTTCGGCCGGATCGGGTCCCGGCGGCGGGCGGCGCGGCGCGGCCGCTGTTCTACGCTCACCGCATGGCTTCCATGATCACACCTCTGATCGACCTGAACGCCGACCTGGGCGAGGGCTTCGGACGCTGGACGCTGACCGACGACGACGCCCTGCTGTCGGTGGTCACGAGCGCCAACGTGGCCTGCGGCTTCCACGCGGGCGATCCGTCGATCATGCGCCGGGTCTGCGAGCTGGCCGCCGCCCGGGGCGTACGGATCGGCGCGCAGGTCTCCTACCGGGACCTGGCCGGATTCGGGCGGCGGTCGATGGACGTGCCTCCCGGGGAGCTGGCCGCGGAGGTGGCCTACCAGATCGGGGCGCTGGAGGTGTTCGCCCGGGCGGCCGGCTCCCGGGTGTCGTACGTGAAGCCCCACGGCGCGCTGTACAACCGCACGGTCCACGACGCCGGCCAGGCGGCCGCGGTGGTCGCCGGGATCCGGCTGGCCGCCGGGGAGGCCGGACTGCCGGTGCTCGGCCTGCCGGGCTCGCTGCTGCTGGCGGCCGCCGTGGAGGCCGGGCTGGAGGCCGTGCCGGAGGCGTTCGCCGACCGGGCGTACACCCCGCTCGGGACGCTGGTGCCGCGCGGCGGGCCGGGGGCGGTGCTGCACGATCCGGACGCGGTGGTCGGGCGGGCGGTGCGGATGGCCGCCGAACGGACGGTGACGGCCTCCGACGGCTCCGCGGTGGCGGTGTCGGCCCGCTCGCTGTGCCTGCACGGGGACACCCCGGGGGCGGCGGGGCTGGCCCGGCGCGTACGGGAGGCGCTGGAGGGGGCCGGGGTGCGGGTGGAGGCCTTCGCGTGAGCGGCCGCCGGACGCTGGTGGTGGGCTCCGAGGCGCTGCTGGTGGAGGTGGACTCGGCCGGGGAGGTGGCGGCGCTCCACGCCGAGCTGCTGCGCCGGCGGGACGCGGGCGAGCTGGGCGCCGTACGGGAGGTCGTGCCGGCCGCGCGGACCGTGCTGCTGGACGGCGTGCCGGAGCCGGCCGCGCTGGCGGCGCGGATCGCGAGCTGGGAGGTGCCGCCGCTCGCGGAGACGCGGGGGCCGCTGGTGACCGTCCCGGTGCGCTACGACGGCCCGGACCTGGCGGAGGTGGCCGGCGCGTGGGGCGTCGCCGAGGGTGAGGTCGCGGAGCTGGTCGGGGGGATCGTCTTCCGGGTGGCCTTCTGCGGGTTCGCGCCCGGCTTCGGCTACCTCACCGGGCTCCCGGAGCACCTGTGGCTGCCCCGGCGGGCGACGCCCCGTACGGCGGTCCCGGCGGGCTCGCTGGCGCTGGCCGGCGAGTACGCGGGGGTCTACCCGCGCTCCTCCCCCGGTGGCTGGCGGCTGATCGGGTCGACCGACGCGGTGCTGTGGGACCCCGCGCGGGAGCCGGCGGCGCTGTTCGCGCCCGGGGTGCGGGTGCGGTTCGTCGCGGAGGCGGGCGCGTGAGCGGGCTGCTGGTGCTGCGGGCGGGGGCGCTGACCACCCTCCAGGACCTGGGCCGGCCCGGGTACGCGCACCTGGGCGTGCCCCGGTCGGGGGCGCTGGACTCGGCGTCACACGCCCTGGGCAACCGGCTGCTGGGCAACCCGCCGGGCGCCGCCTCGCTGGAGACCACCCTGGACGGGGTGCGGCTGCGCGCACTGGCGCCGGTGACGGTGGCCGTGACGGGCGCGCCCTGCGCGGTACGCGTCTGCGGGCGCCCGGCGGCCTGGGGTGCGCCGGTGCGGCTGCGCGCGGGGGCGGAGCTGGACGTGGGCCGGGCGGAGCACGGGCTGCGCGGCTACGTCGCGGTGCGGGGAGGTTTCGCTGCGCCGGCGGTGCTGGGCAGCCGCTCGACGGACCTGCTGTCGGGGCTCGGGCCGCCGGTGCCGGCGGCGGGGTCGGTGCTGGCGGTGGGCCCGGCCGGCCCGGATCCGGTGCCCGTGGCGGACGCGGTGGCCCCGCCGGGACCGCCGGTCACGGAACTGGTGCTGCCGCTGCTCCTGGGCCCCCGGGCCGACTGGTTCACGGGGGCTTCGCTGGCGGCGCTGCTGTCCTCGGCGTACCGGGTGTCCCCGGCGTCCAACCGGATCGGCCTGCGCACCGAGGCGGGCCCGGCGCTGGCCCGGGCGCGGGGCGGGGAGCTGCCGAGCGAGGGGATGGTGCTGGGTGCGGTGCAGGTCCCGCCGGACGGGTTCCCGGTGGTCTTCCTGGCCGACCATCCGGTGACGGGCGGCTATCCGGTGGTCGGGGTGGTCGCGCCGGGGCCGGGCCTGGACGCGGCCGCCCAGGCCCGGCCGGGCCTGCCGGTCCGCTTCGTCCCCGCGGCGCGGCGGCCGCCCCGCCGGGCGCCGGCGCGCTGACGGGGCCCGGGCCGAGCCGGCCCGGGGGTGGCGGGCTCCGGTGGCCGCGGACGCGCCCGGGGCTATACCGCCGACTCGGGGGCGATGCGGCTGCGGACCGCCGACTGGACGTCCTCCTCCTCCGCCGGGTCCGCCGCCAGGCGGCGCAGGCGCGGGGCCACGCGGGCGTCGGCGGTCTCCGCGTGGCGGGCCGCGACCTCGCGGGTGGTCTCCTCGCAGTCCCAGAGGCATTCGACGGCGAAGCCCGCCGCGAAGGTGGGGTCGGTGGCGGCCAGGGCCCGGGCCGTGCGGCCGCGCAGGTGGGAGGAGGCCGTCTCGCGGTAGACGTGGCGCAGGACGGGGGCGGCGCAGCCGATGGAGAGCCGGCCCGCTCCGTCCACGAGGGCGAAGAGGCGGACGGAGTCCGGGCCGGCGGCGCGGACGGTGTTGCGGAGGGCTCCGAGGACGAGTCCGGCGTCGTCGGCGCCGCCGCCCGCGGCCAGGAGGGCGGCGGCGGCCGCTCCCAGGGCGTCGGGGCGGTGGACCCAGCGGCGGGCCCGTTCGAGGGCCGCCGGGCCGCACATGCGCTCGTAGGCGGCCACCGCGGGCTCGTCCCCGGCGGCTTCGATGAGGTCCAGGACGGCCGGGTTCTCCGGTTCGGCGAGGACCAGGTGGTGCAGGGCGGTGGCCCGGGCGGCCTCGCCGCAGGCTCCGGCGGCGGCCGCGAGGATGGCGGAGCGGTCTTCGGGGCCGGCGACGGCCGCCAGGCAGCGCGCGGCGGGCACGTGCAGCGGGGTGCCCCGGAGCAGCCCGTCGGCGGCCCAGTCGAAGACGGCCTGGACGCCCCAGCCGGGGCGGGGGCCGCCGGGGGTCATCTGGCGCTGCCAGCGGTCGAAGGAGCCCTGCTGGCGGGCGGCGCGCAGGCGCTCCGCGTAGGCGGGCAGCTCCTCCCACAGGGCCCACGGCCGGGGCTCGTAGGCGTCGCGGACGGCGGCGGCCAGCCGCGCCTCACCCCCGGCGGTGGCGGGGAACCGGGCGAGGACGGGGGCGGCGAGGGACCGCAGTCCGCCGTCGTCGTCGCGCAGGGCGAGTTCGTCGAGGGCCCAGGCCCAGTTGGCCCCGGAGGCGGCGTAGCGGCGCAGCAGCATGAGGGCGTCGTCGCGGCCGTACGAGGCCAGGTGTCCGAGGACGGACAGGGCGAGGCCGGTCCGGTGTTCCTCTTCGTCGACGAGGTCGTCGGCGCCGAAGAGGTGGGCCTCGATCTCGCCGAGGGGGCCGTCGAGGTCCAGGTACAGGCGTGCGTAGTACAGGGAGCGGTTCTCCACCTGCCAGTCCTGGCGCGGGTCGCGCAGCACGCACTGGTTCAGTGCCGCGAGGGCCTCCGGCCTGGGCGCGGCGAGCGCGTGCAGGGTGCCGTCGCCACGGCCTCGCTGGAGGAGCCCGAGCAGGGTACCGCTCGGCGCTATGACTGGTTCGAACATGGGAATGGCCTCAAATCAAGCTGGGGACGCGACCGGGAATCGGGATTCACAGAGCCGCGTAACAGCATGTGAGGACGTCCGCCGTCTGGTTCCGCTCGATGTAGACCATTGCCTTCTTCTCACTCTCGTCGGTGCTTCGTGACCACGGCGGCCGGTGCGGCAGGGCCGGTGTGGACACCCGTGTCGTGTCCAGCCCGCTCCTGCCCGTCCGTCATGTCCGCGAATCGAATCCGACGCCATGATGACCCAGTCGCTTTGTGCGCCGCGACCACATTTAAGGGCGCCGTGACCAAGCCGTGAGGTGGCGGGGCCGTCGGGACCGGGCGGCGCCCCGCAAAAAGCGGACTACTTGGCTCCGAACAGTTCCAGCAGGTCGGCCTTGTTGAACATGCGGGCCGTGTCCACGGCGGAGGGGGTACCGGCGGCCGGGTCGGCACCGCCGGCCAGCAGCGCGCGGATGACGGCCTCCTCGCCCTTGAAGACGGCGCCGGCGAGGGGGGTCTGGCCGCGGTCGTTGGCGCGGTCCGCCTCGGCGCCGTGCTCCAGCAGGACCGTGACGGCCTCGGCGTGGCCGTGGTAGGCGGCGAGCATGACGAGGGTGTCGCCGCGGTCGTTGGTGAGATTGGCCGGAACCCCGGCGTCCAGGTAGGCGGCCAGCATCGCGGCCTCACCCTGGCGGGCGAGGTCGAAGATCTTGCCCGCCAGTTCGACGACGTCCTCGTCGGGGACGTCCTGGTGCTCGCTCATCGGTCGTACCGCCTTTCGGTCTCTGGCTTGTCGGCGCCACCCGCGGCGCACCGTCCGGGCCGCCCGGGCGGCCGGCCCGCCTCCGGGAGGAGTTTCCCCAGGCCGGGAGGGCAGGACGGCGCACGGCACTGCGTCCGTACGGGTGAATCGCCAGGGTAGCGCCCGCCCGGGGACATGACGGGGCCGGTCCGAGGCGGGGATGCCCGGCGGCGGCGCCGCGACACCGGGGGAGCCGGGCGCGCCAGCCAGGCGCGTCCGGTCAAGTGAAAAAAGCCGGGATTCACCCGTATGCAGCTTTTATCGCATTGATACTTCCTGTGAGCCTGGAACAACTGATGGTGACCGTACCCACCCGCCAGGAGCCCCGACTCATCAGGAGAACGTCATGGTCCTGTCCATCTCAGGTGTCGTCCTGCTCGGCATCATCTGCTTCCTGTTCTTCAAGAAGGACGGGATGAAGCTCACGCACGCGTTCGTCTGCGGGCTCTTCGGCTTCTTCCTCGCCGGCTCCGCCATCGCACCGAGCATCACGGCCAGTACGGCCAGCCTCGCGAGCCTGCTCGGCGGGATCAAGCTGTAGGGGCCGTCCGGCGGATCACGGCCGGTCCCGGCCCCGCCGGGTTCCGGCCCCGCTCGGCTCCGGCCCCGCCGGGTTCCGGCCCCGCTCGGCTCCGGCTCCGCCGGGGCTCCGGCCCCGCTCGGGCCCCTCCGCGCTCAGCCCGCTCCACGACCGGCCCGCCCCTCCCGACCCGCTCCACGACCAGACCTCCCCCACGACCAGTCCCGCGGCCCCTGCCCCCGGATCCCGCCCGGTCCGGCAGCGCCCGGGCCCCGACACCCCAGTCCCGCACCACCACGACTCCAGGAGACGACCGTGGCCCGGCGCCCACTCCCCCGCATCCTCAGCAGCGGCAACGCGTCGCTCACCCGGGGCCGCGACCTCGCCCGCACGGCTGCCGACAGCGCCACCGACGTGCTCCACCCGCTCATCGTCATCGGACGCGGCCTGCGCGTCCTGGCCTCCGCCGGGCGGCGCAGATGGGCCTCGACCCCGAAGGACAAGCGCGGTCCGGCGCTCTTCCTCGGAGCCGCCTGCGTGCTCGTGGTGGCGATCGTCCCCTACGGACCCCTCGCCGCCCTGATCACCGTCATGGCGGTCGCGGCCTGGCACGGACGCGACCGCGCCCCGGCCGCGTCCGGACCCGGCGACGCCGAGGCCGAGCGGCTGCGCTCGCTGTACGAGGCGCTCGTGCCGTACTTCGCCGCCCCGGAGGACCCCAGCCCGCTCTTCGCCCACGGCGGAGCCTGGGAGGAGGCCTTCAGCGGCTACGAGTTCGACGCGGCGGGCCGGGTCATCCGGCTCGGCATCCGCTACCCGGCCTACTTCACCGATGGCGAACCCGCCTCGCGGGCCCGCATCGAGGCCCTGCTGCACGCCAAGTCCGGGCGCGGCCGGGAGTACCGCTTCGACTGGGACGAGGAGGGCAACCGGCTCGAGCTGCGGGTGCTGGCGGCCCTGCCCACCGACATCGCCGCCCAGCCGTTCGTGACCTCGCCGGGCGAGACCGTCCTCGGTTTCACCGACCCCGGGGGCGTCCAGCGCACCGTGCCGGTCCTGGAGGGGGAGGAGCCGGCCGACGTGCCGCCCGTCATCTGGCGGACCGGCCCCCGCTCCGCCGAGCCGCACCTGCTGGCCGTCGGCCAGCCCGGCAGCGGCACCTCCACCCTGCTGCGCTCGATCGCCCTCCAGGCCCTGCGCCAGGGCGGCGACGTGATGATCGTCGAGGGGGGCGGCAGCGGTGAGTACGCCTGCCTGGCCGGCCGCGCCGGCGTCCTCGCCGTCGAGTGCGGCCCCGCCGGCGCGGAGGCCTCCGTCGAGTGGGCGGCGCACGAGACCGAGCGGCGGCTGATCGCCACGCACCGGGCTCGCGAAGCGGGCCGCCCCGCGCCCGAGGACGCGCGGCGCCCGCTGTGGATCCTGCTGGACCGGCCCAGCGTGCTCGCGCACCTGGCGGCCGCCGAAGGGCACCCCGATCCCCTCGCCCAGCTCCAGGTGCCGCTGCGGCACGGGCGTGCCGCGCACGTCACGGTGGTCGTCGCCGAGCACTTCGACCACCTGGAGCTGCTGAACGACGCCGTCTGGCAGCACACCCGCGCCCGGGTCGTGCTCGGAGCGGCCCCCGTCCAGCAGGTCGCCGACGTCCTGGGGCTCCCCCCGCACACCACGCCGCCCCCGCAGCTGCCGCCGGGCCGGGGGTACGCGCGGCTCGGTACGGGGCCCGTGCACCGCCTCCAGGTACCGGCCACGCCGGACCCCTACGACGACGCCTCGCACCCCGCGCACCGCCAGGCGGTGCTGGAGCTGCTGCCGGAGCGGCAGGCGCCGGTCCAGGGCGGCGAGGTTCCGGCGGTCCCCGCCCGGCCGCTCCAGGCGGTCCGGCCGCAGCCGTCCCCGGCCGACGCCTCGGAGGTCCCGGAGGTCCCGGCGGAGGCGCCGTAGGGAGCGGGCTACGCGACGAAGGTGCGCGGGGGCTCCGCCCCGCTGCCGCCCGCCCCCGTGCCGACCAGGCGGGCCGCTGCCGCCAGGCGGGCGGCGGCCTCCTCGGCCAGCGCCCCGCCGACCGTGAACGGCAGCCGGACGTACCCCTCGAAGGCGCCGTCCACGCCGAACCGGGGGCCCGAGGGGACGCGGACGCCGACCCGCTCCCCCACCTCGGCCAGCCGAGACCCGGACAGCCCGCCCGCCCGGGCCCACAGCGTCAGCCCGCCGCTCGGCACCTCGAACTCCCAGTCGGGCAGCTCCCGGCGCACCGCCGCGACGAGCGCGTCCCGGTTCTCCCGGGCCTGGTCGCGGCGCATCCCGACGGCCTCCGCCCAGCCGCCGGTGCGCATCAGCCAGTTCACCGCGAGCTGCTCCAGGACGGGAGTGCCGAGGTCCGCGTACGCCCGCGCCG
Organism: Streptomyces sp. NPDC029122; assembly: GCF_055569445.1. Lineage (NCBI taxonomy): Bacteria > Bacillati > Actinomycetota > Actinomycetes > Kitasatosporales > Streptomycetaceae > Streptomyces > Streptomyces sp. NPDC029122. The sequence continues at coordinate 114,301 of NZ_JBVHWK010000019.1, read as the reverse complement.
CCACCAGGCTGCGGATGATGTCGGGAGCCGCCCGGACCCAGCCGATCCGCATCCCCGCCCAGAAGGCCTTGCTGGCGGAACCCACGGTGATCACCGTGGAGCCCGCCGGGTCGAAGGAGCAGACCGGACGGGGCATGACGAGGTCCGGGTCCAGCTGGAGTTCGGCCATGGTCTCGTCGGCGATCAGCACGGTCCCGGCGGAGCGGGCCGCCTCGACCATCGCCCGGCGCTTGTCCTCCGACGCCAGGGCACCGGTCGGGTTGTGGAAGTCGGCGACGACGTAGGCGAGGCGGGGGGCCGAGTCGCGCAGCACCTGCCGCCAGACGTCCATGTCCCAGCCGCCGAGGCGCGCCCCCATGGCCACGGGCACCAGGCGGGCCTCGGCGGCGCGCATGAGCTGGAGGATGTTGGCGTAGGAGGGGGACTCCACGGCGATCCGCTCGCCCCGGCCCGCGAAGAGGCTGCAGATGGCGTCGATGGCGCCCATCGCCCCGGTCGTCACCATGATCTGCTCGGGCATGGTGGGGATGCCCCGCTCCGTGTAGCGGTCGGCGAGCATCCGGCGCAGCGCGGGGAGGCCCGCCGGGTAGTCCCCGTGGGTGTGCGCGTAGGGCGGGAGTTCCTCCAGGGCGCCCTGGACGGCCTTGGTCAGCCAGGGCTCGGGGGCCGGGAGGGCGGCGCAGCCGAGGTCGATCATCGAGCCGAGGGACTCGGGGGGCAGCGGTTCCAGGCCGCGGGCCGGCAGCGGGTTCCCGGCCGGTACGGCGGTCCAGCTGCCCGCGCCCCGGCGCGATTCCAGGAAGCCCTCGCCGCGCAGGGCCTCGTACGCGGCGGCGACGGTGGTGCGGCTCAGCGACAGGGCCACGGCCAGCTCCCGTTCCGCGGGCAGCCGGGCGGCGACGGGGACGCGGCCTTCGAGGACGAGCAGCCGGATGCCGTCGGCCAGGATGCGGTACGCGGGCGGCTTGCGGGCTCCGGCCGGCGCGGGCCGTTCCTGCTGGGAGGCGATGAGCCGGGCGAGCTGCGCGGCGCCGACCGCTGAGGTCCACTGGGCCATGGTGTCCGGTCCACCTTCGTCGAATTGGCCCCGGGAGGAGGGGTCGGGGGCGGGTATTGGATTGCTCGTGCGGCTCCAGACTGTCATGGGGCGGTCCATTCCGGCCAGACGGGTGGGCGCCTGCGTACCGGGCGGAGCCGGGCAGCACCGACCCGCGCCGGGCGCCCGGGAGGAGCGCCGGACGCAGCGGGCATACTGCCGCCGTGACTCACGTACGCCTCCGGCACCCCTACCTGGACCACCCGGCTCCGATCCCCTTCGCCCACCGGGGCGGGGCGGCGGACGGGCTGGAGAACACCGCCGCCGCCTTCCGCAGGGCCGCCGGGGCGGGCTACCGGTACTTCGAGACCGATGTGCACGCGACGGCGGACGGGAAGCTGGTGGCGTTCCACGACTCCACCCTGGACCGGGTCACCGGCACGCGGGGCAGGATCCGGGAGCTGCCCTGGAGCCGGGTGCGCGAGGCGCGGGTGGCGGGCAGCGAGCCGCTGGCCCTCTTCGAGGACCTCCTGGAGGAGTTCCCGGAGGCCCGCTGGAACGTGGACGTCAAGGACGAGTCGGCCCTGCACCCGCTGGTGAACCTGATCGCCCGGGCCGGGGTCTGGGACCGGGTGTGCCTGGGCTCCTTCTCGGAGAGCCGGGTGGCCCGGGCGCAGAGGATCGCCGGGCCCCGGCTGGCGACCTCCTACGGCGTCCGCGGGGTGGTGGGGCTGCGGCTGCGGTCCTTCGCGATCCCGGCGGCCCTGCGGGCGGGCGCGGTGGCGGCCCAGGTCCCGGAGACCCAGGGGGGCGTCCGGGTGGTGGACCGGCGCTTCGTACGGACCGCGCACGAGCGGGGGCTCCAGGTGCACGTGTGGACCGTGAACGAACCGGAACGCATGGAGGCTCTCCTCGACCTGGGTGTCGATGGCATCATGACCGACCGGATCGACATCTTGCGCACGGTGCTGGACCGGCGCGGGGCCTGGGCCTGACACCCCCGGCCGCCGCGCGCGGTGCCGAGGGCCGTGTGCGGTACGGGGACCAGCGAGGGGGCTCTCGGATGAGCGCGCAGACGACGGACGAGGCGGAGCCCGGGGCCGAGGACGGCAGACCGTCCGCCGCGGCGGCCGCCGCACGCAAGCGCGAACAGCGCGGCTGGTACTTCTACGACTTCGCGGTGTCCGTGTACTCGGCGAGCGTGCTCACGGTGTTCCTGGGCCCGTACCTGACCTCGGTGGCCAAGGCCGCCGCGGACGCCGGGGGCTACGTGTACCCGCTGGGCGTCCCGGTGCGCGCCGGTTCCTTCTTCGCCTACTCGGTCTCGGCCTCGGTGATCCTCGCCGTGCTGGTCATGCCGCTGGCGGGGGCGGTCGCCGACCGGACCGGGCGCAAGAAGCCGCTGCTGGCCCTGGCCGCGTACACCGGCGCCACGGCGACGGCGGCCATGTTCTTCCTGGGCGGTGAGCGCTATCTGCTGGGCGGGCTGCTGCTGATCGTCGCGAACGCCTCCCTGTCGGTGTCGATGGTGCTCTACAACGCCTACCTGCCGCAGATCTCCACCCCGGACGAGCGGGACGCCGTCTCCTCGCGGGGCTGGGCCTTCGGCTACACCGCGGGCTCGCTGATGCTGGTGGTGGACCTGGCCCTTTACATGGGCCACGACTCCTTCGGCCTCTCCCAGAGCGAGGCCGTACGGATCTGCCTGGCCTCGGCGGGCCTGTGGTGGGGGGCCTTCGCGCTGATCCCGCTGCGCCGGCTGCGGGACCGGGCGGTGGTCCGGGAGGGGACGGGCGGTGGTCCGGCCGTGAGCGGCTGGAAGCAGCTGGTGGCCACGTTCAAGGACATGCGGCGCTACCCGCTGACCCTGTCGTTCCTGCTCGCGTACCTGATCTACAACGACGGCGTGCAGACGGTGATCTCGCAGGCCTCGATCTACGGCTCCGAGGAGCTGGAGCTGGAGCAGTCCACGCTGATCGGCGCGGTGCTGCTGGTGCAGGTGCTGGCGGTGGCGGGCGCGCTCGCGATGGGCCGGCTGGCGCGGGTGTACGGGGCCAAGCGGACGATCCTCGGCTCGCTGGCCGCGTGGGCGCTGACGCTGGCGGCCGGGTACTTCCTGCCGGCGAGGACACCGATGTGGTTCTTCGCGCTCGCCGCGATGATCGGGCTGGTGCTGGGCGGCAGCCAGGCGCTGTCGCGCTCGCTGTTCTCCCACCTGGTGCCGGCGGGCAAGGAGGCCGAGTACTTCTCGGCCTACGAGATGAGCGACCGGGGGCTGAGCTGGGTCGGACCGCTGGTCTTCGGCCTGACGTACCAGGTCACGGGCAGCTACCGGGACGCGATCATCTCGTTGGTGGTCTTCTTCGCACTGGGTTTCGTGCTGCTGGCGCGGGTGCCGGTGCGGCGCGCGGTGGAGGCGGCGGGGAATCCTGTTCCCGTACGCCTCTGAAACGCGGACCGGGGCCCGTCCGGGCCCCGGCCCGGCCCGCCCGCCGCCCGCCGGAGCCCCGGACTCACGAACGAATTCCGAACGAATTTCGACGTTGCGGCAAAGGGCCGGTAGTGTACGCCTTTGGCCTGCCAGGCGGACCGTTACTGCGCGCATAAGAAGTATAGACGTTGGGTGACATCTGCTGCCAGATGTGACAAAACGGGCACTGGTGGGTACAACAAGGGGCGGCACGACGGGCGACGCGTGACCCGGAGCGGGAATCTATACCGCCGACCGGACGTTGACCGGATGACGACGACAGCGACACCTGTCCTGTGGGCGACAAGCCCGGGAGGCACGATTCATGAGTGAGCGAGCTCTCCGCGGTACGCGGCTCGTGGTTACCAGCTACGAGACGGACCGCGGCATCGATCTGGCCCCGCGCCAGGCGGTGGAGTACGCATGCCAGAACGGACATCGATTTGAGATGCCGTTCTCGGTTGAGGCAGAGATTCCGCCGGAGTGGGAGTGCAAGGCGTGCGGCGCCATGGCACTCCTGGTGGACGGGGACGGGCCCGAAGAGAAGAAGGGCAAGCCTGCGCGAACGCACTGGGACATGCTCATGGAGCGGCGCACCCGCGAGGAGCTGGAGGAGGTGCTGGCCGAGAGGCTGGCCGTCCTGCGCTCCGGCGCCATGAACATTGCCGTGCATCCGCGCGACAGCCGCAAGTCCGCCTGAGCCGCGGACACAGCGCAATAGCCGAGGGGCCCCGCCACTGATGTGGCGGGGCCCCTCGGCGTTGTCCCCTCGGCGGTGGTCTCGTCCGGCCCGTCAAGGGCTACGGGCTACGGGGCCAGCGGCGGCCGGCGGTCCGTGTCCGGGCCGGGCCGCCGCCCGGGCGGGTCCTCCCGGACGACCTCGCCCTGGACGACCTTGCCGTCGGGGTAGTGGATCCGGGCCCGGGTGAAGGCGTCGCCGAAGCCGCCCGCGGTGGCCGCGGCCATCCTCCGCTCCAGCGTGCGCTCGGCGCGGCGGCCGGCGAAGGCCCGTACCGGCGGGAGCAGCAGGAGCAGGCCGGCCACGTCGGAGAGCAGGCCGGGCATGATCAGCAACAGCCCGGCCAGCATCGTCATGGCGTTGCCCGAGCCCTTCTGGGGCCGCGGGGCGGAGGGTGCCCCGCCCGCCATCGCCTGCTCCTGGGCCTGCTGGAAGCTGCGGGTGAGGTTCTTGAAGGCGCGGCGGCCGGCCCGCTTGATGACCACCACGCCCAGCACCAGGCCGCCCGCGAGCAGCGCCGTGACGGCGAGACCGCCGGCCTCCCGGGCGACGAGGCCGAGCAGCCAGATCTCCAGGATCAGCCAGGCGGCGACCGCCAGGGGGATGAGGGTACGGGCGGGCGAGCGCCGCCGGGGGGCCGTCGAAGTGCCGGTCGTCATACCCTCCAGTGTGCCCGGAGCCGCGTAAAAGCGGTCTCAGCCGGAGGTACCGGGCCTCCCCTAGGGGTCGGGGCGGGTCAGGCGCGGCGCCTGCCGCCCAGCTTGGCGGCGCGCTCCTTCAGGCCCCACTGGGTGACCCGGAGCAGGGCCTCGACGACGATGTCCTTGCTCATCTTGCTGTCGCCGAGCTCGCGCTCGACGAAGGTGATGGGCACCTCCACGACCCGGAACCCCTTGCGGACGGCCCGGCGGGCCAGGTCCACCTGGAAGCAGTAGCCCGCGGAGGCGACCTCGTCCAGGCCGAGCCCTTCCAGGGTCTCGCGGCGGAAGGCGCGGTAGCCGCCGGTCACGTCACGGATCGGAACGTCCAGCATCAGCCGGGAGTACGTGGACCCTCCGCGGGAGAGGACCTCCCGGCTCTTGGGCCAGTTGACGACGCGGCCGCCCGGCACCCAGCGGGATCCGAGCACGAGGTCGGCGCCGCCCAGCGCGGTGAGCAGCCGGGGCAGTTCCTCGGGCTGGTGGGAGCCGTCGGCGTCCATCTCCACGATCACGCCGTAGCCCTGCTCCAGGCCCCAGGCGAAGCCCGCCAGGTAGGCGGCACCGAGACCCTCCTTGCCCTTGCGGTGCAGGACGTGGACGTGGTCGTCGGCGGCCGCCAGTTCGTCGGCGAGCTTTCCGGTGCCGTCGGGGCTGTTGTCGTCCGCGACCAGGATGTGGGCCTCGGGGACGGCGGCGCGGACGCGGCCGGTGATCAGGCCGATGTTCTCGGCCTCGTTGTACGTCGGAATGATCACCAGGGTGGTTCCGAGGGGCCCGTAGGTCCGCTGTCCGCCGTCGCTCACTGGGTCCCCTTGTGTGTTCTTCGTACATCCCGTCACAGCAGGACGATTTTAGAACAGCCGGCGACCGGGACCGGCGGTCCTTCGGGCCGGACCGGCTCCCGCTGGCCGCGGGCCGCCGTGACCGTTGTCTACTGGGCCGCCGGGCCCGGTCCGGGGCCACCCTCCCCCGGCTGTCGCCGGGGGCGCCCCCGCCGGTGAAACCTTCCCTCGCCCACCGGGCGCGGGCGCGCGGGGCGGACGGAGCGGTCCGGTGGGGACGTCCTGGGGGGACCGGGCCGAACCTATCCGGGCCGGGCCGCCGGTACCGCACCGAGGCGGGCCGGATCACCCCTGTGGCCGTACGAATACCTCCCGGCCGCCGACCACCGTCGCCAGGCACACCGGAAGGGCGCCGCCCGGGCTCAGATCGGGCAGGCCGGGCGTGCCGGAGCGGGGGTCGGTGGACCAGCGGGCGACCCGGTCGTCGGGGGCCTGGACCACCAGTTCGCCGGTCTGCCAGACCGCGTAGTCGGCCGGGGCACCCGGCACGAGGGTGCCGGCGTCGTCGCGGCCCAGTGCCCGCCAGCCGCCCCGGGTGTGGGCGGCGAAGGCGGCCCGTACGGAGATCCGGTGCTCGGGGGTGCGGTGGAAGGCGGCGGCGCGGACCGTGCCCCAGGGGTCGAGCGGGGTGACGGGCGCGTCCGAGCCGAAGGCCAGCGGGACTCCGGCCTTGAGCAGGGCGGCGAAGGGGTTGAGGGTGCGCGCGCGGTCGGCCCCGAGCCGGTCGGCGTACATGCCGTCCTCCCCTCCCCACGCCGCGTCGAAGGCGGGCTGCACGGAGGCGGTGAGACCGAGCTCCGCGAAGGCGGCGATGGTGTCCGGGGTCATCATCTCGGCGTGCTCCACACGGTGGCGGGCGGCGCGGATCCGGTCCAGGCCCACCTTCTCGGCGGCCGCGCGCACGCCCTCGACCACGGCGGCGACGGCGGCGTCGCCGATGGCGTGGAACCCGGCCTGGAGTCCCGCCCCGGTGCAGGCGGCCACGTGCTCGGCGACCTCGGCGGCGTCCAGGTAGCCGGTGCCGGTGTGCGGGGCGTCGGCGTACGGGGCGTGCAGGCAGGCGGTGTGCGAGCCGAGGGCGCCGTCCACGAAGAGGTCGCCGGCGGCGCCGACCGCGCCGAGCTCCTTCGCGAGGGCGAGGTCGCGGTCGGCCCAGTAGCCGTGGACGCGCGGGCCGGGGTGCCCGGCGGCCAGCTCCAGCAGCCCGGCGAAGTCCTCGGCGGAGGAGATGTCCGGCCCGCCGCACTCGTGCACGGAGCCGATGCCGAGGGAGGCCGCCCGGTCCAGGGCCGCGCGCTGCGCCTCGGCGCGCTGGGCGGGACCGAGCGCGCCGAGCGCGGCCCGCCGCACGGCGTGGTGGTCGTCCTTGGTCAGCGGCTCGTCGCCGTGCGGGTGCACCTGGGGGACGAGGTCCAGCAGGGCGGTGGTGACCACGGCCGAGTGCACGTCGATCCGGCTCAGGTACAGGGGACGGCCCCCGGCGGCCTCGTCGAGCTCGGCGCGGCGCGGGGCGCGGCGCTCGGGCCAGCGGGCGGCGTCCCAGCCGTGGCCGAGGAGCACCGCGTCGGCGGGCCGCCGTTCGGCGTACGCCCGTACGAGGCCGAGGGCCTCGGGGAGGGAGCGGGCCCCGGTGAGGTCGAGGCCGGTGAGGGCGAGGCCGGTGGAGGTGGTGTGGACGTGGGCGTCGGTGAACGCGGGGGTGACGAGCGCCCCGCCGAGGTCGACGACCTCGTCCACGCCCTGCGCGAAGGCGTCGGCGGCGCCCTCGGAACCGACCCAGGCGACGCGGCCGCGCTCGACGACCATCGCGGTGGCGAAGGGGTCGGCGGGGCTGTGCACCTCGCCTCCGCGCAGGAGGACGGTGCGGGTGGTTCCGGCGGCGGGGGCGTGGGCTCCGGCGGCGTCGGCGGAGGAGGTGCGGTCGGTCATGGGGACCAGTCTCGCCCCTCCGCCCGGCGCGGATTTCCCCGGGTGGGGACGGGCGGCCGTGACCGGGCGCGGGTCGTACCGGGGGCCCGGGCGGGACGGGGGCCTTGCGCGCGGGGGCGCCGCGCCTCGAGATCCGCCGGAGACGCTCTAGACGCGGGGCGGACGGGCCTCGTAGGGGGTGGAGAGGACCACTGTGGTGCGGGTGGAGACGTGGGCCAGGGCGCGCAGCCGGCCGAGGAGGTCCTCGAGTTCGAGGGGGCTGGCCACGCGGACCTTGAGGATGTAGTTCTCGTCGCCGGCCACGCTGTGGCAGGCCTCGATCTCGGGCACGCCCGCCAGCCGGTCCGCGATGTCGTCGGGGGCGCTCGGGTCGAAGGGCTTGACCGAGATGAAGGCCGTCAGGGGCAGCCCGACCGCCTCGGGGTCCACGACGGCCGCGTACCCGCGGATGACGCCGCGCTGCTCCAGCCTGCGTACTCGCTGGTGGACCGCCGACGTGGACAGGCCCGTGGCCTTGCCCAGGTCCGTGTAGCTCATCCGCCCGTCCCGCACGAGCAGATCCACGATCTGGCGGTCCAGCTCCTCCATTGCGCTCATAGCCGCACAACCTATTGCCCCGAGCGGCTCCAGGCACAGCGGTGTCCACGCAGAAGTGGCACCTGCGGCGGGCATGTGACCAAAGCCACAGGCATGTACGGGCGTACATCCCGCTCTGGTGGTTACCCGTGGCGCGCGGCGGGAAGTGCTTGGTGTGGCCGTGGCCGAAGTACCTGCCCGCCCGGCCCACCCAAGGGGGAATACATCCATGCAGAACACCAAGCGCGCCGGCCGTACCGAACCGGAGCCCCTGGAATCCGTCGGAACCGGTTACGCGGACGACGGGGAGTACCTCGAACCCGGCGACGCCGAGGACTTCGATGTCCACCACGCGGTCTGCCCCGACTGCGGGCAGTCGATCGCCCTCGTCGCCGACGAGGAGCACCTTCCGCAGCACGCGCTGTGCCTGACCCCGTGGAACCCGTTCGGGCTCACGGTGTGCGCCGGCACGGGCCGCCCGGTCGCGGACGCGCTGCCGACGCTGGGGGCGCTCCTGCCGGAGCATCAGGAGCTGGAGGCCGTCGTGCACCTCGACCTGCCGCAGGGGCTGGACTGGCGGACGCAGCCGTTCTCGCACGTCGGCGGGCCGGGCTCGCGTCCCGTGCGGCCGGAGGCGGCCCCGCTGCCCCGCAAGAGCCAGCACGCGCAGGCCGCCTGAGAGGGATCGCGTCCGCCGTCCGCGCCTACCAGTACGTGCCCTGCACCATGCCGGCCAGGCTGGCATGGTGCAGGATCAGGCCGTCGGGGTCGGCGGGGACCTCCACCTCGCCGAAGTACGCCTGCCGGTAGGCGATGCGGAGCATGACGATCCCGTGCCGCAGGGCCGCGTACAGGGTGTGGAACTCCATGTGCGCGGGGGTGTGGCCGGTGAGTTCCGCGTAGCGGCGTTCCAGGTCCTCGCGGCGCAGGAAGTCCGGCAGGCCAGGCTGGCCGAAGCCCACGGTCAGGTCCTGGAAGAAGCGGTGCAGGTAGACGGTCCAGCCGAGGTCGACCTCGCGCGGGGCGTAGGCGGCCATCTCCCAGTCGAGGACGGCCACCGGCCGGAAGCCGTCGTAGACGATGTTGCCGATGCGGGCGTCCCCCCAGTTGAGGACCGGTTCGCCCTCGTCGGCCGGCCAGAGCTCCTCCAGCCGGTCGAAGGCCCGCTCCAGCAGCGGCGAGCGCGCCAGGCCGGACACCACCCACTCGTAGTAGGCGCGCTGCGCGTCGACGTGACGGCGCAGCGGGCTGCCCTCGCCCGCCGGGAGCAGGAACGCGGCCTCCTCGGCGGGGAACCGGTCGTGCAGCCGGGCGAGGAGGGAGACGCTCGCCTCCTGGAGTGCGGCGCGCTCGGCGTCGGTGGCGGAGTGCAGCCAGTTCCCCTCGTAGGTGTAGGGCATGACATCGGGCGGTACGCGGCCCTCGGCGCGGGCCATCACGAAGAAGGGCGCCCCCAGCGGCGCCGGGTCCTCCTCCAGCCACAGCACGCGCGGGACGGGCACGTCGGTGTGCTCGGCGACCAGGCTCATCACCCGGTGCTGGCGCGGCATGTCGTAGGTGGGGAAGACGGTGTAGGCGGCCGGGTCGGCGGCCAGCCGCAGGGCGCAGGCGCGTACGGGGGCGTCGGGGTGTTCGATGTCGAGGAGCAGGGTCTCGCTGGACATGCCGTTGGAGCCGGGGACGGAGGTGTTGACGACCTTCGCCCCCGGGAGGCGGCCGTCGAGCCAGGCCGCGAGGCGGCGGCCGAGTTCCTCGGGCTCGCGGGTGGAGGTGCGCGGGCGGGGTGCCGTGGCCATGGACGACGCTTCTCTCTGGTGGTCAGGGCGCGACGGAGGAGTGGTCGGCGAAGCCGCTGGGGTCGTGCCGGCCGAAGCTGCCGTGTTCGAAGATGCCGAAGCCGGTCCGCCCGTCCAGGGTGAAGCGGGCCGAGTGGTCGGTGACGCCGAAGGCGGCCATGGGGTGCGCGGCCGGGTCGGAGAGGTCGTACGCGCGGCGGTCGGTCCAGCCCCGGCCCTGCCAGGTGCCGTGCTGCCAGTCGGTGGCGGGCGGGTAGCCGGCGCCGATGGCGAGCGGGGAGGAGTTGAGTATCCGCACGCCGAGTTCGAGGGGCTTGCGGGTCGGCTCGGTGAGGTGGACGACGGCGCTCTCGGGGTGGCGGCTGCCGGGCCGGTAGCGGATCTCGGTGTGCGGCCAGCCGAGCTGGACGTCGTGGCGGCCGCTGTCCTCGGGGAAGACCTGGACGGCCTCGTTGAGGGTGCGGTGGCCGTCGGCGTCCTCCTGGGCGATGACCATCAGGAAGCGGTCCTCGAAGCGGACGGGGATCCAGAGCCAGTGGAAGCCCTCGGGACGGTGCTCCTCGGCGGCCCGGCCGCCGTCCTCGCCGGGTATCGGGCGAACGCCCCAACTGCGGTCGCGGGTGCCGGTCCACTCCCCCGGCGTGAGGGTGAACTCCTCGCCCCGGGCCCGGATGGTGCCGGTGACGCCGCCCGCCTGGACGAAGCGGCGGCCTTCGAGCATGAGCCGGTCGCCGCGGCGCTGGACGTGGTGGGGTTCCCAGACGGCGGGGAACTCCGCGGTCCAGGTGACGTCGTACGACAGCCCCTGCGGGTCCGCCGGGTCGGGGTCGCAGCGCAGGCTGAGGCGCTTGAGCGGTACGTCGACGGTGATCGACAGGGGTCCCACCGAGAGGTTCATCCGGTCGTCGGTGAGGGCGTCGGAGGCGCGGACGGCCAGGAGTTCGTCGCCCAGGCGCAGGGTGGCGTAGGCGTCGATGACCCCCGCGTTGGGGTAGACGCCGAGGCCGAGGACGAGGACGGCGCGGCCGGCGTGGTCGAAGACGTGGAAGATGCAGCGGTCGTAGGCGTTGCGGTCCCCGCTGACGTGGTGCTTCATCGACAACGGGGCCTGGTGGACGGGGTATTCGTCCAGGGCGACGGGGCGGTCCGCGGGCACGGCAAACCTCCTGGAGCACGGGGGCGGGCAGGGCTGCTGAGCGAATATGACGGTACGTCAGATATCCCGGTCCCGGCCAGAGCCGTGGCACACCCTGACGGTCCGGCACTCCCGGCCAGCGCGCCCCTCGGGGCGGCGGCGCGGGGCGCACGACCCCGCGCGTGTGGGACGGCTCGAACGGATGGGCGCGGGCGGGGAGGGGTTACCCGTGCGTCGGATCCGGCGTTGGCGGTGCATGACCCCCCTCGAAACGCCGTCGGCGAGGGCGGGGCGCAGGCGGCGCCCCACCCCGCCGGGGTACGAAGAATCGGTTCAGCAGGCGGTTCCGCAGCCGGCCCGCCAACACGGCCGGCCCCGCCAGCCCGACCCGCCGATCTACGGCGACCTGCTGGCCCGCTGGGCCGCCGACGGCCGCACCCTGCCGGGGCGGCGCGACCCGGAGTGGTCCCGGATCGCCACCTCCCCGATCTGGCCGAGCGGCCCGCTGTACGAATCCTGACCGGACGCGTGCCGGCGGGCTTACCGGGATGGGGGTGGCAGCGGTCCCCCCTCGCGCAGGGTCTTCCAGATCGTGGCGACCGCCAGGAGCTGCGCCAGGCAGAACGCCACCGAGGCGAAGCGCATCTGGTAGACGTACGCGACGAGGCCGGCGCTGGTGGGCCAGTAGCGCCGCTCGCTCTGGAACGTCTGCACGTCCATGACCAGGCCGGTGAACGTCATGACCGAGGCGAAGGCGGCCATGGCGGGGGTCGTCCCCGCCATGCTCTGACCGATGGTCTGGGCGATCACCTGGTGGGCCGCGACCGGAACGGCGAACGCCGCGGCGACACCGAATGCCTTGCTCGGCCCGTGCCGTCCGGGGAGGTCGCGCCACAGAGCCCCGAGGAAGAACCCTCCGGCCACCCAGGTGGACTGCCAGAACAGGACCTCGGAGAGGATGTGGAGGAAGCCGCTGCCGGTCTGAGTGATCACGAGCCACGATTCGTTCCGGATCATCTCCGTCCAGTACATCAGGGCGGTGGCGGGCAGGCCGACCCAGCACGCGACGAGTGCACTCCGGCAGGCGTTGCCCCACCAGGTGGGCATGGGCCCGCAGGCGAACGGCAGGTCAACCGGCCGCACTCCTTCCGGCAGACACCGGTCCAACGCGTCGATCTCGCGCTCGATCGACTCCTGCGTCGGGGTACGTTCGGCGGACTGGCCGGCGCCCGCGCGCTGTAGCCGCGACTGGAGCTGCCGGAAGCGTCGCGCCAGGCGCAGCAAGTCGGAGCGGTCGGTCCTCGATACGCTCTTCCCGAGCGGGGTGTTGTCCGCCGAGAGCTGCTCCAGCACGGACCTGGCCTGTCCCAGAGCGAGCAGCCCCCAGACCGCGGCGAGGCTGACGATCAAGACGACGATGTCGCCCGAGAAACCGTAATACCAGGCGTAGCTGGGTACCGCGGTGAGCACGAACAGCACCACCAGCATGAATTTCTCGGCCTGATCGGGCGTGAACGAGTCTTCCTCGCGGTGTTCGGAACGGCAGACCCGGAGCGCCCCCACCAGGACCAGCGGTGTCAGGTAGGAAGCCAGCTGTGTCAGCGAGTAGAGAGCCTCGTTGGGGAACCCCCACCACCACCCGTCGTAGGCGGTGTCCCATTGCTGTCCGTACGTCTGCCAGCCGGGGTCGGCGAGCCAGGTGCGGTGTTCCCACTCCCGCTCGAAGGCGACGAAGGCCCACAGGACGACCGAGGCCGCCACCACGAAGGAGACCGGGGCCATCAGCCGGCGCGGCAGCCCTCCGTCGCCCATGAGCAGGACTCTCTGCCCCGACGAGACCAGCCCGAGCACGCACACGAAGACGACCGCCAGAAGGACCAGCGGCACGATCCAGGAGCCGGGCGGCTGGATCTCGGCGTCGCTGCTGGTCAACAGGGTGGACTCAGACCATTCAGCATAGACGTAGGCTGCCGCCAGACAGAGGGCGAAGGCGCACGCCCCGATGAGGAAGGCCTTCCCCACCCTGCCCAGGAAGCACAGGACGAGCCCGAGTGCCAGCATGGTGAAGAGCCAGACGCCCGACTCGTAATTCGGGTGACCGACATGGCACCGGGGCCGCCCAGCCGGACCCGCACCTCCCCCCAGGTGGCCCCGGCGAGATTCGGCGGCGGCCGCAAGGCGATGGTCCACTCGTTCCTCCCGGCGTCGAGCTGCCAGGGCCCCACGGAGTAGGAGGCAAGCTGCTGAACCCATACGACGGCCTCGTAGTGGACGGTGGTCCAGGTGCCGTCGGCCGTCACGGTCAGCGGTTTGAGCCGCCGCTCGGAGACGTCGTAGGTGCTCTCTTGCGTGACCTTCCCCAGCAGGCAGCGCAGCGCGGAGCGGTAACGCGGTGAGCGGGCGTCCAGGAGCAGGTCGGGGGCCCGCTCCCAGCTCGTCGGAGCCCGGACCTCCATCACGCTGGTGAGAAGGGTGTCGTCACGGCCGCGGTGGGCGAACTCCGCCGATGCGGTGACCTCGGCCCCGCGCAGCTGGTCCGCTCGGCAGGAGTCCACCGCCCCGGCGGCCCGGGCCCGCCCTCCTCCTCCAGCCTGCACGGCGAGGAGGGCGAGCAGAGCGAGCAGCAGCACGTACGGCAGGGACGGTCCGGAGCGCGTGGGACGGATCACCGCCCATGATCTTCTCCGCCCGGCCCGGGCGGCTCCCGGCGACACGGCAGAACCCCCGCGGGTTCACCTCGGCGGCCGAGAGCCGTCACGCGTCCGGCGTCAGCGGGTTTCGGGGCCGGCCAGGTGGCGGGCGATGACCATGCGCTGGATCTGGTTGGTGCCCTCCACGATCTGGAGCACCTTCGCCTCGCGCATCAGCCGCTCCACCGGGAAGTCCGCGGTGTAGCCGTAGCCGCCGAGGATCTGCACCGCGTCCGTGGTCACGGCCATGGCCGCGTCCGTGCAGAAGAGCTTGGCCATCGCCGCCTGCCGGGAGAAGGGCTTGCCCGTGTCCCGCAGCCGCGCCGCCGCGAGGTACAGCGCCCGGCCCGCCTCGATCTTCGTGGCCATGTCGGCCAGCATGAACCGCAGCCCCTGGAAGTCCGCGATCGGGTGGCCGAACTGCTTGCGGCCGAGCGCGTACGCGAGGGCCTCGTCCAGCGCGGCCTGGGCCACGCCGATGGCGCAGGCGGCGATCCCGAGCCGGCCCGCGTCGAGGGCGGCGAGGGCGATGGTGAAGCCCTGGCCCTCCTCACCGATCCGCCGGGCGTCGGGCACGCGGACGCCGTCGAAGTGCAGCTGGGCGGTGGGCGAGCCCTTCATGCCCATCTTCTTCTCGGGGACGGCCGCCGTGAGGCCGGGGGCGTCTCCGGGCACGAGGAAGGCCGTGATGCCCTTGGCGCCGGGGGCTCCGGTGCGCGCGAGGACGGTGTAGAAGTCGGCGACACCGCCGTGGGTGATCCAGGCCTTGGTGCCGGTGATCACCCAGTCGTCGCCGTCGCGGACCGCCTTGGTGGTGAGCGAGGCGGCGTCCGAGCCCGCGGCCGGCTCGGAGAGGCAGTACGCCCCGAGCAGCCCGCCGCCGAGCATGTCGGGCAGGTGGGCGGCCTTCTGCTCCTTGGTGCCGTATCCGGCGAGGCCGTGGCAGGCCAGGGAGTGCACGCTGACGCCGAGGCCGACGGTCAGGCGGGCGGCCGCGAGCTCCTCCAGCACCTGGAGGTAGACCTCGTAGGGCTGGTCGCCGCCGCCGAACTCGCCGCCGTACGGGAGCCCGAGCAGGCCGGACTCGGAAAGCAGGGTGAAGACCTCCCGGGGGAACCGACCGGTCTCCTCCTCGTCGGCGGCGTGCGGGCGGATCTCCCGCTGGGCGATCTCTCGTACGAGCGCGAGGAGGTCCCGGGACTCCTCGGTGGGCAGCTGACGGTCCACCGGCTGCGGGGCGCGGTCTGTCATGGCGGCGCTCTCCTCCCTCGTCGGGCACGGCGGCGACGCGTGAGGTGTGGGACGCGCCGCCGGGTCTCGGTGCTCTTACAGCCGATGCTGCCCTCCCGGATCGCGGAAGGGCTCGAACAGCGGCTGCGGCGGCTTGAGTATGCCCGATCAGGCGCTTTACGTCACCGGTGCAGGATCGCCATGATCATCCGGTGCGCTCGCGGGCTCCTCGGGAGGGGCTGGAGGAGTGGGACAGCCGGGGACGAACTCCCCGATCGCGCTCGGTGCCGCCCTCGGCGCCGGGAGCGCGGACGCGGCACGGGGGGACGGACGCGGCGGGGGGACGCGGCGGTTACAGCCAGCCGAGCTGCGTCACGAACATGGCCACGACCACGACCAGGGTCCAGCCCAGCACGTGCTCCAGCCAGGCGGAGTCTTCCTTGGGGCCGCCGGTGCGGACGAGGCGGCGGGCGTGGGCGGTGAGGGCTGCGGTGTGTGCGGTCATGCCGTCCAATGTGCCAGCGTTCACGGCTTTCGCGGTATATGACGACGGTCACTCGTGGCGCCGGTCACGCCGCCGGGCCCCGGCGGCCTCCGGAGTTCGGAGGCGCCGCCGGGACCCGGCGACGGGATGCGCTCCCGGTCAGGTCGTCGTACGAGTGGTACGCGCCGCGTGGGCCGCGTTCCCCGTGTGCTGGCGACCGCCCATGGCGACCATGGCCAGGCCGAGGCACAGGGCGACCGCGCCGGTGATGACGTTGCTGACGACACTGCGGGTCGTGTCCATCTCACCGGCCATGACCCATGGGGCCACGATGGTCCAGGCGCCGATCGCGACCGCCGTCCAGGCCATCGCGTGGGTGCGCTCGTACGCCGTCCCCAGCCCGCCCATGCACAGGCAGAAGGCCAGACCGGCGATCAGGTTGTTGATGGCCAGCGGGCCCAGCACGCTGAACCCGGCTATCCATGGCGAAGCCGCCAGGTACAGGCCCGTGATCAGGGCCAGTGCCTCCACGGCCTGCGCGGCGGGAGTGCTCGTCACCCGCTCGAACCGAGTCCGCATCTCGGCAAGGTCCGGGTGGTGTTCGATGCTCGAATGGGTGGTCATGGTGGGCTGCCTCCTAGAGAAGCCTTATATGACCTTTATGCCCCCTTTTCACCCATTCAGCCATCCGAACCTACGGGGCTTTCCCGGAGTCGCGCCCTTCACAGCACCCCGACCTCCCGCAGGGCCCTGACCTGGTCCGCGCCCGGCCGGGCCGGGGCGTAGAGGTAGCAGACGCCGCCGCTGCCCGAGACGGTCTTCCCGGCGGCGTTGCGGCGCTTGGTGCGCAGCCACACGTTCTCCCACTCCCGGCGCTCGTAGACCCGGCGCACCGACGCGCTGTCCGCCGAGTTCGGATCGTTGGCGATCACGTCCCCGGCCGCGGTGAAGCCGATCACGGCCATCAGGTGCCCCGCCGTGCCGTAGCCGGCCCCGGTGAGCTCCTGCGCGAGGAAGGACTGGGAGGTGATGACCGGGATCCCGGCCCGGACCAGGGTCTCCAGCTCGGCCAGGGAGGCCAGCCGGGTGACCACCCCGGCCATATCGCGGTAGGTGGCCGCGTAGGCGGCGTTGAAGGGCCAGTTCCCGCAGCCCTTGTACGCGGCGTCGTACGTCGAGCGGGCGGCGTGGCAGACCTGGGGGTCGGTGTATCCGGGGCGCACCCAGCTCAGGGCGGCCGCGCTCGGCTTGCGGCCCCAGTACTCGATGACCATCTGGGAGGAGGTGGGGCTGCACCAGGCCTCGCCGCCGTTGTCGTACTCGGGGTACCGGCCGGCGTGGACCTCCTGCGAGTAGCGCGGCACCTTCAGCTCGTGCGCCCGGCCCGAGGGGGTGGTGGCCGGGACGGTGAACCGGTCCGGGACGGCGGAGGCCATGGCCCCGGCCAGCCAGACCCTCGGGCCCCGGGCGGCGCCGGGCTTGCGGTGGAGGGTGAGGCGCAGCTGCCAGCCGGTGATGCGCAGGCCGGCGGACGCGGCCGGGGCGTCCACGGCCAGGGTGTCGGTCCAGACGGTGGTCCGGCCGTCGGTCTGGCCGTCGACGGAGGTGCGCCGGATGTCGCCGTCCCCGGCGGCCCAGCGGCCCATCACGTACCAGGGGCCCCGGGTGCCGTCGCCGTAGGCGGGGCGCAGCTCGGTCTGGACCCAGGTGCCGGCCGGGGTGCGGGCGTTCCAGGAGGCGACGGCCTCGGTCGCGGGGACGGTGGAGCGGTGCACGGGCGAGGTCCAGGTGGCGTACTCCCACGTGGTCTTGCGGGCGGTGTGCGGGTCGGTGTACTCGGTGCGGCCGGCCGGGGTCGCGATCTCCAGGCCCGGGCGGGCACCGGCGACGGCGGTGGTGCCGCGGTGCGTGCCGGCCTGCCAGTGGGAGTACGCGTACCAGAACCGGTTGTCGACCGTCCGGGCCGCGGCCGCGCCGCCGCCCGCGGCTCCCCCGGCGGTCCGCTCGGGAGCCCCGGCGCCGGCCGGATCGGAAGCGCCGGTCGGATCGGAGGCGCCCGTCGGGCCGGAGGCCGCCGAGGCCCGGCCTCCGGGGACGGTGGCCGCGGTGGCGGCGGCGAGGGCGACGGCCAGCAGGGCCCTGCGTGGCGTGGGTGCGGTCATCGGCTTGTTCCCCCAGGGGGTCGGTCTGGTGGTGCGGCTGCTCCACCTTTCCAGTTCCCGGCCGCGCGGCGGCGAAGCCCGGGGCCCGTGTCGGGGGCCCTTACCCTGGCCGGGTGGAGCCTCAGCAGTCACTCGAGTCACTCGCGCGGGAGATCGCCGCCCTGCCGCCCTCCCTCGGCCCCGTCCGGCTGGTCGGCATCGACGGGCACGCTGGCTCGGGCAAGAGCACCTTCGCCGAGCGGCTCGCGGCGGCCCTGGGCGGCGCGCCGGTGCTGCACCTGGACGACGTGGCCACCCACGAGCAGCTGTTCGGCTGGCCGGAACGGCTGCGGGCGCAGGTGCTGGAGCCGCTCGCCGCCGGACGGGCCGCGCACTGGGCCGCGTACGACTGGGTGGAACGCCGCTTCGGTCCGGAGCGGGTGCTGGAACCGGCGCCCGTGGTGCTCGTCGAGGGCGTGGGGGCGGGGCGGCGGGCGCTGCGGCCCCATCTGGCGCGGCTGCTGTGGATGGAGACCCCCCGCGAGGAGTCCTGGGGACGCGGACGGAACCGGGACGGGCGCGAACTGTCCGGCTTCTGGGACGGATGGGAGCGCGCGGAGCGCGCGCACTTCTCGGACGACCCTTCGCGCCCCTTCGCCGACACCTTGGTACGCCAGAGCGGTACGGGATACGAGTGGACTTCCGGGGCTTCTGCGACCCCGGGAACGGCCCGTTCGACCACGGAACGTCACGAACTCCCCCAGGCCTGAGCGGGCCCGGGCCGATGGCCGCGCGGGGCTTCCCCGACCCGCTTGACCCGGGCCCGGCAACCGCCGTACGTTCTGAATGCGCGGTCTGCGAAGGCCGCTGCGGACGCGAAGCCCCCGGTTGTTCCCCCGTGATCGGGGGCTTCGCTCTGCCCCGGACCGGTGCGGCACGCGCCGCTCCGCCCACCGCCCTTCACCCTGAGTCACCCCGCGCCTCCCGGGCACGACCACGACCCGTGTCCACCGCACCCTGGGTAAGGTGCGTCACCGCAGGTACGATGCAGCCCTGATTTCATCGGCGGGGTCGGCAAACTCGCGTGCGCGGCGCGGAGTTCGGCGCGCACCACGGGGCATGCTTGTGGGGGATGTGATGGACTTCGGCATGCCGGGCAGCGCACACGCTCCGGCCGAACTCGCCTGGCTGCGCGGGGTCGACGCCTGCACGATGGGCGCCTACCCGCAGGCCGAGGAGGAGTTCCGCACGGCCGTCGGGCTGGATCCCGCGATGGCCGACGCCTGGCTGGGACTGCACGCGCTGCGAGTGGACACCACCAACGCCTTATTGCGGATGTACGCCCACCGGGACCGCTTCGGCGAGCAGCGCGCCCGGCACCGGCGGACCCTCAACTCCTGGTACTGGCTGGGCTGGTGGGTGCAGCCGGTGCTGGAGAGCCGGCGGGACCTGCTGCTGGCCCACGCCTCGCACTGGCTGGACGGCCGCCACGTGCCCGAGCTGGACCAGGCCCTCGCCGCGCTGCCGCCGGTGGACACCGACCCCCAGGTACGGTTCCTGCACGCCTGCCGGGCCTACCTGGTCAAGGACTGGGACCAGCTCGTACGGCACACCGAGCCGCTGGTGCTCGACCCGCTCCTCGGGATCGAGGCGGGGCTCTTCGGCGGGATGGCGCGGGTCCGGCTCGAAATGTACGGGCAGGCGGAGCCGATGCTGTCGGCCGCGCTGATGCGGTGCCGCAGCGAGCAGCCCCAGCGCAAGGAGCTGCGGTACTGGCTGGCGCGGGCCCGCGAGGGCACCGGGCGCAGCGCGGCGGCGCTGCCGCTGTACCGGGCGGTGCACCGGGTGGATCCGGCGTTCATGGACACCGCGGCGCGGCTGACGGCCATCGAGGACAGCACCGACCCCGACGACATGGCGGGGACGGCCGACGCCTTCGGGTACGGCGGCTACGGCGGCCACCTGAGCGAGGGGTCGGCCGGGCACTACGCGGCGGTCGCGCTGGGCGGCGGGGGCGGCGGCGGGGGGCCGGTCCAGGACATCGCGCCGGACGGGCAGGCGGAGGCCGATCCGCCGACGCCCGGGGATCCGCCGGGGACGGGCCGGGTGGAGGGCGTACGGCACCGGCTGCCGGTGCCCCCGCAGGGCGCCCCGCCCGGAATCCCGGCCGGGCCGGCCGATCCGGCCCTGCTCGCCGAGGCCCTGGCGGAGCTGGAGCGGATGGTGGGCCTGGAGCCGGTGAAGCGGCAGGTGAAGGCCCTGTCGGCGCAGCTGCACATGGCCAGGCTGCGGGCTGCCCAGGGGCTCCCGGTGCAGCCGCCCAAGCGGCACTTCGTCTTCTCGGGGCCCTCGGGCACGGGCAAGACCACGGTGGCCCGGATCCTGGGGCGGGTCTTCTACGCGCTGGGTCTGCTGGGCGGGGACCACCTGGTGGAGGCGCAACGGGCCGACCTGGTCGGGGAGTTCCTCGGGCAGACCGCCGTGAAGGCGAACGAGCTGATCGACTCCGCGATCGGCGGGGTGCTGTTCGTGGACGAGGCGTACAGCCTGTCCAACTCGGGCTACAGCAAGGGTGACGCGTACGGCGACGAGGCCCTCCAGGTGCTGCTGAAGCGGGCCGAGGACAACCGGGACCACCTGGTGGTGATCCTGGCGGGCTACCCGGCGGGGATGGACCGGCTGCTGGCCGCCAATCCGGGACTGTCCTCGCGGTTCACGACCCGCGTGGACTTCCCGAGCTACCGGCCGGGGGAACTGACCGCGATCGGCGGGGTGCTGGCGGAGGCGAACGGGGACTGCTGGGACGAGGAGGCGCGGGAGGAGCTGCGCAGCATCAGCGGGCACGTGGTGGAGCAGGGATGGATCGACGAGCTGGGCAACGGCCGGTTCCTGCGGACCCTGTACGAGAAGAGCTGCGCGTACCGGGACCTGCGGCTGGCCGGTTTCGCCGGTGAGCCCTCGCGGGAGGACCTGGCGACGCTGCGGCTGCCGGACCTGATGCAGGCCTACGGCGAGGTCCTCTCGGGCCGCGGTCCGAGCCCGTCCTGACGCGCCGCGGCGCGAGGCCGCTCCGGCCCGACCGGTGGGGACCGGGGAGGGGGACCCCGGCCCGGCCGAAGATCACCGGGCGGTAGGCTCGACCCGCAACACGGCGCGAAGGAGAGCCTCGATGGCGCGGGTTGCAGTGATCGGCGGCGGTATCAGCGGGCTGGGAACGGCCCTCATGCTCGGGCGGCGGGGCCATCCGGTCACCTTGTTCGAGCAGGACTCCCGGGAGGCCGGGGAGGACCTCGACGGGGACTTCTTCCACTGGGACCGACCCCGGGTCCCGCAAGCCGTCCAGCCGCACTCGTTCCTCGCCCCCGTGCGCACCGTCCTGCGCACGGAGACCCCCGACGTGTACGCGGACCTGCTGGCGCGCGGCGCCCGGGAGTACCACGAGTTCGACTGGTTCGGCGAGCATCCGCCGCACCGGGCCGGCGACGAGGAACTGGTGACCCTGCGCACCCGCCGCATCGTGCTGGAGGCCGCCCTGGCCGCGGCCGTGCGGCGGGAGTCCGCGGTCGACGTGCGGCAGGGCGCCCGGGTGAGCGGCCTCGCCTTCGAGGAGGGCCGTCCTCCCCGGGTCACCGGCGTGCGGGTGGGGGCACGGACGCACCCGGCGGACCTCGTGGTCGACGCCTCGGGCCGGCGCTCGCCGGTTCCCGCGTGGCTCACCGCGGCCGGCTGCCGCCCTCCGGTGGTCGACAGCCACCGCACGGGGCTGGCCTATCTGTGCCGCTGGTACGAGCTGCGGGCCGACGGCCCGCGCCACCCCGGAAGGGTGAAGACCGGCTCCGCCTCACCGTTCGCGCTCGCGGGTGTCTTCCCCTCCGACAACGACACCTTCGCGCTGCACCTGGTCGTCTCGACGGGTGATCCGACCCGTGGCGCGCTCACCGACCCCGCCGTGTTCGAGGCCGCCGCCCGCCGCTTCCCCGCCGCGGCCGCCTGGCTCGGCCTGGACCCCGAGCCGCGGTCACCCGTCCTGGCGATGGCGGGCCTGGACAACCGCTGGACCTCCCTGACCGACGACGCCGGACCCGTGGTGACCGGGCTGGTCAACGCCGGGGACAGCCTGATCCACACCAACCCGACGCTGGGGCACGGCGCCGCCCTCGGGCTGCGCGCCGCCCAGCACCTCGCGGCCCACGCGGACCGGATCGCCGCGGACCCGGCCGGCTACCACGCCTGGACGGTGGAGGCCCTGCGCCCGTGGTTCGACGCCCAGGTCACGGCCGACCAGGGCAACGAGCGGCGCCTCGCCGAGGGCACACCGCTCACGGACCGGCGGGCCGCGGCCGTGGGCGCCTGCGCCTTCGACGACCCCGTGGTCATGAGGGCCCGGGCCCAGGTGCGCCACCTCCTGCGGCCCGCCGCCGAGGCCTACGCCACCGAGGAGGTGGACCGGCACGTCACCGCCTGGCTGGCCGCCCGCCCGGAGTTCTCCCCGGCGCACGACGGCCCGAGCCGGGAGGAGTGGGAGGCGCTCGTCCCGGCCTGAGCCCCGGGGGCGGCCCGTGGCACGCCCGCGCCGGAGGGATCAGGCGCGGGCGGGCGGGCGGGCGGACGGGATCAGGCGCGGGCGGGCGTGCGGTGGGCCGGGTCGCGGACCTCGCCGACCAGCATTTCCAGGACGTCCTCCAGGGCCACCAGGCCCAGGATCCGGCCCGACGGGTCGGCCACCTGGGCCAGGTGGGTGGCGTCGCGGCGCATCACGCTGAGGGCGTCGTCCAGCGGGAGGGTGGAGCACAGCGTGGTCATCCTGCGCCACACGCGCTGCGGGACCGCCCGCTCGCGGTCCTCCAGGTCGAGGACGTCCTTGACGTGGAGGTACCCCATGAAGGCCCCGGTCTCGGAGCGGACGGGGAAGCGGGAGTAGCCGGTGCGCACCGTCAGCTGCTCGATCTGGCGGGGGGTGACGGCCGGGTCCACCGTGACGAGGCGGTCCCGCCTGAGCAGGACGTCGGTGACCGTGCGGCTGCCCAGTTCCAGGGCGTCCTCCAGGCGCTCCTGCTCGACCGGTTCGAGGAGCCCGGCCCGGCGGGAGTCCTTGAGGAGCCGGCCCAGCTGCGCGCTGGTGTAGACGGCCTCCACCTCGTCCTTCGGTTCGACCTTGAACAGTCGCAGGACGAGCGCCGCGCACGCCCCGAGGGCCGTGGTGACGGGGCCGCAGAGGCGGGCGAAGGCGACCAGTCCGGGGCTGAACCACAGCGAGGCCTTCTCGGGGGCGGCCATGGCGAGGTTCTTCGGGACCATCTCGCCGATGACCAGGTGCAGGAAGACCACCGCCGACAGGGCGACCACGTAGCCGAGGGGATGGATCAGGCCCTCGGGCACGTGCGCGGCGTGGAAGGCCGGCTCCAGCAGCCGGGCCACCGTGGGCTCGGCGACCGCCCCGAGGGTGATCGAGCACAGGGTGATGCCGAACTGGGCGGCGGCCATCATGCGCGGCAGGTTCTCCAGGCCGTACAGCACCTGGCGGGCCCGCTTGGACTCGCCGGCCAGGGGCTCGATCTGGCTGCGGCGTACGGAGACGAGCGCGAACTCGGCGCCGACGAAGAAGCCGTTGGCCAGGACGAGGAGCAGGGCGAAGAGCAGCTGGAGCGCGTTCACCGGGCGGCACCTTCGAGCTGGGCGGCCGGCTGGGCGCTCGCGGGGGCCGGCACCGCCGTGAGGCGGACCAGCCGCACCCGCTCCGCGCGGTTGCGCCGGACCTGGCGTACGGACAGCCTCCAGCCGGGCAGCTCGGCGCGGTCCCCGGGGGCGGGGATCCGGCCGAGGAGGTCGGCCACGAGCCCGGCGACGGTCTCGTACGGCCCCTCGGGCACGTCGAGGCCTATCCGGCGCAGGGTGTGCACACGGCAGCTGCCGTCGGCCTCCCAGGAGGGCCGGCCGTCCTCGGCGGGTACGGCGGCCAGTTCGGGGCTGTCGTCCTCGGCCGGGTCGTGCTCGTCGCGGACCTCTCCGACGAGTTCCTCCACGATGTCCTCCAGGGTGACCACGCCGGCGGTGCCGCCGTATTCGTCGACGACCACGGCCATCGGCTGTTCGCTGCGGAGCCGCTCCAGCAGCGGCTGCACCGGCAGGGAGCCGGGAACCAGCAGCGGGGCGACGCAGATCCGGCCGACGGAGGTACGGGCGCGTTCGGACTCGGGCACGGCGAGGGCGTCCTTGAGGTGGACGACGCCGGTGACCTCGTCGATGCGCTCGCGGTAGACCGGGAAGCGGGACAGGCCGGTGGCGCGGGTCAGGTTCAGCACGTCGGCCGCGGTGGCCGTGTCCTGGAGGGCGCTGACCTTCACCCGGGGGGTCATGACGTGCTGGGCGGTGAGCTCGCCCAGCGAGAGGGTCCGTACGAAGAGGTCGGCGGTGTCCTGTTCGAGCGCGCCTGCCTGCGCCGAATGGCGGACCAGGGAGACGAGCTCGCCGGGGGTGCGGGCGGAGGCCATCTCCTCGGCCGGCTCGACGCCCAGCGCCCGCACGAGGCGGTTGGCGACGGAGTTGAGGCCGGCGATGACGGGCCGGAACGCCCGGGAGAAGACCAGCTGCGGGCCGGCCACGAAACGGGCGACCTGGAGCGGCCGGGAGACCGCCCAGTTCTTCGGGACGAGCTCGCCGACGACCATCTGGACGGCGGAGGCGAGCAGCATGCCGATGAAGACGGCGACGCCGGAGACGGCGCCCGCGGGCAGGCCGGTGGCGGTGAGCGGCCCCGACAGCAGGGCCGCGAGGGCCGGTTCGGCGAGCATGCCGACGACGAGTGAGGTGATGGTGATGCCGAGCTGGGTGCCGGAGAGCTGGAAGGACAGCTCCCGCAGGGCTTCGACGACCGTGCGGGCACGGCGGTCGCCCTCGGCTGCGGCGCGCTCGGCCTCGGGCTTCTCGACGGTGACGAGGCCGAACTCGGCCGCCACGAAGAAACCGTTGGCGAGGATCAGTGCGAATGCCGCCACGAGCAGCAGTAGCGGGATGGTCATGCCGCCGCCTCCGTGGGGAGGGCGGCGCGGGTACTACCGGACGGTCCGTCCATTGCTGGAGGGAGTCACTCCTCTGGTCGCAGGTGTGCCCACGGGCCACGGGGTCCCGGGGCGGTGGGAGGGCGCACGGGCGCGCCCCGCCACCAGGGTAGTCATTGAGATCGCCGCCGCAATGGGACGCAGCGGCGCGGCACGGCGGGGTCAGTGGTCGTTCGTGCCGGTTCCGCGGGTTTCGGCGAGGGCGCGCAGGGCGCGGGCGTCGGCGATGGCGCGGGCCCTGGCGATACCGGGCTGGATGCCGAGAACGGGCAGGCTGGTGCCGTCGCTGAGGTCGAGGAACACCCAGGGGTCGCCGGGGCGGAGGTTGACGCGCAGGATCTGCGCCCACGCGAGGCGGCGGGTGGTGGTGAGGTTCACCACGGTGACGCCGCTCTCGTCCGCGACCACCTTGGGGCGGCTGAGCAGGACGAGGACGGAGCTCAGCAGGACGGCGGTGAAGACGAAGCTCATCCGCTCGCCCGGGCCGAGGTTGTCCAGCAGCAGGGCGATCGCCGTGATCGTGGCGAACATCGCCGCACCGACGCTCAGCAGCACCGCCCGGGTGCGGTTCGGCCGGAAGGTGACCGGCAGGGCGGGGGGTGCGGGCTGGGCGGCGGACTCGCTCATGGTGCGCTGGGCCTTCTGGACGGGGCGTGCGGGAGGGAGGGCGCGGGGGTCGTGCGCCGTACGGGGCGGCGGGCCGGGTCCGCGTACGGACCCGGACCCGGCCGGCGGGGCACTAGAGGCGGCAGGCGTGGATCGAGGTGGTGAGGATCGCTCGCGCGCCGAGCTCGTACAGGTCGTCCATGATCCGCTGGGCGTCCTTGGCGGGGACCATGGCGCGGACCGCGACCCAGCCCTCGTTGTGGAGCGGGGAGACCGTCGGGGATTCCAGGCCCGGGGTGAGGGCGACCGCGCGCTCCAGGTGCTCGGCGCGGCAGTCGTAGTCCATCATCACGTAGCTGCGGGCCACCAGGACGCCCTGGAGGCGGCGCAGGAACTGCGCGACCTTGGGGTCGTCGGTGGTGGCGCCGGTGCGGCGGATGACGGTGGCCTCCGACTTGAGGATGGGCTCGCCGATGACCTCGAGGCCGGCGTTGCGCAGGCTGGTGCCGGTTTCGACGACATCGGCGATGACCTGCGCGACGCCGAGCTCGATGGCGGTCTCGACGGCGCCGTCCAGGTGGACGACGGAGGCGTCGATGCCCTGGTCGGCGAGGTGCTTGGCGACGATCCCCTCGTACGAGGTGGCGATCGTCATCCCGCCGAAGTCCTCGGGGCCCTTGGCGGTGCCGGGCTTGGTGGCGTACCGGAAGGTGGAGCGGCCGAAGTTCAGCGGCAGGATCTCCTCGGCGTTGGCGCCGGAGTCCAGCAGCAGGTCGCGGCCGGTGATGCCGATGTCCAGCTTGCCCGAGGCGACGTAGATCGCGATGTCCTTCGGGCGGAGGTAGAAGAACTCGACCTCGTTGTCGGGGTCGACCGTGACGAGTTCCTTGGACTCCTTGCGCTGGCGGTAGCCGGCCTCATGGAGCATCGCCGACGCCGGTCCGGAGAGTGAACCCTTGTTGGGGACGGCGATGCGCAGCATGGGCTTCCTTTGGTGCGTAGGTGAGAAAGTGTGGGCGGGGCCCGGGGGCCCCGGTGCGAAGGGCTCCGGCCTAGAGGTGCGCGTAGACGTCGTCGAGGGAGATCCCGCGCGCCACCATCATCACCTGGACGTGGTAGAGCAGCTGGGAGATCTCCTCCGCGGCGGCTTCCTTGCTCTCGTACTCGGCGGCCATCCAGACCTCGGCGGCCTCCTCGACGACCTTCTTGCCGATGGCATGGACGCCCTTGCCGACGAGCTCGGCGGTGCGGGAGGTGCTGGGGTCGCCGTTGGCGGCCTTGAGCTGGAGTTCACTGAAGAGCTCTTCGAAGCTCTTGGTGGGTGTGTTCGCCATGATGCCTTCAGGGTACGGGTTCACCCGGGGCCCCCGGTGCCGGGGTTCACTCCGTGGACTACCGCCAGGGTTCGCTGACGGTGCGCAGGGTCATGGCGGTGGAGACGGCGGCGGTGACCGCTTCGTGCCCCTTGTCCTCGTTCGACCCTTCGAGGCCGGCGCGGTCCAGCGCCTGCTCGTCGTTGTCACAGGTCAGGACGCCGAAGCCGACGGGGACTCCGGTGTCGATCGACACCTGTACCAGGCCCTGGGTGACGCCCTGGCAGACGTAGTCGAAGTGCGGGGTGCCGCCGCGGATGACCACGCCGAGGGCGACGATGGCATCGTATCCGCGGCCGGCCAGTACCTTCGCGACGACCGGGAGCTCGAAGCTGCCGGGGACGCGCAGCAGGGTGGGCTCGTCGATGCCCAGCTCGTGCAGGGCCCGCAGGGCGCCGTCGACCAGACCGTCCATGACCTTCTCGTGCCACTGGGCCGCGATCACGGCCACCCGGAGGTCTCCGCAGTTCTTCACGCTCAGTTCGGGTGCGCCCTTGCCGCTCACAGCTCTGCTCCTCGGTGTTTCGTTCCGCTGGTGTGTACGAGTGGTGTGTCTGGGTGGTTACTGGTTGCCGCAGGCGGAGGTGTGCACGGCACCCTCCAGCCAGGGCAGGTCGTGGCCCATCCGGTCCCGCTTGGTGCGCAGGTACCGCAGGTTGTGCTCGCCTGCCTCGATGGGCATGGACTCCCGGCCGGAGACGGCGATGCCGTGGCGGACGAGGGCGGCCGACTTGTCGGGGTTGTTGGTCAGCAGCCGGACGCTGCGGACGCCGAGGTCGGCGAGGATCTGGGCGCCGGCGCCGTAGTCGCGGGCGTCGGCGGGCAGGCCCAGTTCCAGGTTGGCGTCCAGGGTGTCGCGGCCGAGCTCCTGGAGCTCGTAGGCGCGCAGCTTGGACAGCAGGCCGATGCCGCGGCCCTCGTGGCCGCGCAGGTAGACGACCACGCCGCGGCCCTCCGCCTGGATGCGGGCCATGGCGGCCTGGAGCTGGGGGCCGCAGTCGCAGCGCTGGGACTGGAAGATGTCTCCGGTCAGGCATTCGGAGTGCATCCGGACGAGGACGCCCTCGCCGTCGCCGACCTCGCCGTGGACGAGGGCGACGTGTTCGACGCCGTCGGCGGTGGAGCGGTAGCCGTACGCCGTGAACTCGCCGACGGCGGTCGGCAGGCTGACCTCGGCCTCGCGGCGCACGGTCGGCTCGGAGGAGCGGCGGTAGGCGATCAGGTCCTCGATGGAGATGATCGTCAGGCCGTGCTTGCGGGCGAAGGGGATCAGCTCGGGCAGCCGCAGCATGACCCCGTCCTCGCCGGCGATCTCCACGATGGCGCCCGCGGGGCGCAGGCCGGCGAGGCGGGCGAGGTCGACGGCGGCCTCGGTGTGGCCGTTGCGGACCAGTACCCCGCCGGCCTTGGCGCGCAGCGGGAAGATGTGGCCGGGGCGGACGAAGTCGCCCGGCTGCGACGTGCCGTTGGCCAGCAGGCGCAGGGTGGTGGCGCGGTCGGCGGCGGAGATGCCGGTGGTGACGCCGTGCTCGGCGGCGGCGTCGACGGAGACGGTGAAGGCGGTCTTCATCGACTCGGTGTTGTTCTGGACCATCTGCGGGAGCTCCAGGCGCTCCAGCTCGTCGCCCTCCATCGGCGCGCAGATCAGGCCCCGGCACTCGCTCATCATGAACGCGACGATCTCGGGGGTGGCCTTCTCGGCGGCGATGACGAGGTCGCCCTCGTTCTCGCGGTCCTCGTCGTCGACGACGACCACGGGACGGCCGGCGGCGATGTCGCGGATGGCCTGCTCGACGGGGTCGAGGAGGAAGGTCTCCTGGGCGCCCGGCGAGGCCGGGTCCGGCACGGACTTGAGGATGGTGGTCATGCCGTTGCTCCTTCGAGGGCCGTGGCGGGGGTGGTGCGCGAGCGCTGGTACCAGTCGTAGGCGCCCCACAGGACGAGCGCGAAGTAGACGACGTAGACGAGGCCGGAGAAGGCCAGGCCGCTGTTGAAGGCGAGGGGGACGCCGACCAGGTCGACGAGGAGCCAGGCGAACCAGAACTCGACGAGGCCGCGGGCCTGGGCCACCATCGCCACGATCGTGCCGACGAAGATGTAGGCGTCGGCCCACGGGCTCCACGACAGGTTCGGGTAGAGGGTGAACAGACCGCCCACGGCGAGGGTGCCGGCGGCCGCTCCGGCGAGGAGCAGTCCGCGTTCCCTCCAGGTGGCGGTGCGCACGGCGATGGAGCCGTCCTGGGCCTTCTGCCGGCCGAGCTGCCAGGCGCGCCAGCCCCAGACGGCGACGGAGATCACCAGGAGCTGCTTGCCGACGCCGCCCGCGAGGTGGGCGGAGGCGTAGGCGGCGACCAGGATGAGGCCGGAGAGGAGCTGCGCGGGCCAGGTCCATATGGAGCGGCGCCAGCCGAGGGCGAGCGCGGCCAGGCCGATCAGGTTGCCGATCATGTCGGACCAGATGACCTTCTGCCCGAAGACCTCGAAGGCCTGGGCGTTGAGCCAGGTCAGGGCGGTCACTGCTCCGTCTCCTTCGCGTGGAGGGGGTTCACGCCGGCGGCCAGCAGGCGCTCGACGTACTTGGCGAGGACGTCGACCTCGAGGTTGACCGGGTCGCCGCTCTGCTTGATGCCGAGGGTGGTCAGCGCGAGGGTGGTGGGGATGAGGCTGATGGTGAAGTAGTCGGCGGCGGCCTCGACCACCGTGAGGCTGACGCCGTCCACAGTGATAGAGCCCTTCTCTACGACGTACCTTGCGAGGTTCTCCGGCAGCGCGACCTTGACGATCTCCCAGTGCTCGGAGGGCGTGCGGGAGATGATCCGGCCGGTGCCGTCGACGTGCCCCTGCACGAGGTGGCCGCCGAGGCGTCCGCCGAGGGCCATGGGGCGTTCCAGGTTGACCCGGGAGCCGGCGGTCAGGGCGCCGAGGCTGGACCGGTTGAGGGTCTCCTGCATGACGTCGGCGGTGAACTCCCCGTCGGCGGTGTCCACCACGGTCAGGCAGACGCCGTTGACGGCGATCGAGTCGCCGTGCTTGGCGCCTTCGGTCACGACGGGTCCGCGCAGGCGGAAGCGGGAGGCCTCGGCGAGCTGCTCGACGGCGGTGACCTCGCCCAGTTCTTCGACGATTCCGGTGAACACTCAGTGCTCCTTGGGGGCGTTGGCGGGAACGGCGGTGATGCGCAGATCGGTGCCGGTGCGGACGGCCTCGGTGATCTCGAGGCGGACCGCGCGGGCGATGTTCGTGATGCCGGCGCCGGCGAGGGCGGCGGGTCCGGCGCCGAGGAGGGCGGGGGCGATGTAGCCGACGACGCGGTCCACGGCCCCGGCCTCCAGGAAGGCTCCGGCGAGGGTGGGGCCGCCTTCGAGGAGGACGGAGCGCACTCCGCGCCCGTACAGCCGCTCCAGGAGTTCGGGGACGGCGACGCGGCCGTCGTGCAGGGGCAGCCGGAGCACGTCGGCACCGGGCAGGTGCGAGGTGTCGGCGTCCTCGCCGGTGACGATCAGGGTGGGGCCGGCGTCGTCGAGGATGCGGGCGGTCGGTGGGAGGCCGGCCCGGGTGTCGACGGCGACGCGCAGCGGCTGGACGGCCCCCTCGATGCCCCGTACGGCCAGGTGCGGGTCGTCGGCGCGCAGGGTGCCGCCGCCGACGAGGACGGCGTCGGCCTCGGCGCGCAGCCGGTGGACGTCGGCGCGGGACTCGGGGGAGGTGATCCAGCGGCTGCTGCCGTCCTCGGCGGCGCTGCGGCCGTCGAGGGTGGCGGCGTACTTCCAGGTGACGTGCGGGCGGCCGAGCCGTACGGAGGTGAGCCAGGCGGTGTTGCCCTGCTCGGCCTCGTCGGCGAGGAACCCGGCCTCGGTGGCGATCCCGGCGGCGCGCAGGGTGGCTCCGCCGCCGCTGGCCTGCGGGTTCGGGTCGGGGACGGCGTAGACCACGCGGGCGATGCCGGCCTCGATGAGGGCCTGGGCGCAGGGACCGGTCCGGCCGGTGTGGTTGCAGGGCTCGAGGGTGACGTAGGCGGTGCCGCCGCGGGCGGCCGGTCCCGCCGCGCGCAGGGCGTGGACCTCGGCGTGGGGGCCGCCGGCCCGCTCGTGCCAGCCTTCGCCGACGACGGCGCCGGCGGGGTCGGTGATGACGCAGCCGACGACGGGGTTGGGGCTGGTGGAGCCGAGTCCGCGGGAGGCCAGCTCGATGGCCCGGCGCATCGCGGTGACGCTCGGGTCGGGTGCTGCCTGCGCGGCGTGTGTCGCCACCGGGTCCTCCTGCCTCATCGGGCACGGACTCCGGGGCCTGTCGGGATACGACAGATGAAGCGGGTGGCACGCGGGGACGCCGGGGCCGGGAAATCGGTCCGTCCGACACGTATCCGCTGGGGATACGCCGATGGACCGCCGACGGCGGCGTACCGGTGACTGGCCCGCCGCGCACTGCCTCCCATCCGGACTTTAACCGTCGGTCCAGGAATCTCACCTGGTCAACCGGCCGCTGGATGCGGACGGGTCGCGGACTATACCGCCGGTTCGGAATTACACCGACCCCGGAGTGCGCTGCTACTGGTACTAGGGCCAGTGTGCCACGGGCTCTCGGCGGCCATGCGGGCGAAGCGCTGTGGCCTGACTCACAAGCGAGCCGTTCTCGAGCGCGCCGCGCCGGCGCCGGTGGTGCCGGGATCCCACCCCCAGCGCTTTGGTCCAGACCTATTGACGGGTTGGTCTAGTCCTCTTAACGTTCCCTTCATCTTCCCCGGGAGCCGGCCTGTCGACGTGCGCACGTCACGGGCCAACCAGCGCCACCTTCCTGCCTGTTGCCGCACGTTGGCCCCGCCACCCTCCCCTCCCCAGGAGGCACCATGCTGTCCCCCACACGTACGAGAGCGATGCTGCTGGCATCCGGCGCGGTGATCGCCGGTCTGCTGGCCGGCGGGCTCTCGGCCGGCGTGTCCCACGCCGCCGACAACGAGAGCTGCCGCCCGGACGGGCTGTACAGGACCACCGGTGTCGACGTCCCGTACTGCTCGGTCTACGACTCCGAGGGCCGCGAGAAGATGGGCGCCGACCACCAGCGCCGCGTCATCGGTTACTTCACCGGCTGGCGCACCGGCAAGGACGGCAGCCCCGCCTACCTCGTCAACAACGTCCCGTGGTCCAAGGTCACCCACCTGAACTACGCCTTCGCCCACGTCGGCGCCGACAACAAGCTCTCGGTCGGCTCGGACAACGCGAACAACGCCGCCACCGGGATGACCTGGCCCGGCGTCGCGGGCGCCGAGATGGACCCGGCCCTCCCCTACAAGGGCCACTTCAATCTGCTGAACAAGTTCAAGAAGCAGTACCCGAACGTCAAGACGCTCATCTCGGTCGGCGGCTGGGCCGAGACCGGCGGCTATTTCGGCGACGACGGGAACCGGGTCGCCTCCGGCGGGTTCTACTCGATGGCCACCAACGCCGACGGCTCCGTCAACACGGCCGGCATCGAGACCTTCGCGGATTCCTCCGTCGAGTTCATCCGGAAGTACGGGTTCAACGGCGTCGATATCGACTACGAGTACCCGACCACCATGAAGGACGCGGGCAACCCGCTGGACTGGCAGCTGTCCAACGCCCGCCGCGCCGGCCTGGTCAAGGGCTACGACGTCCTCATGAGGACCCTGCGCGAGAAGCTCGACCGCGCGGGTGCCGCCGACGGCAAGCACTACCTGCTGTCCGTCGCCGCCCCCTCCTCCGGCTATCTGCTGCGGGGCATGGAGACGTTCCAGATGCAGAAGTACCTGGACTACGTCAACATCATGTCCTACGACCTGCACGGCGCCTGGAACGAGTACGTCGGCCCCAACGCCTCCCTCTTCGACGACGGCAAGGACGCCGAACTGGCCGCCGCGGGCGTCTACTCCACCTCCCAGTACGGCGGCGTCGGCTACCTCAACACCGACTGGGCCTAC
This sequence comes from Streptomyces sp. NPDC029122, assembly GCF_055569445.1. Classification (NCBI taxonomy): domain Bacteria; kingdom Bacillati; phylum Actinomycetota; class Actinomycetes; order Kitasatosporales; family Streptomycetaceae; genus Streptomyces; species Streptomyces sp. NPDC029122. The sequence goes on along the minus strand of NZ_JBVHWK010000019.1, from coordinate 81,560 downwards.
CACTACTTCCGCGGCTCGATGCCGTCGGGCCGGATCAACATAGGCCTGCCGTACTACACCCGCGGCTTCAAGAACGTGCAGGGCGGCACGGACGGCCTGTGGGGCAAGGCCCCGGCCACCAGCTGCCCGGCGGGCGCCGGTCTGACCAAGTGCGGTGACGGCGCCGTCGGCATCGACAACCTGTGGCACGACAAGGACGCCAACGGGGCCGAGTCCCCGGCGGGCTCCAACCCGATGTGGCACGCCAAGAACCTGGAGAAGGGCGTCGTCGGCGACTACGTCACCAGGTACGGCTTCCCCGCGAACACCACCCTGACCGGCAGCTACGCCCGCAAGTACGACTCCACCCTGGTGGCGCCGTGGCTGTGGAACGCGCAGAAGAAGGTCTTCCTGTCGACGGAGGACGAGCAGTCGGTGGCGGCCAAGGCCGACTACGTGATCGACAAGGGCATCGGCGGCACGATGGTGTGGGAGCTGGCCGGCGACTACTCCTACAACGCGGCCAAGGGCCAGTACGAGATGGGCGACACGCTCACCTCCCTGATGTACGACAAGTTCCGGACGGCCACCCCGTACGGCGCGAAGAAGGCGGGCGCCGCGCTGCCCGCGCAGGCCGTGGACATCAAGGCGGAGTTCACCGAGTTCAAGCTGGGCGACTCCAACTACCCGATCACCCCCAAGCTCAAGATCACCAACAACACCAGGACGACGCTGCCCGGCGGCACCGAGTTCCAGTTCGACTACGGCACCTCGGCCCCGGCCAACGCCTCGGACCAGTCCGGCTTCGGCACCAAGGTGATCGCCACCGGCCACAGCGGCAACAACGTCGGCGGCCTCAAGGGCGACTTCCAGCGGGTCTCCCTGAAGCTCCCGGCCTGGCAGACGCTGGCCCCGGGCGCCTCGGTCGACCTCGCGTTCAACTACTACCTGCCGGTGTCCACGCCCTCCAACTGGACGGTGAACATCTCCGGCACCACCTACGCCCTCGCCGGTGACCTGGCGCGCGGCACCACGCCGGCGGAGCCCGGCGGCACCCAGCCGCCGACCACTCCTCCGACCACCCCGCCCACCACTCCCCCGACCACCCCGCCGACCACCCCCGGCACCTGCACCAGCCCGGCGTACGTCGCGGGCACGGTCTACAACTCCGGCAGCGTGGTCTCGCACAAGGGCCGCACCTGGAAGGCCCAGTGGTGGACGCAGAACGAGGAGCCCGGCACCACCGGCCAGTGGGGCGTCTGGAAGGACCAGGGCGCCTGCTGACCCTTCCCCGCCTAGCGCGGTGAACACGGGGACCCGGTGGCCAAGGCGGCCACCGGGTCCCCGCGCGTACGGAACCTTCCCGCGCGGCCCGTCACATTCCGGCGGGCCGTCCTGTCACCTGCACGAAGACACCGCGACAGGGAAGGACCCGCACATGAGCACGATCCTCGTCACCGGCGCCACCGGCACCCTCGGAGCCCCGCTCGTCACCCGGCTGCGCGAGCAGGGCCACGAGGTCCGGGCGCTGAGCCGGCACTCCGCCGAGTACCCCGTCGACCTGAGGGACGGCAGCGGGCTGGACGCGGCGATGGCCGGCGTGCAGGTGGTGGTCCACTGCGCGAGCAACACGCGCGGCGCGGGCAGGGGCGACGACCTGGCCGCCGGGCACCTGGTCCGGGCGGCCCGGCGGGCGGGGACCGTCACGAACGTCGTCTACATCTCCATCGTCGGCGTGGACGTCATCCCGTTCGGCTACTACCGGATGAAGCACAGGGTGGAACGGCTGCTGGAGGAGTCCGGGCTGGGCGTGACCGTCCTGCGTACGACCCAGTTCCACGACCTGGTGGCGCAGGTGGTGGGGATGGCGGCCAGGCTGCCGGTGATGCCCTTGCCGAAGGGCGTACGGGTCCAGCCCATCGCCGTCGAGGAGGTCGCGGACCGGCTGGCGCGGCTGGCGGTTCCGGTCGCCGCGGGCCGGGTGCCGGACATGGGCGGTCCCGAGACCCGCACGCTGGCGGAGTGGGGCCGCCTCCACCTCGCGGCGACCGGGCGCAGGCGCCGCGTGGTGCCGCTGCCGCTCGCGGGGAAGGCGTACGCGGCCTTCCGGCGCGGCGCCAATCTGGCGCCGGGGCACGCGGTGGGGCGGGGCACGTACGCGGAGTTCCTGGCGCGGCGGGGCTGAGCTCCGGGGAGTCGGGCGGCGCCGGCGCGGGCCGCTCGGCCGGGTTCCGGCACACCGGCGGGCCGTTCAGCGGGCTCAGGCCGCGCCGGCGGGCCGCTCGGCGGGGCTTCCGACCATGCGGGCGGCCGTTCAGCCTCCGAACAGGTCGTCCTGCGCGGCCGCCCGCGCGGCGAGGCGGGCGCCCTCCAGGACGGCCGGGCCGCCGAGGGCGGTGGCGCGGACCGCCGTCGGGACGGGGGTCAGGGCGGCCAGGCGGTGCTCGACGCGGGCGGCGAGGCCGGGGCCGCCCGCGCGGCCGAGCTCCCCGCCGAGGACCACGCAGCCCGGGTCCAGGACCGCGGCGACGGCCGCCGCCCCCAGGGAGAGCCGCTCGGCGAGGACGTCCAGGAAGGCCTCCCCGGCCGCACCGGCCACGGCCTCCTCCACCGGCCCGGTGAAACCGTGCTCCGCCGCCAGGGCGGCCACCGCCGCGCGCCCGGCCAGGGAGTGGAAGCCGCCGCCGCAGTCGGTGGCGGAGGGCAGCCCGGCGGTGCCGGGTACCGGGAGGAAGCCGATCTCCCCGGCCCCGCCGGAGGCGCCCCGGCGCAGCCGCCCGTCCAGGACGACGGCGGCGCCGACGCCCGCGCCGAGCCACAGCAGTACGAAGGAGTCCAGGTCGGTGGCCGCACCGACGCGCTGTTCGGCGAGGGCCGCCAGGTTGGTCTCGTTCTCCACCACCACCTTGGCGGGCAGCCTCCGCTGGAGGGCGGCGACCAGGTCCCGGTGCCAGGCGGGCAGCCCGCCGGTGTCGCGCAGGTCGCCGCTCGCCGGGGTGACCAGTCCGGGGGCGCCGACGACCACCGTGTGCAGCCGCCGCGCGCCGGCCTCCCGGGCCAGCTCCTCCAGGCGGGCCACGGCCTCGCCGACCGCGTCGACCGGCAGCGCCGCCCGCGCCAGCGGGTGCCCGAGGAGGTCGGTGACCACGGCGGTCGCGCTGTCGGTCCGCACGTCCAGGGCGGCCAGGTGGGCCCGGCCGGCGACGATCCCGTACAGGCGGGCGTTGGGACCGCGCCGCTGTGCGCCGGACTCCCCCACGACCTCGATCAGCCCGGCCGCGCCGAGCCGTTCGACGAGGTCGGCGACGGAGGGGCGGGACAGGCCGGTCAGCCGCTTGAGCTGGGCCGCCGTCAGGGGCCCCTGTTCCTGGAGGAGTTCCAGGGCGAGGCGGTCGTTGATGGCCCGGGCCGTGCTCGGGGAGGCGGGGGACGGCACGGCCGTCGCGGCGGGTGTCAGCACCTTGGCAGGGGTCACGGCGCCCATCCTAGGGAGGGCGGGCCCACTCACTATCAGGCAGGCTCCCTGATAGTTTATCTCCCATGACCGGGGAACCCGACCTCAGCCCCGCGCGGCTGCGCCGCGCCCGCTTCGCGATCGCCGCCGTCTTCTGCGTGCACGGCGCCGTCACCGGCTCCTTCGCCACCCGCATCCCCTGGATCCAGGAGCACACCGGGCTCGGCGCGGGCGCCCTGGGCCTGGCGCTGGCCTTCCCCGCCCTGGGAGCGGCGCTCGCGATGCCGCTGGCCGGGCGGATCAGCCACCGCTTCGGCGCCCGCCCCGCCCTGCGCGTCCTCCTCGCACTGTGGACCCTGTCGCTGGTCCTGCCGGCCCTGGCGCCGAACCTGTGGACCCTTTGCGGGGCGCTCTTCGTCTACGGGGCCACCTCCGGCATGTCGGACGTGGCGATGAACGCCCTGGGGGTCGAGACGGAGAACCGGCTCGGCCGCTCGGTCATGTCCTCGCTGCACGGCATGTGGAGCGTGGGGGCGCTGCTGGGTTCCGCCGCCGGTACGGCCGCCGCCCACGCGGGTGCCGACGCCCGGGCCCACCACCTGGTGGCGGCGGCGGCCCTGACCGTCGCCGGACTGCTCGCCGTACGGGGGGTGCTCGACCTGCGCGCCGGGCACGAGGAGGAGGCCCCGCCGCGCTTCGCCCGGCCCCCGAGGGCGGCCCTGCTGATCGGCGGGGTGGGCTTCTGCGCGGTCTTCGCCGAGGGCGCGAGCCTGGACTGGTCGGCCGTGTACCTGCGGGACGTGCTGGGCGCGGCGGCGGGTCCGGCCGCCGCCTCCACCACCGCCTTCGCGCTGACCATGGCGCTGGCCCGGCTCGCCGGGGACCGGGTGGTCGACCGCTTCGGGGCGGTGCGCACGGTGCGGGCGGGCGGGGCGCTTGCCGTCGCGGGCGGGCTGGTCGTGGTCGGTGTCCGGCATCCGGCGGCGGCGATGGCGGGCTTCGCGCTGATCGGGCTCGGCATCGCGGTGGTGGTGCCGCTGGCCTTCGCCGCGGCGGCGCGCAGCGGCCCGGCTCCGGCGCAGGCCATCGCCGGGGTGGCGACGATCACCTACACCTCGGGGCTGATCGCGCCGTCGGCGATCGGGGCGGTGGCGGACGCGAGCTCGCTGGTGGTCTCGTTCGGGCTGGTGACCCTGCTGGCGTGCGCGCTGACGGCGGGGGCGGGGGCCCTGGGGGGCCGGCGGGTAGCGGGAGCGGCCGGATCCGCCAATCGGGACGAACCAGCCCCTATGCGGCCGTAATATATGCGCTGGCCCGCTGCGGTGACCGTACGGCAGGCGGCCAGGATCCTTGATCGGCCGACGGAACGGAAGTGGTGGGACATGGGCTTCGGCGTGGGCTGGACCCTGCACGGAGACGGGCGGACGCCCGCTCCCGGCGCGGTGGTGCGGCCGGAGGAGCGGCTGTCGTGGCCGCGCACCGCCGGGCTCGGCGCCCAGCACGTCGTCGCGATGTTCGGCGCGAGCTTCGTCGCCCCGGTCCTCATGGGCCTGGACCCGAACCTGGCGATCATGATGTCGGGCATCGCGACGGTGATCTTCCTGCTCGCGACCCGCGGCCGGGTCCCCTCCTACCTGGGCTGCTCGCTCTCCTTCGTGGGCGTCGCCGCCGCGATCCGGGCGGGCGGCGGGGACAGCGCGGTGGTCACGGGCGCGGTCTTCGTCGTCGGCGCGGCGCTGTTCCTGGCGGGTCTGGCCGTCCAGCGGTTCGGGGCGAGGATCATCCACGCGGCGATGCCGCCGGTGGTGACGGGCGCGGTCGTGATGCTGATCGGCTTCAACCTGGCGCCGGTGACGGCTTCGACGTACTGGCCCCAGGACCAGTGGACGGCCCTGCTGACCATGCTGTTCACCGGGCTCGCGGTGGTGTGCCTGCGCGGGTTCTGGTCGCGCGTCGCGATCTTCCTCGGCCTGGTCTTCGGGTACGCGGTCTCCTGGGTCTTCGACCTGGCCTTCGGAAAGATCCACTCCACGGTGGGCGGACCCGAGGCCGTGGACCACTGGCGGCTCGACCTCTCCGGCGTGGGCAAGGCCGACTGGATCGGGCTGCCGTCCTTCCACGCGCCGGCCTTCGAGTGGTCGGCCATCCTGATCGCGCTGCCCGTGGTGATCGCGCTGATCGCCGAGAACGCCGGCCACATCAAGGCCGTCGGCGAGATGACCGGCGACCCGCTCGACGACAAGCTCGGCACCGCCATCGCCGCCGACGGCGCGGCGTCCATGCTGTCCACGGCGGTGGGCGGCCCGCCGAACACCACGTACTCCGAGAACATCGGGGTCATGGCCGCCACCCGCGTCTACTCCACGGCGGCCTACTGGGCGGCGGCCGGCTTCGCCCTGCTCTTCGGCCTGTGCCCGAAGTTCGGGGCCGTGGTGGCCGCGATCCCCGGCGGCGTGCTGGGCGGCATCACCGTGATCCTGTACGGCATGATCGGCCTGCTCGGCGCGCAGATCTGGCACAGCGGCCGGGTGGACCTGCGCAATCCGCTGAACCTCGTCCCGGCCGCGGCGGGCATCATCATCGGCGTCGGCGGGGTCGAGCTGCACTTCACCGACAGCTTCGAGCTGGGCGGCATCGCGCTCGGCACCATCGTGGTGATCACCGGCTACCACGCGCTGCGCTACTTCGCCCCCGCGCACCTGAAGGAGCAGGAGCCCCTGCTCGACTCCGGGACCTCCGACTACGACACCCAGGTCGACAAGCGGAGTTGACGGGTCTTCGCCCGAACCGGCGAAGCGCACGGCCAAGTTCCCCGCGCGGGCCGTTCCGGCTGGGACGCTGCCTGACATGGAAGCGGTACTCGCGCGGATGCGCACCCTGGACGAGCGGCTCCCCGCGCAGGACGGTGTGGCCGTCTTCAACCGCGTGTACATGACCGTGACGCACACCCTGTACCGGCGGATCGGGCAGGGGCAGTTCCCGGCGCCCCGGCGGGCCGAGACGCTGGCCGTCCGGTTCGCGGAGCGGTACCTGGCGGCGGTGGAGGCGGACCGGGCTCCGGCCTGCTGGCGCCCGCTGCTCCAGTACCGCCGCCACCCGGGGGTGCGCCCCCTCCAGCACGCGCTGGCCGGGATCAACGCCCACATCGGGCACGACCTGGCGCTGGCGGTGGTGTCCACCTGCCGCGCGCTGGACTGCCCGCCCTCGGCCCTCGAGGCCGACTTCCACCAGGTCGGCGACACCCTGGTCTCCCTGGAGGAGCGCATCCGGGAGGACCTGATGCCCGGCCCGGACCTGCTGGAGGTCGCCGACCCGCTCACCCACCTGCTGGGCTCCTGGAGCCTGGAGCGGGCCCGGGCGGGCGCCTGGGCCTCGGCCCGTCTGCTGTGGACCCTGCGGCGCTCCCCCGACCTGGCGGAGGAGTTCGAGGAGTCCCTCGACGCGGGGGTGGGGCTGGTGGGCCGCTGCCTGCTCACCCCGACGGGCCGGAACCCCCGTACGTCCTGCGCCTCCGGCGCCCGGGGGGACAACCCTTGGGGTGATGGGGTGATGGGGTGATGGGGTGATGGGGTGATGAGGTCCTGAGCCCGTGAGCACCGCGCCGGGACATGAGGACGGGCCGCCGCCGCGTGCCGTGTACGCGGGGGCGGCCCGTGGCCATGGGTCCCGGGGCGGTCAGTCCTCGGGGAGCTCGACCGGGGCGATCTCGTCGTAGACGTCGCCCGGGCCCGGGTTGGCGGCGTCCGTGGAGCCGCCGAGGTGGTGCATGACGCCCCAGACCGCGTTCAGGGCGGTCTGGACGGCGCCCTCGGCCCAGCCGGCCGTCCAGGAGATGTCGTCGCCCGCGAGGAAGATGCCGCGCTTGTCCTCGGGGAGGCGGTCCTGCATGAAGTGGGTGAACAGGCGCCGCTGGTAGCGGTAGTGGCCGGGCAGGTTCGCCTTGAACGCGCCCATGAAGTACGGCTCGTTCTCCCAGGACACGGTCACCGGGTTGCCGATGATGTGGCGGCGGATGTCGACCTTGGGATAGATCTCGCCGAGGGACTTCAGCATGACCTCCATCCGCTCGTTCGCGGACAGCGGCAGCCACTTCAGGCTGTCGTCGCACCAGGTGTACGACAGGCAGATCACGGCCGGCTGGTCCGGACCGTTGTCCAGCAGGTAGGTGCCGCGGGTCATGCGGTCCGTGAGCGTCATCGACATGACGTCGCGGCCGGTCTCCTCGTCCTTGTCCAGCCAGAACGGCCGGTCGACGGGGATGAACAGCTTCGAGCTCTCCATGTAGTGGGTGCGCTCGATCGCCGTCCAGTGGTCGATCGGGAAGAGCGTGTCATCGCACTCGATCTTCGACAGCAGCATCCACGACTGGGCCGTGAAGATCGCGGCGCGGTAGGTGCGGATGTCCCCGGAGGCGTCGGTGACGGTGATGCGGTTGCCGGCCGTGCGGTGCAGGCGGGTCACCGCCGGGCGCGGGGTGCCGTCGTGCAGGGAGGACAGGGAGGTGCCCTGGGCCCAGTACAGGATCTTCTCGGGCTCGCGCTCCCACAGGCGCAGCGGCAGCTGCTGCGAGCCGCCGACGATGCCGCGGTGGTGGTCGTCGGCCTCGGTGTAGACGACGCGCAGGATCTCCAGGATGGAGTTCGGGAAGTCGGTGTCCCAGCCGCCGGTGCCGAAGCCGACCTGGCCGAAGATCTCGCGCTTGCGGAAGGACTGGAAGGCCTCGGACTTGCAGAGGAAGCCGTAGAAGGTCTCGTCGTCGAGCTTCTCGACGAGCTTCGCCCAGATCTCGCGGATGCGCGGGACGTCCCGCTCGCGCATCGCGGTGTTCATGTCGGAGAAGTCGGCGCCCTCGTCGAGGCAGGCGTTCCACGCGGCCGCGACGTCGCGGTAGACCTGCGGGAGGTCGGCGATGGTCTCGGCGTAGTGGGTCTCGCCCTTGAGGTCCACGACCGTGGAGGGGGTGGCCTCGGCCAGCGGGTTCGGGAAGGGCTGGGTGTGCAGGCCCACGAGGTCGATGTAGTGCTGGAGCGCGGTGGAGGACGGCGGGAAGCGCATGGCGCCCATCTCCGCGGTCAGGCCCTCGGTGCCGGCGCCCTCGAAGCCGACGGTCCGCAGGCGGCCGCCGATCTGGTCGGCCTCGTACACGACGGGCTTGAGGCCCATCTTCATCAGCTCGTAGGCGGAGATGATGCCGGACAGACCGCCGCCGATGACGGCGACCTCGGTGCCGTGCTCGGTCGCCGGTATCTGGCCCAGGCCCGCCGGGTGGGCGAGGAAGTCGTCGTAGGCGTACGGGAAGTCCGGCCCGAACATGGTGATCGGCGGCTGGCCGTCGCTGTGCGGAACGGCGGTGGTGGGCACCGTGGACGTCATGGGGGCACGTCTCCTTGCGGCAGGGCGGGCGGGGCGGGAGGGCGGGGAGGGGGAGCGGGAGGACCTAGGCGAGGGAGGCGTAGAGCCCGGGGCGGCGGTCGCGCAGGTACGGGTTGGTCTCGCGCGAGGCCTTCAGGAGCTCGGGATCGACCTCCCCGAACACCGTTTCCTCGCCGCGGCCGGCCCGGGTGCGGGTGACCCCGTCGGGGCTGGCCAGGCAGCTGAGGCCGACGAACTCGAACTCGCCCTCGGGGCCGGTCCGGTTGACGTACGCGATGTACATCTGGTTCTCGAAGGCCCGTACGGGGACCAGCTGTTCGGCGACGAACTGGAAGGGGTGCATCTGCGCGGTCGGGACCAGGAGGAGGTCGGTCCCGGCGAGCGCGTGCGCCCGTACGTTCTCGGGGAACTCCACGTCGTAGCAGATCATGATGCCGACGCGGAGGCCGTTCAGGTCCGCCTGCACGACGGGGGTGTCGCCGGGGGTGAAGGCCTCCTGCTCGAAGCAGCCGAACAGGTGGGTCTTGCGGTAGTTGGCCAGCCGGACGCCGTCGGAGCCGATCAGCTGCGCCGAGTTGTAGACGGTGTCGCCGTCCCGCTCGGGGTAGCCGTACAGGACGGCGATCCCGTGGCGGCGGGCGATGCCCGCGATGGCGTGGGCGGACTCGCCGTCGGCCGGTTCGGCGTACCCCGGCACCTCCTGGAGGTCCAGCGCGTAGCCGGTCAGGAACATCTCCGAGGTCACGAGGAGCCCGGCCCCGCCCTGTGCGGCGCGCGCCGCGGCCTCGTCGAGCCGCTTCAGGTTCTCGGCGGTGTCGCCGAGCCGTCCGGAGCTCTGGAGGAGTGCGGTGCGCAGCGGGGGCATGGGCGTACCTCTGTGACAGGTGGGGTGGGGGTCGTAAAACGGTACGTTCGCACGTTCGACTCGGACAAGCCGTGAGCGTTGCGCTGGGCGCATCGATTCGTTGCGCTTTCTGCCGGATGTACGGAGATTCGTTGCGCGGCGCGTTTGAGGGGGTCCGGAAGGGCCGGTGGGGGCCGTGCGGGAGCTCGTGATCGCCGGGGGGACCGGCTGCCCGGACGGGACCCGGGACGTAACCGCGGCAGGCGCTCCGTGGAAGGGATCGGCGCCCCCGGGGGCCCGTCCTCGTCGGTGCGGGCTCCCCCTCCCCGGGCAGAAGTCGATCATCCGTAACACGCTTTAACACGGGGTTCATTGAGTCCCGCCCAAGGTGCCCGTAGCGTCGGCGGGACGGGAGCGCGGGCGGGGGGAAGACGGCCGTGGCGATGAACACGCAGCAGATCAGCGGTCGTCCGGACCGCCGCCGCGCTCCCGCTTCCCGCCGGTGTGGCGGTCGCGGGTTTCAGTGGGCTCCGAACGGTCAGACGCGGGACGAGGCCACTGGAAGGAGCCACCATGACCGACCTCTCACGTCTGCCCGGCGCCGCCCTCCACCACTGGCAGTGGCAGTCCCGGGCCGCCTGCCGGGCGCTCGGGCCCAGCCGGTTCTACCACCCCGCCGGTGAGCGGGGTGAGGAACGCGAGGACCGGGACCGCGCGGCGAAGGAGATCTGCGCCCGCTGCCCGGTCCGCGCGGCCTGCCTGGAGCACGCGCTGCGCACCCGCGAGCCCTTCGGCGTCTGGGGCGGGCTCACCGAGGAGGAGCGCCGCGCGCTGACCGGCCCCGCCGCACAGCGCCCCGTCACCGTGTGAGCGGCCCTCCGGCGGCCGCCGCCCAGGCCCGCGCGAACAGCTCGTGCGGGGGCAGCGGCGCGAGCAGGCGCAGCAGCGGGGCGTGGAGCGTCGTACCCGAGGCCGCTGCCAGGTGCGCGGCCAGTTTGGCGTGCTCCGTCGGAAGGTGCGGGGCCTTGAGCTCCGTCCACCGGCCGGGGACGAACAGGGTGCGTCCCGCGCGGGGCCGCTTCCCGCTCTCCACGGCACCGGACGCCGCCAGCTCCGCCTGGGCGGCCTTGTGCCGCGCCGCCGTCCAGCCGTTCCAGCGGCGGACGGCGCGGTCCGTGGGGCGGGCCAGGGCCAGCAGCTGGAGGTAGAGGGCGGCGGCGTCAGGCCCGACCCCGAGGGATGCGGCGGCCTCCGCGACGAGCTCGGGGGCGCTGAGGGCCGGGTCGGCCTCGTAGCGGCCCTCGGGAACCGGTGTGTCCGCGGCGCGGGCCGCCAGCCGGGCGAGGCCGTCGAAGAGGTCCCGGTGCCGTCGCAGGACGGTCAGCAGATGGCCCTCCCGCACCGTGGCGGCCAGCCGCTCGGCCCGGGCCGTCCGCCGCTGGTCGGCGAGCGCGGCCGGCCGCAGGAAGCTGTCGCCGCTGGGCACGGCCACCACGAGCAGCCCGTCGTCCAGGAGGGTCGAGGGCGCGGCCGCCCCCTCCCGCGGTGGCTGCGGGCAGGGCAGGACGGTTCCCGCGTACGGGGTGAACTCCGGGTCGGTCCGGGCGATGCCGGCCAGCTCGTCGAAGAAGCCGCCCAGGGGGACGAGGGCGCCGGGGCCCTCCAGCTGGGCCCGCAGCCGCCCGTACAGGGCCAGGGCGCCCCGGGCGGCCGGGTCCCCGACGGGCCGCTCGGTCAGGGCCCACGCGATCACGGAGGCGGCCTCGCGGTGCGCGGGCCGCCCGGCGTCGATCCACTCCCCGGCGGCGCCGTCCGGCCCGGCGTGGTGCAGGTGGATCCCGCCGGTCCGGGTACCGGCGAGCACCAGGCCGTCCTCGCCGAAGGACGCCCCGGCGGGGGCCCGTCCGGCGGGCAGGGCACGGGCCCAGGCCGGGGGCAGGCCGAGATCGGCCTCCAGGGAGGCGGCCAGTTCCTCGTCCACGTACTCCTCGGCGCCCAGGAGCCCGGTCCAGACGCCGGCCATCCGCTCGGCGGCCCGGAGCGTCCCGTCCGGCTGCCACAGCTCGGCCGGGTCCCCCGGGAGGCCGGCGGCGAGGACCGCGCGCCGGCCCGCGTCGCCGAGGCGGCGGCAGAGGGCGTCGTACTCCTCGGCGAGGGTCCGGCCGGCCTTGAACGGGGCGGAGGCCAGCAGCGCGAGGTGTGCGCGGTGGTCCTCCCGGCCGGGGAAGCCGGCGAGGACCAGGCCCGCTACCGGGACCCGGACGCCGGTCAGCCGTGCGAACGCCTCCCGGGCGGCGGGCGTCACCGCCAGCGGGCCGCGCCCGGCGAGCAGCTCCAGCAGCCGGGGCAGGCGTACGGAGTCGTCGTGCTCGACGGTGGCGGTCGCGCAGTCCCGGGCGTCCTCGGGGGCGGGGTCCGCGGCCCGCTGGAGGAACGGGGCCAGGCCGTCGCGGGCGGCTCCGGAGGCCAGGGTGTGCCCGGCGGCACGGAGGGCCGCCAGCGCCGCCTCCCCGGCCCTGCCGGTACGCCAGGTGCCGCCGGACTCGGCGAAGGGCTGCCCGCTCCAGGTCTCCAGCAGTGCGGCCAGTGCCGTCCGCTCCTCGTCGGGGGTGCTCGCGACGGCGGCCCGCCAGGCGACGGCGCCGATCCCGCCGACCAGCGGCTCCCAGGCCCCGGGGGCGGCGGGCCGGGCCAGGACGCGCGCCTCGTCGCCGATCTCGCCGCGCAGGTGGCGTCCGTCGGCGGCGACGGCGGTGAGCAGCGCGGGCCGCGGGGCGGGCGCGGGCTCGTCGTAGCGGCGGGGGCGGTGCGGGACGAGCTGGTGGAGGGCGGGGACGAGCACGGAGTCGGGGACTTCGGCGCAGAGGGAGACGACCGGCTCGGCCCGCATCACGGCGACCCGCCGGGCGAGCTCGCGCAGGCGCCGCAGGACGTCGGCGGCGAGCAGGGCGGCCCGTCCGGCACCGGCGGCGATGCGCGGTTCGAGCCCGCCGGGCAGGGCGGGGGCCGGGTCCCCGGCGACGGCGGCGTCGAGCAGGGCCCGTACGGCGGTGTCGTCCAGGGCGCGCAGGGTCGTGGAGGAGGCCTCGCAGCGCGGGGTGAGGAAGTGCCAGAAGGCGGGCGGCGGGACGGGGCCCGCGGCTTCGCCGAAACCGGGGGTGCGGCGCCGGTCGGAGCCGGGGAAGCCGTGCACCTGCCACAGGAGGGAGTTGTCCTCGGCGGCGTGGCAGCGGATGGACTCCTGGCCGACGAGCACGGCGTCCTCGCCGCCCCGGGGCATGCGCAGGACGGCCCAGGGCTTGCGGCCCGGGCGCCCGCTGCGGTAGCCGGCGCGGCGGCCGTCGACGCCCTCCAGCAGGAACTCGGTGGGCGAGGGGCCCGCGTAGGGGGTGCGGTTGAGGACGCGGAAGCCGGTGAGGCGGCCGTCCTGGCCGAGCGGGGACGCGGGGGCGCCGGCGGGCAGGGCGGCGAGGGTCTGGCAGGAGTGCTCGAAGCGTTCCGTGCCGGGCGGGAGCTCGGCCCGGGCGTGGAAGTCCGGCAGCGCGGTGTCCGGTCGGGCCTCGCCCGTGTGCGGGTCGACGCGGGTGAGGGCCTCCCGGCGGTGGCCGAGGCCGCCGGTGCTCCAGTAGTGGCGGCCGTCGGTCATCTGGAAGTCGTAGGAGCCGATGCCCTCCCGGCCGCCGGGGCGCAGGACGAAGCCGCCCTCGTGGCGTCCGCCGCCGTCCGGGGTTTCGAAGTGGTAGCCGAGGCCGCCCTGGATCATGCCGCCGTAGCGGCGCAGGCCGAGCTTCTGCTCGGGCTCGAAGACCTCGTCGGGGCGGTCGGTCCAGAAGGCGAGCTCGCCGAAGCTGCCCTTGGGCCGGTCGCTCCAGGCGACGAGGAACCGTCCGCCGACGTAGTGCACGGTGAGCGCGCTCGCGCCCTCGGGCACCCGGAAGGAGCAGGAGGCGCGCGGGCCCGCGTGGTCGACGGTGACGGCCCGGTCGGGGCCGTAGACGGTCAGGAGGGGCCAGGTGCAGGTCACTCCGGTGACGGCGGCGGGACCGCCGAGGCCTGCGACGGCCTCTTCGAGGGCGGGCCAGCCGTATTCCTCGGGGAGTCCGGCGCGCAGGGCGCGGCCGAGCGGGCCGGTCAGGTCCAGTGCGGCGAGGGCTTCGTCGATGCCGTCCAGGGCGCGGGCGGTGGGCCGGTCGAGGAGGGTGCGGAGCTCGTCGACGGCTTCGTCGGCCGCGGCGAGGCCGCCGCCGCGCAGGGCGCCGAGGAGGTTCTCGACGCGGCCGTGCACCTCGGCGGCGATGCCGGCGTTGTGCGGGAGGCGGCTGATGGCGGTGCCGGAGCCGCGCAGGCCGGCGTGGACGGTGCCTTCCAGGCGGGGCCCGAAGACCGGGTCGGCCGCGAGGGCCTTGAGGTCGCGCCGGGAGCGGCCGCCCCAGAACACCAGCTCGACGGCGACGCCGGGGTCCTCGACGGCGATGCCCTCGGCGAGGCAGGCGTCGAGGAGGTCGGCGTCCAGCCCCCGGTAGCGGTAGCGGTCCTCGTGCAACCGCAGCGGGGTCCCGGAGGCGCGCATGCGGGGGGCGAAGAGGGCGAGCAGGTCGAAGAGTTCGGCGGGCATGGGCTGGCGCATGACCCCGCCGCCGCTGCGGCCGTGGGCGTAGCGGCCCGCGTACCGGGAGAACCAGCCGGTGAGGCCGCCCTCGGGGACGATCCGCCCGGCGGCGGCGGCCTCGGCGGCGCCGCAGCCGAGGAGCAGGCGCAGCCAGGAGGAGGCGTCGCCGCGGCTCTCGGGGAACAGGTCGAGGAGCAGGGCGGCGGCGTCCGGCGCCGGGGGGTGGGCGGTCAGCAGGGGCATGGCGGCGTCCAGCAGCCGGTCGGGGATCTCCTTGCCCCGGGCGGCGGCGAGCACGAGGCCCAGGACGCGGGCCTCCTCGGCGGCGTCCAGGCCGGCGGCGCGGGCCGAGAGCCGGACGCGGCGGGCCAGGTCGGCGGGGAGCTGCCCTGGCGAGGCGGCCCAGGCGCGCAGGACCCGTACGTACTCCTCGTGCGCGGCGACCGGTTCCAGGGCCCCGGCCAGCCAGGCCTGGTGGGCGCTGAGCGCGGCGGCGGGCAGGGCCCCGGCGCGGGCGAACAGCAGGACGTTGGCGCGGTGCCAGTCGGGGTCGACGGGGAGGCGGTGGGTGTCCTCGGCCTTGCGGGCCAGGGCGTAGGCACGGGCGGCGGAGCGCAGGTGCCAGGCGGCCAGCCGGTGCCCGACGGTGTCCCAGAACCAGGGGAGGTGGGCCGGCTCCAGTTCCCGTGCCCGCCGTTCGAGGCCGTCGACGAACCGTCCGGGCTTCTCGTACGCCCGGTGGATCGTCCGCCCCACCTCGTCGAGCAGCGCGGCGGCCGCCGGGCCGGCGGCCGGGTCGTGGGCCCGGGCCCAGTCTGCGTAGACGGTCGAGGTGTGCGGGTCGGCCGGCGGCGGGATCTGGATCTTCATGTGCCGGATCCTGGCACGGCCCTGTGACAGCCCCGCTGACGGCCCCGGTCAGGCGGGTGCGCCCGAGGTGAAGCGGCGCAGCAGGGGGGACAGGACGAGTACGGACTTCGTGCGCTCCACGAAGGGCTCGCCCGCGATGCGCTCCAGGACGCGCTCGAAGTGCCTCATGTCGGAGGCGAAGACCTGGACGAGGGCGTCCGCGTCGCCGGTGACGGTCGACGCGGACACCACCTCGGGGTACCGCTCCAGCCCTCGCCGGATGTCGTCCGGCGAGGTGTTGTGGCGGCAGTAGATCTCGATGAAGCCCTCGGTCTCCCAGCCCATCGCGGCGGGGTCCACGCGGACGGTGAAGCCGGTGATGGCGCCTTCGGCCCGCAGCCGGTCCACGCGCCGTTTCACGGCCGGGGCCGAGAGCCCGACCTCCGAGCCGATGTCCGCGTAGGAGCGGCGGGCGTCCTCGGCAAGGGCGTGCACGATGCGTTCGTCGAGATCGTTCAGTCGCACTGCGGGCGGATCACTTCTCTGCTGTGGCCACCTCTTCGATGGCCAGTCGGGAGCGGCGGATGCCGTACAGGAAGTAGACCACGAGGCCGACGGCCATCCAGACACCGAAAGCGATCCACGTGGCCATCGGCAGGCTGTACATCATGTAGCCGCAGGCGATGAAGCCGAGGATCGGCGTGACCGGGAACAGCGCCACCTTGAAGGTGCGCGGCATGTCCGGCTTGGTGCGGCGCAGGATGACGACGGCGACGTTGACCAGGGCGAAGGCGAAGAGCGTGCCGATGCTGGTGGCGTTGGCGAGCTCGCCCAGCGGGACGAAGGCCGCGAGGGCGCCGCAGAAGATCGAGACGATCACGACGTTGGCGCGCGGGGCGCCGCTCTTCTCGTCGACCTTGGCGAAGACCTTGGGGACGAGGCCGTCGCGGGACATCGCGAAGAGGATGCGGGTCTGGCCGTAGAGGACGGCGAAGACGACGGAGGCGATGGCGACGACCGCGCCGGCGGCGAGGACGACGCCCCAGACGCTGGTGCCCGTGACGTCGGTCATGATCTGGGCGAGCGCGGCCTCGGTGCCCTTGAAGTCCTGCCAGGGCATGGCGCCGACGGCGACGAAGGCGACGAGGACGTACAGGATCGTGACGATGCCCAGGGAGAGCATGATCGCGCGCGGCAGGTCCTTCTTGGGGTTCTTGGCTTCCTCACCGGCGGTGGAGGCGGCGTCGAAACCGATGTACGAGAAGAAGAGCGTGGAGGCGGCGCCGCTGATGCCGGCGATGCCGAGCGGGGCGAGCGGGGCGTAGTTGCCGGACTTGATGCCCATGACGCCGATGCCGATGAAGAGCACCAGCGTGACGATCTTCACCACGACCATGATCGTGTTGATGCGGGCGCTCTCCTTGGCGCCCCGCATCAGGAAGACCATGGCGAGCAGGACGACGACCAGGGAGGGCAGGTTGATCCAGCCGCCGTCGCCCAGCGGGGCGGCGGAGAGCTTCTCGGGGAGGGTGACACCTATGGTCCCGTCGAGGAGCTCGTTGAGGTACTGGCCCCAGCCGACGGCGACGGCCGACACGGAGACGGCGTACTCCAGGACCAGGCACCAGCCGCAGATCCAGGCGATGAACTCACCCATGGTGGCGTACGAGTACGAGTACGAGGAGCCGGAGACCGGGACGGATCCGGCGAGCTCCGCGTAGGAGAGGGCCGAGAAGAGGGCGGTCAGGCCCGCGATGAGGAAGGAGATCGTGACGGCCGGGCCGGCCTTGGGGGCGGCTTCGCCGAGGACGACGAAGATGCCGGTGCCCAGGGTGGCGCCGATGCTGATCATGGTCAGCTGCCACATGGTGAGCGATCGGCGCAGCACGCCGCCCTCGCCCTGGCCGCCCTCGGCGACGAGCTGTTCCACGGGCTTGCGGCGGAGCAGCGGGTTCACAGGCTTTCGCTTCTCCTCGGAGAGCGGGGGCGCCTGGCCGTGATCGAGCACGAGGGAACTCCTTTGACACTGCGGATGGGGACGGTCAGGCGTCGACCGCAGCGGTCCGGAGCAGTTGACAGACGGGTTCGGGCCCGTCTGGGCATGGGGGGACCGCCGAGCAGGCGGTCTGCGCCACTCCACGTACAGGGGGTGAGCCTACGAGCAGAGTGATACCGCCCGTAATGCACCATCCTTGCACATTGGCGGACGATCGTTGCGCGGATCCGTCCGGCATGCACGTTTGTTGCGCACGGATGATCGATCGCTGCACGAGCCCCCTCCGGAGGTCTTCATTGACACCTCGTCAGATCTGTCGCAGCGTGCCTCGTGGACCCGGACCTGCTCCACGGAATCGCCCCCGCACCCTGCCGGGCCGCCGGGACCGCCGGCACCGCCTCCGCCCCGCACCTCCGCGCCCCGCCGCTGTCCCCGGACGTGACGGGGCAGACGCCAGTGGAGACGGCGGGGACGGCGCGCCGTCCCCGTACCCGACGATCGGAGACGCGGAGTGAGAGCACCACGGGGCCCCGAGGGGCCGTGGCAGGACCCCGGACCCTTCCTGCGCGGGGTCGCCTGGCTGGACGAGGGGCGCCCGGTGCGCGCCGACCCGGCCGACACCATGCGGCTGCCCTGGGACACCGGCGAGCGGGCCGCCCTCCCGATAGGGGTGCGGCTCGAGTTCACGACGCGGACGGCGCACGCGGTGGAGGTCCGCTACCGGGCCACCGTGCCCGGCCCCACCGACGCGCTGCGCGACCTCGCGCACGGCTTCGCCCTGTGGAACCGGCACGGGCCGCTCACCGAGGTCTTCACCGAGCCCGCCGCGGAGTCCGTGGTGCGCCTCGACCTGCCCCGGCAGCGGGGCCCGTTCACCCTGTACCCGCCCGAGGAGCAGTCCCCGCAGGTCCTGGGGCTGCGCGGGATCGGCGGCGAGCTCGTCCCCGCCCCCGCGGCCCCGCGCTGGGTGGTGCACGGGGACTCCATCACCGAGGGCTGGTGGTCCACCCGCCCCGCCCACGGCTGGCCCGCCGTCGCGGGCCGCGAGCTGGGCTTCGACACCGTCAACCTCGGCTACGCGGGCGCCGCGCGCGGGGAGCTCGCCACCGCCGAACAGCTCGCCGCGCTCCCGGCCGACGTCCTCACCCTCGCCTTCGGGACCAACTGCTGGTCCCGGGTGCCCTTCACGGCCCCACTGCTGTACGAGACCACGCGCGTGTTCCTCGACCTGGTCCGCCAGGGCCACCCGCGCACCCCCCTGCTGCTCCTGTCCCCCGTGCTGCGTCCCGACGCCGAACGCGCCCCCAACCGCCTCGGCGCCACCCTGGGCGCGCTCCGGGACGCCATGGAGCGGGCCGTCCGGGACCGGATCGCCGCCGGGGACGGCCGGCTGGCGCTGCTGCCGGGCCGGGACGTGCTCGGACCCGAGCACCTCGCGGACGGGCTGCACCCCAACGACGCCGGGCACCAGGTGCTCGGCCTCGCTGTGGTCACGGCCCTGCGGCGGGCCGGGTTCGACGCCGGGTGAGTGAAACACGCCATACCGCTCCCGCCGAACAGGGCGCCCCCGCGGCGCCGTGTCCCCCACAAGCAGCCGGGTCCGAGGACGCGACGACGCGGACGCACCGGACAGGTCGCGGACCCGGCGGACACACACGTGGGAGAGAACACCATGGGCATCAAGCGCGGAACTTCCCTGGCCGCCGTCGCGGTCGTCGTCACCCTGGCGGCGACCGCCTGCGGCGCGAACGGAAAGGACGGCGCGACCCGGCCGGCCGGGGCCGCCTCCGTCCAGGCTCCCGCCGCCGACCCCTACGCCGGAGGAGAGCAGGCCGCCCAGGGGGCCGGCGACGCCAAGCCGGCCGGGCAGCTGGCGATCGCGGCCACCGACCAGCTGGGGCCGGTGCTCACCGACAGCGCCGGCTTCACCCTGTACCGCTTCGACAAGGACACCGCCAAGCCGCCCGCCTCCACCTGCGAGGGGGACTGCGCGAAGGCCTGGCCGGCGGTGGCGGCGGGCGAGGTCACGGCCGCCTCCGGCATGGACCCGGCCCTGCTGGGCGAGGTGGTCCGCAAGGACGGCGGCAAGCAGCTGACGGTGGCGGGCTGGCCCGTGTACCGCTTCGCCAAGGACACCAAGGCCGGAGACCTGAACGGACAGGGCGTCGGCGGCACCTGGTTCGCCTTCGCCCCCGACGGGAAGAAGGCCGCGAAGGCGGCGGCTCCCGCTCCCCCCGCCGCCGAACCGGCTCCGGCCGCCCTGTCCGTGGCCAAGGACCCCGTGCTGGGCGACCACATCGTCGACGGCAACGGCATGACCGTCTACCGCTTCAAGCCGGACACCGCCTGGCCCATGGTCTCCAAGTGCACCGGGGACTGCCTGGCCAAGTGGCCGGTGGTACCGCCGGTGGACCGGGCCGACGCCAAGGGGATCACCGAGAAGAACTACCTGGTCCTGGACCGCCCGGACGGCAAGAAGCAGCAGACGGTGAACTGCTGGCCCCTCTACACCTTCGCCGGCGACAAGAAGCCCGGCGACACCAACGGCCAGGGCGTCGGCGGCACCTGGTACGCCGTCGCCCCCGACGGGGCGCTCATCACCGCCCCGTAGCCCGCACCCCCCACCCGGAACCGCGCGGTCCCCGCCTCCCTCCCCCCGGGCGGGGGCCGCGCACCCGTTCGCCCGCGCACGGCCCGTGCCTAGACTCGGCCCATGCTGCGCGTACTGGCCGTCGACGACGAGAAGCCGCTCCTGGAGGAACTCCTCTACCTGCTGCGCTCCGACCCCCGGGTGCGCAGCGCCGAAGGCGCCTCGGACGCCACCGGGGCACTGCGCCGGATCACCCGGGCGGTGGAGAGCGGGCCGGACGGGCCCGACGCCATCGACGTGGTCTTCCTGGACATCCAGATGGCCGGGCTGACCGGACTGGACATCGCCCGGCTGCTGGCCGGCTTCGCCCGGCCGCCGCTGATCGTGTTCGTCACCGCGCACGAGGGCTTCGCCGTGCAGGCCTTCGACCTCAAGGCCGTGGACTACGTGCTCAAGCCGGTACGGCCGGAGCGGCTGGCCGAGGCCGTCCGGCGGGCCCGCGAGCTGCTCGCCGGGCCGGCCCGGGAGGTGGCGCCGGCGGGGGCGGCCGTGCCGGCGCCGCGCCGGCCGGCTCCCGGGATGCCCGCCACCGACCGGCCCCCGGAGCAGATCGCCGTCGAACTCGGCGGGGTCACCCGGTTCGTGGCCGTCGCGGACATCGCGTACGTGGAGGCCCAGGGGGACTACGCCCGGCTGCACACGGACGGGGGCAGCCACCTGGTGCGGATCCCGCTGTCCACCCTGGAGGAACGCTGGGCGCCGCACGGCTTCGTACGGATCCACCGCCGGCATCTGGTGGCGCTGGGCCGGATCGACGAACTCCGGCTGGACGCCGGCACCACCAGCGTCCGCGTGGGCCCGGCCGAACTCCAGGTCAGCCGCCGCCACGCACGCCAGCTCCGGGACCTGCTGATGCGCCGGGCGACGGGCTAGACGGGGAACGGCCGGGGGCGTCGTCCTCGACCGCCCCGGGCCGCCCCGGGCCGCGTGCGACCGCCCGGCGCGCCGTTCGTCGCGCCGGGAGGGGCGTACGGCGATCCGCCGGGCCCGTCGGCCGCAGGGGTTCCCTGAGTGGCCCACCCCGGGAACCGGGCGGGCATATCGTGGACCATCCGGCCCGGGAGGAGCGATATGTCCGAGATCGAGGCGCTGTTGGACGCGCTGAGCGGACTGCCCCGCACCACGCCCTCGGGGCCCGCCGAGGCCGAGGAGCTGCTCGCCGGGCTGCGCAGCGCGGCCGCCCGCTGGGCCGATGTGCTGTACGAGGCCCAGGAGGGCACCCGCCGCCGGCTGCCGCCGCGTGCGGAGGCGGCCCTGATCCTGGCCTTCCGGCGCGCGGAGGAGTCGTACGTGGAGCTCGAGATCGCCCTGCGCGACTGCGCGGAACACCGCGATCCGGCCGTGTGACGGTGCGCCCGCGCGCCGGGCGGAACGGGGAGGGGCGCGGGCCGGAACGGGCCTGTTGTCGCGCGGGGGCGCTGCGTAGACTCCCCGGGATCCCTCCCCCGTCGAAGGACCCTCAGGTGAACCAGACGTACGCGCTGACCGCGGTCACCGCCGTCGTCGTGGTGACGGTGCTGGTCGGCGCGCTGGGACTGCGGATATCCCGGACCACCTCGGACTTCTACGTGGCCTCGCGCACCGTCGGCCCCCGGCTGAACGCGGCGGCCATCAGCGGGGAGTACCTCTCCGCCGCCTCCTTCCTCGGCGTCGCCGGGCTGGTGCTGCTCCAGGGGCCGCAGATGCTCTGGTACCCCGTCGGCTACACGGCCGGGTACCTGGTGCTGCTGGTGCTGGTCGCGGCTCCGCTGCGGCGCTCGGGCGCGTACACGCTGCCGGACTTCGCGGAGGGCCGGCTCCAGTCGCGGGCCGTGCGGCGGATCGCGGTGGTGTTCGTGCTCGGAGTGGGCTGGCTGTACCTGGTGCCGCAGCTCCAGGGGGCGGGGCTGACCCTGACCGTGCTGACCGGGGCGCCGCACTGGGCGGGCGGGGTGGTGGTGGCGTCCGTGGTCACGGCGGCCGTCGCGGCGGGCGGGATGCGCAGCATCACCTTCGTCCAGGCCTTCCAGTACTGGCTCAAGCTCTGCGCCCTGCTGGTGCCCGCCTTCTTCCTGCTGGCGGCCTGGGCCGGGGACGGGGCGCCGCGCGCCTCCTTCGACGCCCCGGCGGTCTTCCGGGAGCACACCGCCGTCACCCTCGGGCACGACGTCCGGCTGTCGGTGGACGCGCCGCTCACCGTGACGGTGACGGGCCGGGTGGACGGGCGCGACCACGCGGGCGCCCCGCTGACCCTGACGCCCGGCCGGCACACCGTGGAGGCGGGCGGCCGGCTGGAGTTCCGGCCCGGGACGGCGGTTCCGGACACCGCCCCGCGGGCGGGCGCGGCACCGGATGCGCCGGGCCGGCCCCAGCCGCTGTCCGGTGGCGACGGCGAGTACCGGCTGTACGCCACGTACGGGCTGATCCTGGCCACCTTCCTCGGCACGATGGGCCTGCCGCACGTCGCGGTGCGCTTCTACACCAGCCCCGACGGGCGGGCCGCCCGGCGCACCACCCTGGTGGTGCTGGGGCTGCTCGGGGTGTTCTACCTGCTGCCCCAGGTGTACGGGGCGCTGGGCCGGATCTACGCGCCCGAGCTCGCGCTGACCGGGGACGCTGACGCGGCGGTGCTGGTGCTGCCGGAGCGGGTGCTGGGCGGGCTGCTCGGGGAGCTGCTGGGGGCGCTGCTGGCCGGCGGCGCCTTCGCGGCGTTCCTGTCGACGGCCTCCGGGCTGACGATGGCGGTGGCGGGAGTGCTGCACCAGGACGTGCTGCCCCGGCGCGGGGTGGGGAGTTTCCGCCTCGCGGTGGTGGTGGCGATGGCGGTGCCGCTGGCGGGCGCGGCGGTGAGCACCCGGGTGCCGGTGGCGGACGCGGTCGGGCTGGCCTTCGCGGTGTCGGCGTCCTCGTTCTGCCCGCTGCTGGTGCTCGGGATCTGGTGGCGGGGTCTGACCCCGCCGGGGGCGGTCGCCGGGCTGCTCACGGGCGGCGGTGCCGCGCTGGGCGCGGTGCTGGTGACGCGGGGCGGTGTCGCGCCGAGGGGGTGGGCGCACGCGCTGCTGGCCTGGCCGGCGGTGTGGTCGGTGCCGCTGGGCTTCCTGACGATGGTGCTGGTGTCGCTGGTGACCCGGTCCCGGGTTCCGGCGGGGACGGCGGCCGCGCTGGCGCGGCTGCACCTGCCCGAGGGCGTGGCCGGGGAGCGGGCGGCGGGGGGCGCCCGGTGACGGGGGCGGGGGCGGCGGAGCTGGTTCCGGCGGTGGCGGGGGCTGCGCTGCTGCTGGGGCTGGGGGCGGGCTGGGCCGGGGGCCGGTGGCAGGCGCGGCGCGGGGAGCGGGCGGCGGGGCTGGACCTGGGCACGCCGGTCGAGCGGGCCACCTTCCACACGCTGCACACCGCTTCGCTGGCCGCTCCCCCGCTGCGGGCGGGTCTCACGGAGGACGCCGCGCGCAAGGCGGCGCGGCGGCTGCGGTCGCTGCTCGGGACGGAGGCGCTGTGCCTGACGGACCGGGAGACGGTGCTGGCCTGGGACGGGCCGGGCGCCGACCACCACGAGCGGCGGGCGATGGCCCGGGTGGCGGTGATGCTGGAGTCGGGGCGCAGCCAGAGCCTGCGTACGGAGTGCCAGCGGCCGGGGTGCCCGCTGAAGTGGGCGGTGTTCGCGCCGCTGACCGGTGAGGACGGGGTGCTGGGGGCGCTGGTCGCGTACGGGTCGCGGGAGTCGGCGGTGCTGGTGCGGGCCGCGACGGAGGTGGCGCGGTGGGTCTCCGTACAGCTGGAGCTGTCGGAGCTGGACCGGGCGCGGACCCGGCTGATGGAGGCGGAGATCAAGGCGCTGCGGGCGCAGATCTCCCCGCACTTCATCTTCAACTCCCTCGCGGCGATCGCCTCGTTCGTGCGGACGGATCCGGAGCGGGCGCGGGAGCTGCTGCTGGAGTTCGCCGATTTCACGCGCTACTCCTTCCGCCGGCACGGGGAGTTCACCACGCTGGCCGAGGAGCTGCGGTCGATCGAGCGGTACCTCTCGCTGGCCGGGGCCCGGTTCGGGGACCGGCTGAAGGTGACCTTGCAGGTGGCGCCCGAAGTGCTGCCGGTGGCGCTGCCGTTCCTGTGTCTGCAGCCGCTGGTGGAGAACGCGGTGAAGCACGGGGTGGAGGACTCCACGGAGGAGTGCCGGATCACCATCGCGGCGCGGGACGCGGGCTCGGAGGCGGTGCTGACCATCGAGGACAACGGCGTGGGGATGGATCCGGCGCGGCTGCGGCGGATCCTGGCCGGGGACCGGGCGGGGTCCGCGTCGGGGATCGGGCTGCCCAACGTCGACGAGCGGATGCGCCAGGTGTACGGGGACGCGTACGGGCTCGTCGTCGAGACGGCTGTCGGTGCCGGGATGAAGGTCACCGTCCGGATCCCCAAGTACCGGGCGGGGGTCCACACCTCGGCGCCGGGCCCCGGGCGTGCGGGCCCCCGGCAGGACTGACCCTTCCTTCGCCGGGAAACGCCCGTGGCCCCCTTCCCCGCCGGCACGGCGGGGAAGGGGGCCACGGGTAAGGGTTCCGCTAGCTCCAGCTGGCGTGCAGCGGCTTGCCCTCGGCGTAGCCGGCGGCGGACTGGATGCCGACGACGGCCTTCTCCTCGAACTCGGCCAGCGAGCCGGCACCGGCGTAGGTGCAGGAGGAGCGGACGCCCGCGATGATCGAGTCGATCAGGTCCTCGACGCCCGGGCGGGCCGGGTCGAGGAACATCCGCGAGGTGGAGATGCCCTCCTCGAACAGCGCCTTGCGGGCGCGGTCGTAGGCCGACTCCTCCGAGGTGCGGTTGCGCACGGCGCGCGCCGAGGCCATGCCGAAGGACTCCTTGTACAGGTGGCCCTCGGCGGACTGCTGGAGGTCGCCCGGGGACTCGTACGTACCGGCGAACCAGGAGCCGATCATGACGTTGGAGGCGCCGGCGGCCAGCGCCATCGCCACGTCGCGCGGGTGGCGGACGCCGCCGTCGGCCCAGACGTGCTTGCCGTACTTCTTGGCCTCGGCCGCGCACTCCAGCACCGCGGAGAACTGCGGGCGGCCCACGCCGGTCATCATGCGGGTGGTGCACATGGCGCCGGGGCCCACACCGACCTTGATGATGTCGGCGCCGGCCTCGATGAGGTCCTTGACGCCGTCGGCGGCGACGATGTTGCCGGCCACGATCGGGACCTGCGGGTCCAGGGCGCGGACGGCCTTGATCGCGCTGATCATCGACTCCTGGTGGCCGTGGGCCGTGTCGATGACGAGCGTGTCCACGCCGGCGTCGAGCAGCTGCTTGGCCTTGCCCACGAAGTCGCCGTTGATGCCGACGGCGGCCGCGATGCGCAGCTTGCCGTTCGCGTCGGTGGCCGGGGTGTAGAGGGTCGCGCGCAGGGCGCCCTTGCGGGTCAGGATGCCGACCAGCTTGCCGTCCTCGTCGACGGCCGGGGCCAGCTTGCGGTGGCCCGCGTCGAGCTGGTTGAAGGCGTCGCGGGGGTCGATGTCGGCGTCGATGAGCAGGAGCTCCTTCGACATGACCTCGGAGAGCTGGGTGAAGCGGTCCACGCCGGTGAGGTCGTGGTCGGTGACCACGCCGACCGGGCGGTTGTCCGCGTCGACGACCACGCCGGCGCCGTGGGCGCGCTTGGGCAGCAGCGACAGCGCGTCGGCGACGGTCTGGGTGGGCGCCAGCGTGATCGGGGTGTCGAGCACGAGGTGGCGGGTCTTGACCCAGGAGATGACGTCGGTGACGACCTCGATCGGGATGTCCTGGGGGATGACGACGATTCCACCCCGGCGGGCGACGGTCTCGGCCATCCGGCGGCCCGCGATGGCGGTCATGTTCGCCACGACGAGGGGAATGGTGGTGCCGGTGCCGTCGGGCGAAGAGAGGTCCACGCCCTGGCGGGAGCCGACCGCGGAGCGGCTCGGCACCATGAACACATCGTCGTACGTCAGGTCGTACGGCGGCTTCAGGTCATTGAGGAAACGCACGTGCTGAACATCCCAGTCGATCGAAGGATCTTTCTACGGCCTCGACGGGGCAGCCAGCCGAGGAAACGCACGTACTTCATTCTCCCACGACCTGGCGTTCATGCCGCCCGGGCCGATCGTCCAGGACATTCCGGGCCGCCTGGTCGTTTCCTACGGGACCTCCGTCCCGTCGGGCGGGCGGGGACGGCCGGGCGGAGAGTGGAAGGAGGACGATTCACCGGTCTGGCGGGAGGCGCCATGGCGAAGACGACGCGGGAAGGCACGCCCCTCGAGCTGGAGGGCGGCGGCCTGGAGGTACGCCTCAAGGAGATCGGCGGGGACCTCAGCGTGGGGTTCTTCCGCCTTCCCGAGGGCACGGACATGAGCGAGCCCCTCAAGGGAATGCCCGAGGACATGTGCCAGTGCCCGCACTGGGGGTACATCCTCAAGGGCCGCCTCAGGATGCGCACCGCTCAGGGGGACGAGGAGTACGCGGCGGGGGACGCCTACTACTGGGGGCCCGGGCACGTTCCGGTGGCGCTGGAGGACACCGAGTTCGTGGAGTTCTCCCCGAGCGCGGAGTTCCGCGAGGTCATCGACCACGTGAAGGGCGGAGCGGGGTAGCGTCCGCCCCGGCGGAGCCGTCCGCGGGGTGACCGGGGCGGGCCCGGGCCGCTCGGGCACCGGACCCGCCCCGGCGGTACGGGCGGGCGTCAGGGGATGCGGGCGGGCGTCAGCGGATGTAGGCGCGGCGCGCCGACTGCCCGGGGATCAGCGGCCGGGGCGGCAGTACGGCCGGCGGCCGGGCGGCGCCGGTGCCGTAGCGGGCCGGGACGCCGCGGGGCACCGGGTCGGGGGTCCGCCCTCCGGTGCCGAGGAGCCTGGCGGCGTGGGCCACGCTGGCGAGGGTGGCGTGGTGGTGCCAGCCCCGGAAGGAGCGGCCCTCGAAGTCCCGGATGCCGACCGGTTCGCAGGTCTCGGTGAAGTCCAGCGCGACCCGGTCGGTGAGTTTGGCCAGCAGGAAGAGCTGGGCGAGCGGCCGGTCGCCGATGTTGGTGATCCAGAACTCGGACGGCATCAGCGAGGTCTCCGTCCAGGCGCCCATCAGGAGAAGCGGAGCGGTCTGGGCGGGCGGGGCTGCCGCGGGGCGTTCCTCACCGGGCGTGGCGAGGATGGCGGCCGAGGTGAGCAGGGTCACCGCTCCCTCGGTGCGGCCGTGGCGGGTCCATTCGACGACCCGCCGCTGGGAGCGCAGCGAGTCGATCAGTTCCCGGGCGGGTGCGGTGCACGGACCCGGTTTGTGGCGGCCGGTGCCGCCGAAGGAGACGGGCAGGGAGCCGTCGACCTTGAGGACGAAGGGGACGTCCTGGAGGGCGAAGGCCTCGATGGTCTGCGGGAGGTCGCTGTTGGAGACCTCCATCACGACCGGGCGGCGCTGGAGCTGCCAGGACGCGGCCATGCGCTGTACGGCGTGCACGGCGTCCTGCGCGGGGGTGAGGGACCGTGCGGTGTCGGGGATCCCGGCCCTCCGGCGGCGCAGGAGTTCGCCGGTCCAGGGGGCGGGGAGGGTGAGGGTCCATTCGACGGGGAAGCTGGCCTCGCTGGAGGCGAGCCAGATCCCGGACGCCTGCTGGCAGTTGGCGGTGCGGCCGAGCTGGGGTACGAACTGCCTGCCGACGCCGACGGAGCGGTCGCCGGCCTTCTCGATGACCATGGGCTGCACCACCCAGGCCAGCGGGCGCTGGGCGGTGCGTTCGAGGTGCTGGGCGAGGGACCGGCGTACGGGGGTCCAGTCCCAGGGAGATTTGCTGATGAACTGCTGGAGGCTCTGCTCGACGGAACTCGCCCCTGTTCCGGCGATGTTTCGGATCGTTTTCTTTCCCGTGGTGCGGACGAGCCCGTTCAGATAAACGCGGGCCCAGTTTCGCTGGTCCCGCCTGGGTAAGGACTCGAAGAAAAGCGAGATCAGTACGTCGATCAATTCGGAGATTTCCCTGGCGGAATCCTCCGGCAGCACTGTGCGAACCATCTTGGCCTCCCCCGCGACCAGACTAGATCCTTGACCCTACTGGACCGCGAAGAACGGCCGTAGGCCCGGGCGGCTACTTCCTGAGGTCGCCGGCAGACTCGAGCCGCTCTTCTTCTACCACGAGCGGGATCGGGATTTGGTTCGCCGCGTAGTAGAGCGCGATCAGGAAGTGTGCGACGAGAGTGAGAGGTGCCGAGAAGAAGGACAGAACGACGGTCAAGGGGTAGGCGACCGCGCCGAGCCCGAACCGCACGCGGGTGGCCCGCGCCCCTTCCTTGTCCACCGTTTCGTGGAAGAGGTGCCCGACCCGGGTGACGTACCACCAGAAGGCCAGGAACGCGAGAGCGTACACGACCGTCCACGAGCTGTAGAGGATTGCGGCCACATTGGCCGATTCCCCGTCCGTGAGGTGCTCCGCGAGCACGTTGGTCGTGTACGGAATGACCGATACCACCATGAGCACCAGGAGATTCAGGAACAACAGCGGGCGGTCGACCCGCTTGAGGTGACTGAAGATCGTGTGGTGGTTCACCCACATGACGCCGATGATGAGGAAACTGACGAGATAGGCGGCGTAGTGCGGCCATTGCTCCCAGAGCCCGTGCCACAGCGCCGACCCCTGCTCTTCCGGAACCTTTAACTCCAGCACCAGAATGGTGATCACGATGGCGAATACGCCGTCGCTGAACGCCTCCACCCGGTTGGTTTCCTGCTCCATGGCCTCCCCTTCGTGAAAATCATTCACGTGTACGGGGAGGGCGCACCCCGCCCTCCCCGCTCACGCTACCCAGGAAAGGGCGGTCAGCCGCCGAAGCCGGCCGTCTGGCGCCAGATCCGGCCATCGCGGACGACGAGCGTCCCGAACGCGTGCTCCGGCTCGCCGTTCAGGTTCATGATCGCCCGGTAGAAGATGGTGTCCTCGGTCTCGATGTACTCCTGGAGTTCGACCAGGGTGGGCTTCACGGTGAGATAGCCGGTGAACGTCTCCCGAACGGCCTCGATGCCCACCGACGCCCCCTCGAAGCGCAGCAGTACGGCGTCGTCGGTGTAGTTCTTCATCACCGCCTCGATGTCCAGGGCGGCCAGCGCCTCCATCTGGCGGACGAAGACCGGGTGCAGCTCGGCGATGTCGTACTTGGCCATGTTCGACTCCCTTTCAGAGGGTGTGGAAGTGGTCTCGGCGCGCGGTTCCTGTTTCGGCTTCGGCTTCGGCCTGCGGTTCGGCACAGGCGGCCGACCCGGTGAGCGGCAGCCGGACGACCATCCGGGTCTCCCCCGGACGCGAACGGGCCGTGATCGACCCCTGGTGGCGCTGGGTCACGATGCGGTAGCTCAGGTGCAGGCCCAGGCCCGTCCCCTTGCCGACGTCCTTGGTGGTGTAGAAGGGCTCGAAGATCCGCGGCAGGGACTCCGCGGGGATCCCGCGCCCGGTGTCGGTGATCTCCACGACCAGGCAGGCGCCCTCGGCGCGCACCCGCAGGGTCAGGGTGCCGGTGCCCTCCATGGCCTCGACGGCGTTGTCGACCAGGTTGGTCCACACCTGGTTCAGCTCGCTCGGATAGCCGTCCAGCTCGGGCAGCCCCGGCTGGTACTCCCGCACGATGGTGATGCCCGGGAGCTTGGAGCGCAGGACGACCAGGGTGTTCTCCAGCCCGTCCGGCACGGAGAACCGCTGCTCGGGGGCCCGGTCGAGGTTGGCGTAGTCCCGGGTGGCCGAGACCAGCTGGGAGATCCTGGGCCCGGCGGCGCGCAGCTCGGCGGCCAGCGAGCGGGCCTCCAGCAGTGCGGCCAGGTGGTCGAGGGCGGCGGGCAGGGCGGCCGCGCCGACCCCCTCCAGCCGCTCCCGCAGCCACCCCGGCCCCAGCCCCAGGTCGGCGGCTCCGGAGCCCAGCAGGCCGGAGTGCGCTGCCCCCGCCTCCTCGGCCCAGTCGGCGATCTCCTCCTCGGCGTCCGCCTGGGCAAGCGGGTCGGTGGTGTCCGGCGGCGGGAGCGCGTCCAGTTCCCCGGCGAGGCGGTCCAGTACGGGGCGCTCCGCGCCCGTGGCGGCCGCGCCCCACGCGCAGGCGGTGGCGGCCAGCCGGTCCAGGGCGGGCGCCAGTTCCTGGGCGGCGCGGGCGACGGCCGCGGCAGGGTTGTTCAGCTCGTGGGCGAGGCCTGCGGCCAGGGTGCCGAGGGCCTCGACGGTGGCCCGTTTGCGGGCCTGGACCTCGGAGGACTTGATCCGCCAGGCCAGTACCGGGATCAGGACCGCCGCCACTCCGTGGCAGCGGGTCAGCATGTCGAAGAACACCGGCTTCGGATAGCCGACCACGGTGGTCGCGGGACCGCTCGCGGCCGCGGTGGCCACGTAGGAGCCGTCCGTCAGCAGGGGCAGCTCCCCGGTGAAGCGGTGCGCGGCGGAGGGTTTTCCGTCGTGCTCCTCGGCGGCCGCGCTCCCGTCCTCGGTGGAGTGCCGGGTGAGGACCTCCTCACGGCCGTCGACGACCTTGGTGACGACGAGTCCCCCGGAGAGCAGGACGTGGAAGCGGGTGGCCTCCTCCCCGTCCCGGAAGAGGACCTCCCCGTCGGCGAGGACGTGCGGATCGGAGACCGAGACCAGCCACTCCAGCTGGTCCTCGGTGATCCGTGCGAAGATCTCCAGCTCGCGCAGGGCCTTGCGCAGTTCCGCGGTGTTCATCCGTCGCTCCCCCCGGCCCTGGTGCGCGCGGCCAGCCGCAGGGTCGTCAGCAGGGCCAGTACGCACAGCCCGGCGACGGCCGCCATGAAGCCGACCGAGGTGCGCTGGAGCCCGTGGACGTTGGTCAGGATCCCGGCGAGGACCGCCGGGACGCTCATGGCGATGTACGCGAAGACGTAGACGGCGGCGGTGAGTTCACCGCGGTGCGCCGGCTCGGCGAGCGAGCTGAGGGCGCGGAAGGAGCCGAGGAAGGCGGCCCCCCAGCCACCGCCGAGGACGGCGGTGGCGGCGAGGAACACGCCCGCCGAGCCGGTGCCCAGGGAGAGCAGCACCAGGACCAGCCCGGCGAGCAGCCCGTACAGGCCCAGGACGGCGGTGCGCAGGGCCTCGGTGCGGCCGAGCAGCAGCTGTGCGGCGGTGGCGGCGCCCGCGAGCAGTGCCACCGTGGCCCCGCCGAGAAGGTAGTTGGTGCTGTGGAACAGGGCGAGGGCCAGGTGCGGGCCGAGCGAGAGGTAGAAGCCGCCGACGGTCCAGACGGCCACCACGGTCAGTACGAGCACGGCGAAGCGGCGCCGCACGGCGGCCGGCACCCGGATCCGGTGGGGCACCACCCTGAGCCGCCCGCCCGCCCCGGGGGCGGTCTCGCCCATCCGGGCCACCCCCGCGAGCGCGAGGGCGAAGGCCCCGGCCAGCAGGAGGTAGCTCAGCGCGGTGGGCGCGGGCGCGTACTGGACGAGCAGTCCCGCGCCGAGCCCGCCCAGGCCGATGCCCAGGGTCGGCCCGGCGCTGTTGACCTGGGCGCCCAGCGCGGGCCGCGAGCGCGGGCTCAGTTCCAGCAGGGCGGCGCCCATCGCCCCGGTGGCCAGGCCCACCGCCAGCCCCTGCACGGCGCGGGCCGCGAGCAGCAGGCCGAGCCCCCGGGCCCCGGCGAACAGGCCCATGGAGAGGATCGCCAGGACCAGGGCGGCGGCCAGCACGGGCCGGCGGCCCACGGTGTCCGAGAGGGACCCGAAGACCAGGAGGCCGGCGAGCACGGTGACGGCGTACACGGCGAAGACCACCGTGACCACGCCGGAGGACAGCCCCCATTCCTGCTGGTAGAGCACGTACAGGGCCGAGGGCACGGAGGAGGACAGCATCAGCAGGACGAGGACCGCGCCCACCACCCGGAAGCCGGACGCTCTCGCGGCGCGGGCGGCACCCCGCCGCCCGGTCCCTCCGGTGGTCCTCGTCTCGGTCGGTTCCGGCACTCTGGTCAACTCCCCTCTGGCGTCCCTTGCGGGCGATCAGGCGGTGATCAGGGCCGCCCGGGCCAGCGCGCGGGCGGTGAGCACGCCCGCGAGGTGGCCCAGGTATTCGGCCGAGGTGCCGCGCCCGGGGACGAACAGTTCGCGGGGCTCGGCTCGGAAGGCCGCGAGCACCGCCTCCGTCCCGTACGGGCCGCCGCGCAGCCGGTCCTCGACCCCGCGCAGGCGCAGGGGGCCGGGGGTGGCTCCGGTGACCGCGATGCGCGGCCCGTCGGGGGTGATCCGTACGGCGGCGGCGCACAGCGGGTAGCGGGTGGCCCGGTCGGCGGCCTTCTCGAAGGCGGCGGCCGGGCCGGCCGCGGGCACCAGCAGGGCGGTGACCACCGATCCGGCGGGCACCCCCGTGGCGGCGAACCGCTCGGCGCCCACCGTGGAGCGCCCGCCGGGTCCGGCGAGCTCCACCACGGCGTCGGCGGCCAGTGCCGCCACGGGCAGGTCGGTGGCCCGGCCGGCGGCGGCCAGGTTCCCGGCGGCCGTGCCGAGGTTGCGGACCTGGGGGTCGCCGTTGGCGCGGGCCGCGGCGGCCAGCTCCGGTGCCTCGGCGAGCACGAGGGGGTGCGCGGCGAGTTCGGCGAGGGTGGTCAGGGCCCCGACGCGCACGGCGCCGCCGCTGCGGCCGACGCCGCGCAGCTCCTCCAGGTGCCGTACGTCGACCAGCAGGCGGGCCCGTTCCGCGCCGGTGCGCAGGCCGGGCAGCAGGCTCTGCCCGCCCGCGAGCACCCGGGCGCCGGGCTCGGCGAGCAGGGCGAGGGCCTCGTCCAGGGCGGCGGGGCGGGCGTAGTCGAACTCGGTGAGGATCACGGGGCTTCCCCTCTCAGGCGGCGCCAGACCTTCTCGGGGGTGAGCGGCATGTCGATGTGCCGTACGCCCAGGTCGGACAGGGCGTCCACGACGGCGTTGACGACGGCGGCGGCGGGCGGCACGGTGGCGATCTCCCCGGCGCCCTTGGCGCCGAGCGGGTTGTGCGGGGAGGGCGTGACGGTTCTGCCGAGGGTGAAGAAGGGCGCGTCGGCGGCGCGGGGCAGGGCGTAGTGCTCCAGGTCGGAACTGAGGAGGATGCCGTTCTCGTCGTACTCGGCGGCCTCCATCAGGGCCTGCCCGAGGCCGTGCACGATGCTGCCCTCGATCTGGCCGAGGACCACCTTCGGGTTGCCGATGTGCCCCGCGTCGTCGACCGCGGTGTAGTCCACCACCTCGGTCTCGCCGGTGAGTTCGTCGACCTCGACGACGGCGATGTGCGTGCCGAAGGGGTAGTTGAAGTCCGGCGGGTCGAAGTGGGTGGTCTCGTCCAGGGCCGGCTCGATCTCCGGGGGCAGGCCCCAGCCGTACCACAGGGCCATGGCCAGCTCGGCGAAGGTCTTGGCGTTCCGCGGGTTGCCCTCCTCGTGCACCCCGCCGTTCTCGTAGACGACCCTGTCCTCGGGGACGCCCAGGAAGACGGCGCCGGCCCGGACCAGTTTGGCCTTGATCTTGCGGGCGGTCAGCGCGATGGCGGGGGCGGCCATGCTGTACGAGCGGGAACCGTAGGTGCCCTGCCCGTAGGGCGCCTTGAGGGTGTCGCCCTCGTACACCTGGACCTGGCCGGGGTCGATGCCCAGCTCGTCGGCGGCGACCTGCGCGAAGACGGTGCCGTGGCTCTGGCCGGTGGAGGCGGAGCCGACGGTGACGGTGACCTCGCCGGTGGGGTGGACGCGGATGTTGGCGCTCTCCCAGGTGCCGCCGAGCATGCCCTCCTGGGACATCCGCGTGGAGGGCCCGACGCCGCAGACGGCCACGTAGGCGGCGATGCCGACGCCGAGGCGCTTTCCCCGGGCGCGGGCCGCGGCCTTGCGGGCCGGCATGTCGTCGTAGCCGGACAGTTCGACCGCCCGGTCGAAGTTCAGCCGGTAGTCGCCGGAGTCGTAGGTCCAGCCGAGGCCGTTGTCGTACGGGAACTTCTCCTTGGGCACCAGGTTCCGGCGCCGGACCTCCGCCGGATCCATGCCGATCTCCGCGGCGTAGCGGTCGACGAGCCGTTCCATCAGGAAGGCGGCCTCGGCGCGGCCGCTGCCGCGCTGGGCGCCGAGCGGGACGGTGTTGGTGAAGGCGGCGTACACCTCGCAGAACGCGGCGGGGATCTCGTACATGCCGGTGATGGAGCGTCCCATCAGGGCGGTGGCGACTCCGGGGCCGATGGTGGAGGGGTAGGCGCCGAGGTTGGCGTAGCTGGTGCAGCGCACGGCGGTGATGCGGCCGTCGCGGGTGCCGGCGAGGGTGACGTGCTGGCGGTGGTCGCGGCCCTGGACGGTGGAGTTCATCAGGCCGGTCCGGGTGTCGACCCACTTCACGGGGCGGCCGAGCTCTTTGGCCAGCAGCAGGACCAGCGCCATGTCGGGGTAGAGGTAGCCCTTGGTGCCGAAGCTGCCGCCGACGGTCGGGGCGATCACCCGGAGCTTGTTGAAGGGGATGCCGAGGACCAGCGCGGAGAGCAGGAAGCGGTGGTTGTGCGGGCCCTGGGTGGAGGCGTGGAGGGTGTAGTCGCCGGTCGCCGGGTCGTACACGCCGACGGCCCCGCGCGGTTCGATGGGGCTGTTGACGGTGCGCTGGTTCACCAGGTCGAGCTCGACGGTGACCTCCGCCGCGGCGATGGCCGCGTCGGTGCGCTGCTCGTCGCCGCAGGTCCAGTACGCGTTCAGGTTGCCGGGGACGGCTTCGTGCAGCTGGGGTGCGCCCTCGGCGAGGGCCAGGTCGGCGCGGGTGACCACGGGCAGCGGCTCGTACTCGACGGAGATCGCGGCGAGCGCGGCGGCGGCCTGGCGCGGGGTCTCGGCGACGACGACGGCGATCGGGTCGCCGACGTGGCGGACGGTGTCGCCGGTGAGCACCGGGCGGGCGCCGGGGAGTCCGTAGGGGTGGGGCGGGAAGTGGCTCTCGACCCCGCCGGGTATCCAGATGCAGGGCAGCGGCATCACGTCGGGGAAGTCGGCGGCCGTGGCCACCTTCAGTACGCCCGGCAGCTGCTCGGCGGCCTTGGTCGTGAGGGACAGGATCCTGGCGTGGGCCACCGGGCTGCCCAGGATGGCCATGTGGGCGGTGCCCGGCAGGTCGATGTCCGCGACGTAGACGGCCTCGCCGCGCAGCAGCGCCGGGTCCTCGCGGCTGTCCAGCGGCCGGCCGAGGACGCCGCCCCCGCCGGCGGTGCCCGGCTCCCGCGGTGCGGTGGTCATCCCGGTCACCGCCCCTCGGGTTCGGCGGGCGCGCAGGCGCGCTGGACGCCCCGGACCACGCTGTGGTAGCCGGTGCAGCGGCACAGGTTGCCGGCGAGCCATTCCCGGATCTCGGCTTCGGTGGGGGCCCCGCCGCCGGCGCTGTTCCCGTCGGCCGCCGTCTCGACGAGCTCGCCGAGGGCCATCACCATGCCGGGCGTGCAGAAGCCGCACTGGGTGCCGTGTTCCCGGCGCAGCGCCTCCTGGAGGGGGGTCAGTTCCCCGCCGGGGGCGGTGACGCCCTCGATGGTGGTGACCTCGGAGCCCGCGGCGGAGGCGGTGAGGATCAGGCAGCTCTTGACGGACCTGCCGTCCAGGCGGACCACGCAGGTCCCGCACTGGCCGGTGTCGCAGCCCACCTTGGTGCCGGTGAGTCCGAGTCCGTCGCGGAGCCGTTCCACCAGGAGTTCGGCGGGCGGTGCCGAGAACTCCTCGGGTCTTCCGTTCACGTGCAGGGTCAGTTCGATGCGCGTCAGATCCATGCGAGCGCCTGCGCTTCCGTGAGCGACCGGTTGAAGAGGGGACCGCCGGGCTGCTGGAGAATTCCTCCGGAGTGCAGCGGGCCGGTGTCGACGGGGGCGAATCCGAGGTCGGTGATGATTCCGGCGACGATCTCCTTCGCTTTCGTGTCGTCGCCCGCCGTGTAATGGGCGAGGCGCTCGGATGCCGTCCGGCCGGAGGCGGTACCGGCGACGGCGAGGGTTTCGAAGTGCATGGTGTTGAGGGATTTCACGATCCGGGCGCCGGGATACCACTCGGCGACGAGCTCGCTGGAGCCGCGACCGCCCGGATCGGCGGGGGTGCCGGGGCCGTTGAACGCGTTGGTGGCGTCCACCAGCACCTTGTCCTGCACCACGTGCGGGGGCAGCAGCCCGCGCACGCCGGCGAAGGGCACCATCAGCACCAGCAGGTCGGCCGCGGCCGCCGCCTCGACGGGGTGCGCCGCCGCCGCGTCGGGTCCGAGTTCGGCCAGGAGCGGGGCGAGCGAGCGGGGCCCGGTGGCGTTGGCGAGGACGACCGGATGGCCCGCCGCCACCAGGATCCTCGCGAGGGCCGAGCCGATCCGCCCGGTGCCGATGATGCCTGTCCGCATGAAGGGCTCCTCGATGGTGGTGGGGTCAGTCCATGCCGATCCAGACCGACTTGGTCTGGGTGTAGCTCTCGAGGGATTCCGGTCCGCACTCGCGCCCGTAGCCGGAGGCCTTGTAGCCGCCGTAGGGCACGGAGGGGTCGTACTGGTTGTAGCAATTGACCCAGACCGTCCCGGCCTTGATCTGGGAGGCGACGCGGTGGGCCCGCCGCAGGTCCTTGGTGTGGACCCCGGCGGCGAGGCCGTACGCGCTGTCGTTCGCGATGCGTACGGCGTCCTCCTCGGTGTCGAAGGGGATGATCGACAGGACGGGGCCGAAGATCTCCTCCTGGGCGATGCGCATGCCGTTGTCGACGCCGGTGAAGACGGTGGGCAGGAAGTACAGGCCCTGGCTGGAGGCTCCTTCGGGGGTCCAGCCGGTGCCTCCGGTGCGCAGCAGGGCGCCTTCCTTCTCGCCGACCTCGATGTAGGAGCTGACCTTGTCGAACTGGGCGCGGTGGGCGAGGGGGCCGAAGAGGGTGGCGGGGTCGCGGGGGTCTCCGGGCTTGAGGGCGGCGGCCCGGCGGACCAGGCGTTCGACCATCTCGTCGTGGACGGGGCGGTGCAGCAGCAGCCGGGAGCCCGCGGTGCAGATCTCGCCCTTGTTGTAGTAGATGCCGAAGAAGGCGAGCTCCTCGGCGGCGTCGAGGTCGGCGTCGGCGAAGACGATGTTGGCGGACTTCCCGCCGAGTTCCATCGTCACCTTCTTCAGGGTGCCGGCGGACTTGCGGATGATCGACTGGCCGACGGCGGTGGAGCCGGTGAAGGCGATCTTGTCGATGTCGGGGTGACCGGTGAGGGTCTCCCCCAGTTCCACGCCGGGGCCGGTGACGACGTTGAGCACCCCGTCCGGGATCTCCGCCTCCTGGAAGAGCTCGGCGATCTTGAGGGCGGTGAGCGGGGTGGCCGGGGAGGGTTTGTGGACGACCGTGTTCCCGGCCGCGAGGGCCGGGGCGATCTTGGTCATCGAGAGCAGGAGCGGGAAGTTGAAGGGGGTGATGGCGCAGACGACGCCCAGGGGTTCGCGCAGGGTGTAGGCGAGCTGTCCGCCGGCCGGGGCCCGGGAGGAGCCGTCGACCCGGGTGACCGCGCCCGCGTAGTAGTGCATCAGCTGGGCGGCCATGGGGGCGTCGACGGTGCTGGAGAAGGCGAACGGCTTGCCCATGTCCACCGTTTCCAGCAGGGCGATCTCCTCCAGGTCCCGTTCGATGAGTTCGCCGACGCGGTTCAGCCGCAGCGCTCGTTCCTGGGCGGACAGCCGGCTCCACGGACCTTCCTCGTACGCCGCGCGGGCGGCCGCGACGGCGGCGTCCGCGTCGGTCGCGGCGGCCTGGGCCACGGGCACGATCTCCTGGCCGTCGATCGGGCTGATGTCCGGTTCGGTACGGCCGTCCCGGGCGGGGACCCATTGGCCGCCGATGAAGAGCTTCCCGGGGTTGGCCAGGGGGTGGTCGCTGAGCACGCGCTTGGTCATGGCTGCACCTTCCGGTGTCGCGGGGCTAGCCTTCGCCGAGCTGCCGCAGGAAGGTCTCGGCGAGGGCCTTGGAGGAGTAGGGGTTCTGGCCCGTGGTGAGCCTGCGGTCCACGACGACGTGCGAGTCCCAGATCGCGTCGGCCTTCTCGTAGCGGGCGCCGAGCCGGGTCAGCTCGGCCTCCAGGATCAGCGGGAGCCGGCCTGCCATGTTGGTGACGAGTTCCTCGCTGTGCGAGAACGCGGTCATCCGGTAGCCCTCGAAGGGCCAGCGGCCCTCGCCGTCCCGCAGGGCCAGGAGTGCGGTGTGGCCGTGGCAGACGGTGGCGAGCGGCTTGTCCTGGCCGATGGCCCAGCGCAGCAGCTGCGCCAGCTCGTCGGACTTGGGCAGGTCGCCGATGGCTCCGTGGCCGCCGCTGATGTAGATGCCGTCGTACGCGGCGACGTCCTTCTCGTCGAGGGATTCCACGGCGAGGGGCTGCTTGAGCTGGGGGGTCCGCTCGATGACGCGGACGTACTCGGCGGCGTTGGCCGCGTCCTGGTCCGGGGAGCCCTCGGGGCGGACCCACCGCAGGAAGCCGGGGTCGATGCTGGTCCGGTCGACCGTGGGGACCTCGCCCCCGATCGTCGCCACGTCGACGGTGTGGCCCGCTGCCTTGAAGAGGGTGAAGGGAACGACGAATTCCTCGGCCCAGAATCCCGAAGGGTGTTGTTCCCCGTCCAGCAGATGGAGGGTGGCTTTCGCCGTCAAGACGACGAGAATCCTCATGATTCTCTCCTTGTTCTGGATCGCTGCCGATTCAACACGGCCGCTCGCGAGGGGCGTAAGGGGGCGGCGTCAGGCCCGTGATACTTCGTCACGTGCGCCCAGCGCCGAGAGGATCGCGCGGAATTCACCGACCAGGGGGTGGTCGGGAAGGGCTTCCGCAAATATGCGTTCTCCGTAGAGGGCCGCCATTTCCGGAACGTACGGGAGGATTCCGGCCAGGGGTGTGCCGTAGACCTCTTCGGCCCTGCGGGCCACCGCCTCCCGGTCCACGCCCTCGGGCGCCATGCTCAGCACCAGGGCCCGCCGGCAGGCCAGCCGCCCGGCCAGGGCGACGGTCTCCTCCGCCCCGGACAGGTCGACCCGGTCGGCCCGCGCCATGATCAGTACGGCGTCGGCACTGCCCATGGCGGTCACGGACTCGTTGTTGAGCCCGGCGTGCGTGTCGAGCAGCAGGACGTCGAGGGCGTGGCTGCGCGCCAGCCGGTCGAAGCCCTCCGGGAGCAGTCCCACGTCGTACCCGGTGGTCATCAGCTCCCGCAGGGCCGCCGTGCCGTTCCGGGCGGGTACGACGTACAGCCCGGGCACGGCGGTGCCGCGGGCCGCGGCCTCGATCTCGCAGCGGCCGAGCAGGTAGTCGGCCAGCGAGCCGGTGCCCGGCCCGAGTCCGAACAGCAGGTCCACGGCGGGCGACTGGAGGTCGGTGTCGACCACCCCGACCCGGCGCCCCGCGGCCGCCAGCAGCAGCGCGAGGTTCGCCAGCACCGAGGTCTTCCCGGTGCCGCCGCGGTGCGAGTGCACCACGATGGTCCGGGTCATCACGCCACCACCCGGTAGCCGGGATCGTCCGCGTGCGGCCCCCGCGCCGCACGCGGCCGGTGCACGGCCAGCATGGTGACGTCGTCGTGCTGTTCGGCGGCGCCGGTGTGCTCGCGCACCGCCCGGTCCATCAGGTCGACCGCGTCCCTGCCGCTCGCCGGGGGGCCGGCGAGCAGCTCCAGCATCCTCGCGTCACCGAGGAAGCTGCCGTCGGGGCAGCGGGCCTCGGGCACTCCGTCGGTGAACACGAAAAGGGTGTCGCCCGGGTTCAGCTGGGCGTAGCCGAGGGTGTAGACGCAGTCGGGCAGTACCCCGACCGCCGGTCCCGTGACCTCCAGGGCCCGGGGCGCGGAGCCGTCGCCGGGGAGCAGCAGGGGCGGGTTGTGGCCGCCGTTGATGTAGACGAGGCTGCCGGTCAGGGGGTCCAGGACGCCGAAGAACAGGGTGGCGAAGTAGCCCTGCCTGAGGTGGTTGCGGGTGAGGTAGCCGTTGGTGGCGGTGACCGCGTTGAGCAGCGGAGTGGCGCCGACGACCGGGGTGCGCCGGCTGCCGCCGGTGCGGCCCGCGGCCATCAGGTGCTGGAGGCCGCTGTTCTCGGCGGTGTGGCGGAGCAGGGAGCGGATGAGGGCCATGAACAGGGCCGCGCCGACCCCCTTGTCGCAGACGTCGGCGACGACCACCGCGAGGCGCCGGCCCCGGGAGATCTCGAAGACGTCGTAGAAGTCCCCGGCGACCTGCCGGGCGGGACGGAAGCGCACGTCGATCTCCCAGCCCTCGGGGACGGGCAGCGCCTCCGGCAGGAAACC
Organism: Streptomyces sp. NPDC029122; assembly: GCF_055569445.1. Lineage (NCBI taxonomy): Bacteria > Bacillati > Actinomycetota > Actinomycetes > Kitasatosporales > Streptomycetaceae > Streptomyces > Streptomyces sp. NPDC029122. The sequence goes on along the minus strand of NZ_JBVHWK010000019.1, from coordinate 41,600 downwards.
GGCCTGGATCTCGCGGCCGATCTCCAGTTCCTTCTCGTACCCCATGAGTTCGGCGCGGGCGTCCGCCTCGCGCAGGGTGCGGCCGAGGCCGGCGCGTTCGGCGCAGCTGTGCAGCCGGGCACCGACCAGGGCGGGCAGGAAGGGCGGGACGAGGTAGTCGTGGCCGAGGCGGACGTGCCCTTCCAGGGCGGCGAACTCCCGGGCGGTCCAGACGACCACGATGGGGGCGCCGGCCCAGCGCCGCAGCCGGCGCACGGCGCTGCGTACGGTCTCCCCGTCGGCTTCGGCGGGGGCGAGCAGCACGTCCGCGACGGGCAGCAGCTCGAGACGGCCGCGCAGCAGTTCCCCCAGGGTGCGGGTGACGAGTTCGGCGTCCATCCGCCGCAGCGCGTCCAGCAGTTCGGCGGGCGGCGGCGGGTACACGTCCAGGATGATCACGGTCGTGGAGGGCATGCGTCCGTCCCCTCATCGGCCTTCACGGTCAGCGTGCTGATGTTCCGGCCGTCCCTGCGGGCGTAGGCGTACGAGTCCACGCTGGTCAGGGCCAGGTGGATGCCGAGGCCGCCGACCCGGCGCCGTTCCGGGGGGACCCCGGGGGCGGGGGGCAGGCGGCCCGCGACGGGATCGAACGCGGGGGCGGTGTCCTCGATGGCGATCCGCACCCCGTCGGGACCGGAGCGGCCGCGGACGGTGATCCGTCCGTCGCCGCCCCGGTACCCGTGCATCACGATGTTGGTGGCCAGCTCGTCCACGGCGAGCCGGATCCGGTACGTGGCCCCTTGGCCGAGGCCCGCCCGGCCGGCCAGCCGCAGGACGAAGGCGGCGATCTCGCCCAGTGCCCCCACCGTCGCGGGCACCTCCAGTACGGCGGGCTTCCTCGCCAGTTCCACCATCTCAGTCACCGTTCCGGGCGTGGTGCTCAGTCATCGGAGAGGACGATGCTGCGGTCGAGGCCGGCCGTGCGGATGGTCCGGGCGACGGGCTCGATGGCGCCGGTCACCTTGATGGTGACCGCGCCCCCCACCTTCTGCTGGGCGAAGACCAGGGAGCGCAGACCGGCGCTGGCCATGTAGGCGACTCCGGCCATCCGGATCTCGACGGTGCCGGTGCCGTGCCCGGCGGCCTTCTCGATCGTCTGGTGGAACTCCGGCGCGGTCTTCGCGTCCAGCTCGCCCGTCAGTTCGATCACGGTGGTGTCGCCCTCGATGCTCAGGGACACGGAAAGCGGCATGTCAGGGTCTCCTTCGGTCAGGGCGTGTCGGTCGTCTCGGGCTCGGGTGAGTCGGCGCGGCCGACCAGGATCACGACCGAGCGCGGGCCGATCAGGTACTTGCCGGCGTTGTCGAGCGCCTGCTCCGCTCCCGGGGTGCGGATGTCGTACGGTGCCTCGGCGCCGGTGTCGGCGAACAGGTGCCAGCTGCGGCCGCCGGGCAGCGCGGGCAGTTCCAGGTCGTGCGCCTCCCAGTGGGAGTTCATGGCCACGTAGACCACGTCCTCGTCACCGGCGCCGCAGCGGGCCACCGCCAGCAGCCGGCTCTCCGCCGACCAGTCGGGCTGCCAGGCCCGCTCCCCGTGCCAGCTGATGTCGGGAAGGCCGAGGCCCTCCCGGAGCCGTCCGGTGGGATGGGCGGTGGACCGCAGTTCGCGGTGGTGCCCCCGGAAGGCGATCAGCTCGCGGGTGAACCGGAGCAGTTCGGCGTTCTCGTCGACCTGGTCCCAGTCGAACCAGGACAGCTCGTTGTCCTGGCAGTACGTGTTGTTGTTGCCCTGCTGGGTCCGTGCGACCTCGTCCCCGGACAGCAGCATCGGGATGCCCTGGCTGGTGAGGAGGATCGCGAGGGCGTTCTTCATCTGGCGCAGCCGCAGCGCGTTGACGTCGGGGTCGTCGGTGGGTCCCTCGGCCCCGCAGTTCCAGCTGTTGTTGTCGTTGGCGCCGTCGTTGTTGCCCTCGCCGTTGGCGTCGTTGTGCTTGTCGTTGTAAGAGACCAGGTCGGCGAGGGTGAAACCGTCGTGCGCGGTCAGGAAGTTGACGGAGGCCGCGGTCCCCCGGCCGGAGTAGAGGTCGGGCGAGCCGGCGACCCGGGTCGCCAGCTCCCCCGTGACCCCGGGGTCGCCCTTGAGGAAGCGGCGGACGGTGTCGCGGTACTTCCCGTTCCACTCGGCCCAGCGCCCGTAGGCCGGGAAGTTGCCGACCTCGTAGAGGCCGCCCGCGTCCCACGCCTCGGCGATGAGCTTGGTGTGCCGCAGGACCGGGTCGAAGGCGAGCATCTCCAGCAGCGGCGGGTTGGGCAGCGGGGTGCCGTCCAGGTCCCGGCCGAGGATGGCCGCGAGGTCGAAGCGGAAGCCGTCGATGTGGTAGTCGGCGACCCAGTGGCGCAGGCAGTCCAGGACGTAGTTGCGGACCACGGGGTGGTTGCAGTTGACCGTGTTGCCGGTGCCGCTGAAGTTGAAGTAGTACCCCTCGGGCGTGAGCATGTAGTACGTGGCGTTGTCGAGGCCCTTGAAGGAGATGGTCGGGCCCTGCTCGTTCCCCTCGGCGGTGTGGTTGAAGACGACGTCGAGGATGACCTCGATGCCGGCGGCGTGCAGGTCCTTGATCAGGGTGCGGAACTCGTCGCCCTGCATCCCGTAGCGGCCGGTGGCCGCGTAGCCGGCCTTCGGCGCGAAGAAGGAGACCGTGTTGTAGCCCCAGTAGTCGTAGAGCTTCTCGCCGGTCTCGGGGTTGCTGCGCGGGTTGTCGCTCTCGTCGAACTCGAAGACGGGCAGCAGCTCGATGCAGTTGATCCCGAGCTCCTTCAGGTACGGGATCTTCTCCCGCAGCCCCGCGAAGGTGCCGGGGGCGGTGACCTGCGAGGAGGGGTGCCGGGTGAAGCCGCGCACGTGGGCCTCGTACACGACGAGGTCCTCGGCGGGGATCCGCAGCGGGCTGTCGTCGCCCCAGTCGAAGTCCTGGAGGCAGACCCGTGAGCGGTACTGGTAGCCGCGGCTGCGGTCCGGCTCCACGCCCCACACGTCGCGGCCGGCGATCAGCCGGGCGTACGGGTCGGAGAGGACCTGCCGGGCGTCGAAGCGGTGGCCGACGGCCGGGTCGTAGGGGCCGTCGGCCCGGTAGCCGTACTCGATGTTCTCGTGGTCGAGGCCGAAGACCGTCATGGCGAAGACGCTGCCGGTGCGGAACTCCTCGGGGAATTCCAGCTCGGCCATCGGCTCGGGCTCTCCGCGCTTGTAGATGACCAGCGACATGGAGGTCGCCCGGTCGGAGAAGACGGAGAAACTGACCCCGCCGGGGACCACGTTGGCCCCGAAGGGGAACGGCTTGCCCGCGCGGACGCGGTACCCGCCCACCTCGTGGGTCGGGTACGCGTCCACGCGCAGCACCTGCTCGGAGCGGGACTCGTTCATCGCGCGGCCCTGGCCCTGGTGGCGGCGGCCTCGCCGGTCTCGAAGAAGTCGAGGAAGCCGGTGGCCGACATGACGAACCGGACTTCCTCGCTGACCCCGTACAGGGTGACGGCGACCCCGGCGTGCTGCGCCTCGCGGTAGACGACGAGCAGCGTGCGCAGTCCGGCGCTGGAGACGTAGGTGACGGCGGTCAGGTCGATGCGCAGCGGCCGGCCCTCGCGGACCAGCGGCAGCAGGGACTCCAGCAGGGTGCCGGAGGTCTCGCTGTTGATCTCGCCGGTGGCGACGAGCACGGTGGCCGTCTTGTTCCGGCGTTCCTTCACGGTCAGACTCATGGCCTGCTTTCCCCCTCTTGTTGGGGCGCCCCCCGTTGGGCACTACTGCTTGGTCACCGGCCGGAGCCGGACCTTGACCTTCACCCGCCCCTGGACGTCGGGGAGGTGGACGGTCAGCGCGCCGGCGTCGAACTCCTCGTACGGCTTCTCGTCGATCTCCACGGACGCGATCCGCACCGAACCCGCGGGCAGCAGGTCGGGCGAGACGCGCAGGATCCGGTCGGGCAGGTCGGCCGGGTCGGGCTGGAAGTGGAAGTCCATCTCCCGGCCGTTGACGAGAAGGTTGTTGTAGACGGCGGCCAGGTAGCAGAGCTCCGCCGAGTGGTACATGGACATCGAGTGGCTGCCCTTGAGCCGCTCCGTGCCGAGCAGGTACGGCATACCGCCGGCGAGCACGTTGAAGTAGACCGCTCCCTCGTCGTGGTCGAGGAAGAAGGTGTTGTAGAAGGCCTGGGCCCACCGCGCCTCGCGCAGGTTCGCCTCCCCGCCGACCGTGCCGTTCAGGATGAGGTAGGCGAGGATCGCCTGTTCCTGCTGCCACCAGGCCTTGCGGTCGTGCCAGGCGAACCGGTACGCCTCCTGGTCCCCCTCCTTCACCCGCTCCACGACGTCGTACCAGCCGCCGCGCTGCCGGTCGCTGCCGACGGCCGGCATGATCTCGCCGATCTTCCGGGCCAGCTCCTGGTAGGCGGGCTTGGGCTTCAGCGAGTTCATCCGCATCAGGTTCCAGGCGATCTTCAGGTTGTGCCCGACGACCGCGCGGTTCTGCTGCCAGCTGTGCGCGGTGTCGTGCGACCAGTCCCGGAAGAAGCGCTCCTGGACGAACGGGCTGTTCTTGTAGTCGGGGAACCGGTCCGCGATGGTGTCGAAGGTGTACTCGAGGAAGTCGGCGTACTTCTGCTCGCCGGTCGCCAGGTAGAGGTTGATGAGGTAGGCGGGCGCGTGGTCGCCGACCGAGTTCCAGTTCTTGCGCTCGGCGTTCTCGCCCAGCGACTCGTGGTCGGCGCTGAACAGGATCGGGTCGATGTGCGAGAAGTAGCCGCCCTGCTCCGGGTCCTTGAAGAACTTGTCGAACAGCCGGATGGTGGCGTCGGCGTCGTCGCGGATCCGGACGTCGCCGGTGATGCGGTAGGTCTGGACGGGGCCGGCCAGGGCGTAGATCTGCTCGTACATCGGGATCGCGTCGTAGTCGTCGGAGAACTCGGAGGTGAAGAGCTTGCGCTCGCTGTCGCCGTCGACGCTGATGCCGTGGTACCAGAAGACCACGTCCTCCTCGCCGTCCACGACCCGCATGTGCTTGCGCAGGTACTCGGTGCCGCGTTCGGCGATCTCCAGGTACTCGTCCTTGCCGGTGAGCAGGTAGGCGGAGGCCATGCCGTAGACCAGCCGGGAGATGGTGTCGGTCTCCTGGACGTGGCTGGCGGTCTTGTCGCCGCCGAGACGGATCTCGGTGCGGTACTCGGTGAAGTCCACCGGCCCGTCGCCGAACTGGGCCCGCTTGTAGAAGTCGGCCAGCGACTCGATCTGCCGGATCCACCAGCCGGCCTCCTCGAAGCGGAAGTCGTCGGCGCCGCGGCCCAGGAACACCAGCCGCTTGGCGTCGAAGCGCCCGCCCCCCTCGGGGTAGTGGACCCCGTAGGCGAAGAGGAACCGGCCCGGGGAGAGCATCTCGTCGATGTGGCCGGAGGCGTCGACGTAGGGCTCGTCCAGGTTGCGCACCAGCTCGGCGCTGGGGCCGGAGGCGAGCGAGAGCTCGAACTCCCGCTCGTCCAGGGTCTTCAGCCGCAGCAGCCGGGACGAGGAGTCGAAGCGGACGACGTGGCCCGCGATCGTGTCGGAGAAGGAGAAGCCCAGTGAGCCCGCCATGTCATGCACCGTCCTTGTCGTGTGAGCGGTCGTCCTCGTATCCCTGGCTGACCTCGACGATCACGCCGTCGGGGTCGCGCAGCCAGACGGTCCGCCAGCCGCAGATGAAGTCGTCGAAGTCCAGCGGCCCCAGGGTCACGTCGGCCGCGTCGCCGAGGTCCGCGAGGAACCCGTCGACGCTGTCGGTCCGGAAGGCCAGGTGCCGTACGCGGCCGGGGGCCGGCGGACCGTCTTCGTGTGCGGGCCGGGCCGGGCCGGCGGTCGCCGCGAACAGCTCCAGGTACGCGTCCCCCTTGCGCAGGAACACGATCCGCGACTCCCCGAGGTCGACGACCCGGGCCCGGGTGAAGCCGAAGTACCGGGTGTAGAACTCCTCGGTGCTCTTCTGGTCGGCGCAGTTGAGGCCCACGTGCGACCAGACCACGGGGCGGTCCCCGCCGCCCGGCATCAGCCGGCCCCCCGGCCCCGCCCGGCAGCGAGCAGTTCGATGATCCGCCGGGCGAAGAGGTGGTGGTGGGCGCCGGTGCGGCCGGTGACCAGGTCCCCGTCGACCACCACGTCCTCGTCCACGTACTGGGCACCCATGTTGCGGACGTCCCCGACGAGGTTGTTGTGGCAGACCACCTTGCGGCCGCGGACCTTGTCCGGGATCGACGAGGCCAGCCACATGCCGTGGCAGATGATCCCCTTGAGCACGGCCGGCTCCTCGAAGGCCCGGCGCAGCAGGTCCGTCGCCGGCGCGAGGACGTCCACGTCGTCGGTGTAGCGCAGCCGGTCGGCGACCATGCCGGAGGGCACGACGAGGGCGGCGTAGCGGCGCAGCTCCTCGTCGTCCAGGCCCTCCACGGATTTCGCGGCGGTGAAGGGCGCCCGGTACTCGTGTCCGGTGAAGGTGAGGGAGTCGTTGCCCCACAGCCGGGTCAGGAAGTCGACCTCGGCGCCCTCCTCGGCGAAGCGGCGCTGGTAGTAGAAGATCTCGGGTTCGTAGAAGTCGCTCTCGACCAGGACGGCGATCCTGGTCCCGGTCAGCGCCCCCTCGCGCAGGACCACGTCAGGCACGGGAGATCCCCCTCAGGAAGTCCGCCGCGCGCTCGGCGATCATCGCGATGGCGGTGTGGCAGTTGCCCGACGGGACGGCGGGCATCACGCTGGCGTCGACGACGCGCAGGTTCCGTACGCCGTGCACCCGCAGCTCGGGGTCGACGACCGCGAGGTCGTCGATGCCCATGCGGCAGGAGCCGGCCTGGTGGTGGTAGCTCTCCGACTTCTGCCGTACGAAGGTCCGCAGCTCCTGGTCCGACGCGGTGCCCGGGCCGGGCTGGAGCTCCTGCTTGTACCAGGGCGAGAAGGCGGAGGTCGCGAAGAGCTCCCGGGCGAGCCTGACGCCCTGCACCATCCGCTCCAGGTCCCAGCGGTCGCCCAGGTAGTTCGGGTGGATCAGCGGGTGGGCCAGCGGATCGGCGCTCGCGAGCCTGATCCAGCCGCGCGAGACCGGGCGTACGACACCGGGCAGGATGGAGACGGTGTTCGGGTGGTCCTTGCCGACGATCACGTCGAACGGGACGTGGACGAAGGCGATCTGGAGGTCCGGGGCGGGCAGTCCGGGCCGGGAGGACAGGAACAGGGCGCTCTCCGACAGGTTCTGCGCGGGCGGCGGGAGTTCCTGGGTGACCTCGGCCATCAGCCCGGTCAGGACGTGGTTGTGGAAGTTCTCGCCGACCCCGGGCAGGGCCGCGGTGACCTCGATGCCGTGCTCGCGCAGCTGCTCGGGGTGGCCGATGCCGGAGAGCAGCAGCAGTTTCGGGGACTCGATGGCCCCGGCCGCCACGATCACCTCGCGCCGGGCCCGTACGGTGTGCGGGCCGGTGGCCGCGGTGGTGCTGTGGCGGTCCCGGACGGTGCGGCCGGGGGCGTCCCCGCCGGAAGGCGTGGCGGGGGCCCGGAGCTGGACGTACTCGACGCCCGTGCAGGTGTCCCCTTCGAAGAGCAGCCGGGTGGACTGGGCGCTCGTGCGCAGGGTCAGGTTGGGGCGGACGAGCGCCGGCTCCAGGTAGGCGGCCAGGGCGCCCTGGCGGCGGCCGTCGGCGACGTCGATGTGGTGCCAGCCGGTGCCGAAGAGCCCGCGCCGGGGGCCGTCGGTGTTGAAGTCGGCGATCTCCTGGTGGCCCAGCTCGACGGCGGCGTCGATGAAGGCGCGGGAGACCGGGCTGGGGCCGTGCAGGCCCGCGTTGGTGATCCGCTGCGGTCCGGCCGTGCCGGTGGTGGCGGCGGTGACGTCCTCCTGGTCCTCCAGCAGGGCGAAGTACGGCAGGACGTCCTCGTACGCCCAGCCGGCCGCGCCCTGGTAGGCCCAGTTGTCGAAGTCGGAGGCGTGGCCGCGGACGTGCATCATGATGTAGAGGTTGCTGCTGCCGCCGGGGGCCTTGCCGCGCGGTTCGTAGGTGCGGCGCCCGCCGAGGCCCGGCTGCGGGACGCTGGTGTAGCCCCAGTCGACGGGCCCGCCGAGCAGCTTGTACCAGGAGGACGGGTCGTCCACCTCGGGCGGGATGCGGGGGCCGCCGGCCTCCAGGACGAGGACGGAGACGTCCGGGTCCTCGGAGAGGCGGCGGGCGAGGACGCTTCCGGCGGTGCCGGAGCCGACGATCACGTAGTCGTACTGCTCTGTGGCCACGGGTCCGGTCCCCTCAGCCCTGGTTCAGGACCTGGAAGGGGGCGGTGTCGTGGTAGTTCGCCATGTAGGCGATCCGTCCGTCCACGATCTCGAAGAAGTTCATCACGTCGGCCTCGACGGCCTCGCCGGAGGCGCTGACGGCGCTGAGGCGGGAGACGGCCGCGGCCTTGGTCCCGTCGACCAGGAAGTGCACGGGCTCGTTGCGGAAGACCCGGTACATGGTCCCCATGCCCTTCATCATCGAGCGCAGGGTCTCCAGGCCCTCGATGTGTCCGGCGAGCTGCTCGTCCATGACCTGGTCGTCGGCGAACAGGTCGCACCAGCGGTCCCAGTCCCCGGCGTTGGCGTACTGGTAGTACTTGGTCAGGATCTCTCGGGCGTCCATCGCGTCTCTCATCCCCCTATCGGTCCCTGCGGGTCCCGTCCGGCGCGAACGGTGCCCAGAACTGGCTGAAGGCGGCCGCCGTGTCCCCGAAGAGCCCGTCGCGGCCCTCGGTGATCCGGCCGTCGTGCCACCGCATGAAGTGGAAGACCGGATAGTCCATCCGCTCGTACGGGGAGGTGCTCGCCGGGTCCGCGCCGTCGCGGACCGCGAAGTTGCGGCACACGTCGGCGCTGCAGTCCTCCCCGACGAGGACCGCCTCCAGGTCCATCCGGAAGGTGCCTCCGGTGAGCTTGTGGGTCCGGCCCATCAGCTCCAGGAAGGCGTCGAGGCCCTCGTACCGGCCGGCGAGCGGGTGGTTGCCCGGCACGAGCCAGCGCAGGTCCTCCGCGTAGTACTCGAGGATCCGCGCGCGGTCGCCGGAGCCCAGGGCCCGGTAGGCGGCCTCGACGCGTTCGCGCGTCACTTCGGTCATCGCCGCCGCCTCCTCAGAGCGAGCCCGAACCGGGCATCGGCGCGAGCTCGTTGACGGTGTACTGCTTGATCAGCGGTCCGTCGCCGCCCGCCACGAGCGTCCAGGTCTGGTCGGCGTCGAAGCCCAGCCACTGGCTGCGGGCGGCCGGCGGGTCCCAGATCTTGGCCTGCCAGTTGACGAGGACCCGGACGATGGCCCGGCCGCCCTCGATGACCGGCTCCACCTTGGTGACCGTGTGCACCTCGTCGAAGAACCGGTGGGTGACGGCGTGGTACCAGCGGCCGAAGCCCTCGTGCCCGAGGAAGGTGTCCTCGGGGACCTTGAACTCCAGGTCCTCGGTGATGAGTGCGAGGACCTGCTCCAGCGGGAGGTGCCGGTCCAGGGCCACGTACCAGTTCTCGGCGAAGGCGCGGATCGCGTCCTCGGTCAGCCGCTCGGCGGGCATGCGGTCTCCTCCTGTCCGTGGGTGTGTCGCGTGGTGTTCCCCGGCGGTGCGGGGGCGCGGGCCGTGCTCAGACCTGGACGTCGACCAGGTACGGCCCGGGGTGGGCCAGCATCCGGTCGACGGCGGCCGCGGCCTCGTCGGGCTTCTCCACCCGTGTGCCGTCGGCGCCCAGCGCCCGGGCCAGCCCGGCGAAGTCGATCTCGGGACGGGAGAGGTCGAAGGAGCCCGGGAAGGGGTGCTCGGCGATGTCCCGTTCCCGCCAGTACTGGGCGATGTTGTCGTCGAGCAGCCGGTACTTGCGGTTGTTGCAGACCACGAACTTGGCGGCTATGCCGTGCCGGACCGCCGTCCACAGCGCCTGGTAGGTGTACATGGACCCGCCGTCGCCCGCGAAGCCGACGACGAGCCGGTCCGGGCGGGCGAGCTTGGCGCCGACCGCCCCCGGGAAGCCGACGCCCAGCGAGCCGCCCCGGGTGAGGTGGTAGTCGCCCGGCCGCTCGGGCGGCAGGTGGCGGGTGACCAGCGGGGAGGTGGTGAGCGCCTCGTCGAAGACGATCAGGTCCCCGCCGGTGCGCTCGGCGAGCGTCCGCAGGAAGACGGCCATCGGCGTGCCGTCGTCCGGCCGCCGCGGCTCCGTCCGGGCCCGCTCGCGGATCCGTACGTCCAGCCGTGCGGCCGCCGCCGCCCGCCGGGCCGGGGTCAGCCGCTGTTCCAGTACGCCGGCCAGCGCGCGCAGCGCGTGCCGCGGGTCGGCGGCCAGTCCCAGGTCGACGGGGTGGTTCTTGGCGATCTCGTAGGCGTTGAGGTCGATGTGGACGACCTTGGCGCCGGGCCGGAAGGGGTTCTCCAACTCGGGGAACACCTCCGGGAAGACGTAGGTGCCCACGATCAGCACCCCGTCCGCCCCCGCGACCAGTTCCCTGCTGTGCGGGCCGAACATGTGGCCGGTCTGGCCCCGGCGCAGCGGGTGCGAGGCGGCGATGTTCACCTCGGACGAGTCGACCTCGTACACGTCGGCGCCCAGCAGCTCGGCGACGGCGGCGAGTTCGGCCTGTGCTCCGGAGAGCGCGACCCCGTCCCCGACGAGGACCACCGGACGCTCGGCTCCGGCGAGCAGCTCGGCCGCCCGGCCGACCGAGGCCGCCGAGGGCGCCACGTCGGTGAGCGGCACCGTGGCGGGCAGCACCGGCTCGGAGTTGAGCTCGTCGAGCACGTCCATGGGCAGGGCCACGAACACGGGGCCGCGCGGCGGGGTCAGGGCGATTTTGACGGCCCGCCGGACGGTGCGGAGCACGGACCGGGGGTCGGTGACGCGGGTCGCGTACTTGGTGACGGGCCTGGCCATGGCCACCAGGTCGCAGGCCATCTGCGCGTCCATGGCGTCGTAGCGGACCCCGGCGTCGCCGGCGACGACCACGAGCGGGGTGTGGCCGCGCAGCGACTGGTAGAGCATGCCGATGCCGTTGCCCAGTCCCACGCCGGAGTGCAGCTGGAGCAGCGCCGCACCGCCGGTGGCGCGGGCATAGCCGTCGGCGATGCCCGCGGCCACGGTCTCCTGGAGGGCGAGCACGTACTGGAAGTCCGCCGCCGCGTCCACCGCGTCGAGGAATCCCTGTTCCACCGTCCCCGGATTTCCGAACATGACGTTCAGACCGTCGGCCCTGAACTGTTCGATCAGCCTTTCCCGTCCGGGAGTGGCTTCGGCGTTCATCGGATTCCCCCCTTTTCCCCTACCACCCGTAGCGGGTGAGACCGTCCTCCAGGACTTCCACGATCTTCTGCCCCGTGAGGTAAGAGTCGGGGGTCGAGCGGCCGGTCACGAAGGGATAGTCGACGACCACCGAGAGCGGCTTTCCGAAATTCCCGTGATAGGCGCCGCGCGGTCCGGTCGCATCGCGCAGGATGTACTCGAGCGGATACGGGGGCGGGCCCATGTTGAAATCGGTGCCCAGGAATCCGGTGCCGTCCTTGTAGTCGTACTCCTTGCAGTGGCCGGTCACGTGCTTGCCCCAGATGATGCTCCTGCGGTCGTCCCAGTCCCGGGCGAACGCGAGGCAGGCGACGCCGTAGCACTCGGCGGCCACGACCTTGCCGGCCTTCTTGAAGGCCAGGATGAGGGCGTGCACCCGCTCGTTGTTGGCGAGGTCGGCGATGGGACCGCTGCCGCCGACGATGAGGACCGCGTCGTACTCCGCGATGTCGGCGTCGAGCCGGTCCAGGTCCCGGTGGTACTGCTCCAGCTTCCGCAGGTATCCCTCGTCGCTCGTGTACGGGCGCTCGGGCACCCACGCCTCGATGTCGAGGGGCGAGTCGAGCCGGCTCGACTGCTCGAACTCGCGGCCCAGCCGGGCGTTCTCCTCGGTGGTCACCGAGCGGCCCAGCGGAGGGTCGACGTAGTGCGCGTCGAGGCTCGGCGGAAGTGCGTGTGCGCGCTTTCCGGTCGGCGTGGCGAACACGGTCTCGTAGCCCCGCTCGTCGAACGTGGAAACGGGTCCGATCAATTCCTCGGACCAGTAGCCGTGTTCGGAGACAATGACCAGAATCTTTCTGCTCACAGATTCCTCCAGGCGCCGCCTGTTGTCGTTTGCGTTCCCCACACTGCGTGCACCGGGTGCCCTCGTCAAAGCGCACGAAGGTGACTTCGTGAGGTAGCGGGCAAGGTGGCGGCACCACCTCACCTAGTCGGCCGCCGAGGTCACGAAGTACCCGCCGGACTTCCTGACCTCGGCCGGATCGGTGAACCGTTCCCCGAATTCCCGCTCTATGGTCTGGACGCGCCGTGATGGACGGGCGCGACGGGGCGTGGAAGTGCCGAGGAGAGGGACGGGGACGATGACGATGGAGTTGTTGTGCACGCACGTCGACCGGATACGTCCGGTCGAGCCCTCCGCCGAGGGCTGCGAGGAGTGCCTGCGGCTGGGTGACGGGTGGGTGCACCTGCGGATGTGCCTGAGCTGCGGGCACGTCGGCTGCTGCGACTCGTCGAAGAACCGCCACGCCACCCGGCACTACCGGGCGACCGCCCACCCGATCGCGGCCTCGCACGAGCCCGGCGAGGAGTGGGCGTGGTGCTACGCCGACCAGCTGATGCTGGACCCGGCGTGAGCGCGGCACCGGAGCGCGCCGCGCCCGCCACGACGGCCGCCGCGGGCGTCACGAGCGCCGCCGAGCGCGCGGAGAGCCGCAAGCCCGTCATCCTGGCCGTGGACGACGACCCGCAGGTGCTGCGCGCCGTCCGCCGCGACCTGCGCAGCGCCTACGGCGACCGCTACCGGGTGCTCGGCGCCTCCTCGGCCGCCGACGCCCTGAAGATCCTGGACTCCCTCGACGAGCGCGGCCACGACCCCGCGCTGTTCCTCGTCGACCAGCGGATGCCGGACGTCACCGGGGTGGAGTTCCTGCTGGAGGCGGTCAGCCGCTTCCCGGACGCCCGCCGGGTCCTGCTGACGGCGTACGCGGAGACGGACGCGGCCATCACCGCCATCAACCGGGTCCGGCTGGACTACTACCTGCTCAAGCCCTGGGACCCGCCGCACGAGCGGCTCTTCCCGGTGCTGGACGACCTGCTCTCCGACTGGCTGGCCACCTACCGGCCGGCGTACGACGGGATCATCGTCGCGGGCCACCTGGTCTCCCCCGGCACCCATGCCGTCCGGGACTTCTTCACCCGCAACGGGCAGCCGTTCCGCTTCCTCAACGTCGAGCGGGACCCCGAGGCGCTGACGGTGATCGCCGCCGCGCAGGCGGACGCGGCGCTCCCGCTGGTGCGCTTCCCTGACGGGTCGGTGCTGTCGGCCCCGTCCGACACCGAGCTGGCCCGGCGCCTGGGCCTGGCCACCACCGCCTCGCGCCCGCACTACGAGTGCGTCATCGTCGGCGCCGGCCCGGCGGGGCTCGCCGCCGGGGTGTACTCGGCCTCGGAGGGCCTGTCCACGCTGATGCTGGACTCCCGCGCCCCGGGCGGCCAGGCCGGCACCTCCAGCCTGATCGAGAACTACCTGGGCTTCCCCTCGGGGCTCTCCGGCGGGGACCTGACCCGCCGGGCCACCATCCAGGCGTCCCGCTTCGGCGCCGAGATCCTGCACCCGGTGGAGGTGGTCTCCCTGACCCGGGACGACCCGGCGAAGGTCCTGACCCTGGCGGACGGCACGGAGATCAGCGCGGAGACGGTGCTGCTGGCGACCGGCGTCTCGTACAACCGGCTCCAAGCGCCCGGCGCGGACCGCTTCGAGGGCGCCGGGCTCTACTACGGCGCGGCGACCACGGAGAGCTCGGCCTGCATCTCGCAGCACGTGTTCATCGTGGGCGGCGCCAACTCGGCCGGCCAGGCGGCGGTCCACTTCGCCAAGTACGCCGCCCGGGTGACGATCCTGGTGCGCGCGGCCTCCCTGGACGCGAGCATGTCCCGCTACCTGATCGACGAGATCGACCGCACCCCCAACATAGAGGTGAGGGTCCGCACCACGGTCACCGCCCTGCACGGCGGGGAGCACCTGGAGCGGATCACCCTGCACGACGCCGGCACGGATGAGGACCGGGAGGAGCCGGCGCGGTTCATGTTCACCTTCATCGGCGCCCGCCCGCACACGGACTGGCTGGCCGGGGTCGTGGAGCGCGACGAGCACGGCTTCGTCCTCACGGGCTCCGACCTGATCGCCAACGGCGGCGAACTCCCGGCGGAGTGGAGCCTGGAACGCGCCCCGTATCCGCTGGAGACCAGCGTCCCCGGGGTCTTCGCGGCGGGGGACGTGCGCGCCCACTCGGTCAAGCGGGTCGCCTCGGGCGTCGGAGAGGGCGCGATGGCCGTCTCCCTGATCCACCGCTACCGCTCGATGGGCTGAGCGCGCCGCGGCGGTCCTTTGACGCCGAGGGCGAACGGCCGGAGCCTTGCGATCACGCGGAGAACCGATGCAACGTTGATTACATGATTACAGCCGAACAGAGCGAGCAGCTCCGTGCGTGGTTCGCCGAGCGCCTGCCGGCGGACGTCTACGAGTCACTCGTCTCGGTCACGGTCGACCGGGAGGAGATCACGGTCGTCGGCAGCGTCCCGGCGTCCGAGTCGGTCAAGGAGTTCCGAGAGCGCACCCGCGAACGGCGGATGGAGGTGGCCCGCGAGGCGGAGGAGCTCTACCGCCGCAAGGTCGCCTGGGGCGTGACGTCGGGCGGGGAGACGGTCCTCTTCACCCACCTCGCCGTCCCCGTCATGACCCGGCTGCGCCAGTCCGAGCGCCAGGTGCTGGACACCCTGGTCGCCGGCGGCGTGGCGCGCAGCCGGGCCGACGCCCTGGCCTGGTGCGTACGCCTCGTCGGGGAGAACGCCGACGCCTGGCTCGGCGAGCTGCGGGACTCCCTCGACAAGGTGTGGCAGGTCCGCGCCCAGGGCCCGGACATCCAGAAGTCGCGGTCCGAGTGACGGAAAACCTGTCCGGGTGCGCATGATCGCGGAAAGGTAGCCGGGACGACCTGATCCCAGGGAGAGGCACGCAATCCATGACCACCACCGTCGAGTACATCCGCTACCGGATCGCCTCGCAGGACCAGCAGGCGTTCGAGGACGCGTACGCCAGGGCCTCCGAGGCCCTGGCCGCGTCGCCCGAGTGCGTCGACTACGAGCTGGCCCGCTGCGAGGAGGAGAAGGAGCGCTACATCCTCCGCATCCGCTGGACCTCGATCGAGGCCCACCTGAACGGCTTCCGCAAGGGTGAGCACTTCCCGGCGTTCTTCAGCGCGATCCGCCCGTACGTGACGGCCATCGAGGAGATGCAGCACTACCTCGTGACCGGCGTGGCGGGTCCGGGGAAGGCCGCCGGACAGTCATGAGCACGACTCCCACGATCTACGAGTGGATGGGCGGGGCGGAGGCCCTGCGCAGGCTCACCGGCGTCTTCTACGCCCACGCGCTGCGCGACGAGGTCCTCGCCCCGGTCTTCGCGGGCATGGACTCGGAACACCCCCAGCACGTCGCGGCCTGGCTGGGGGAGGTCTTCGGCGGCCCCGCCGCGTACTCGGCGCACCACGGCGGCCACCAGCACATGGCCACCAAGCACCTGGGGCGCGGCATCACCGAGCGGCAGCGCCGCCGCTGGGTGGACCTGCTGCTGGACACGGCCGACGAGGTCGGCCTGCCGGCGGACCCGGAGTTCCGGGCGGTGTTCGTCTACTACATCGAGTGGGGCACCCGGATGGCCCTGATCTACTCGGGCCCGAACCCGCCGCCGGTGGACGCGGCGAAGGTCCCCGTCTGGTCCTGGGGCCAGACCCCGCCCTGGCAGCCGGAGGCCGCGAAGGCGGAGTGACACCCGCTCGGGGGCGGGCCGGGGGGGGGCCGAGGGGGGGCGCCACGGACGCGCCCCCGCCGACGCATCAGTGCGGCTCCCGGGCGAGGGCGGAAGAGGGTCGTGTGGGGGAAGGAGGGTCGG